>NZ_JAGIPX010000140.1 GCF_017814945.1 Paraburkholderia sp. LEh10
TACGGGGTACGATGCTTGCCCATAATCGGCACCTCCTTCTCCAAAGGATAGATGTCCGCTTTTCTGGGTCAACTTCAAGGCTTCGGGATCAAGTTCGGCGAGACGTCGACAGACGACCGAAAAAGCAGAGGCCTCGGTTGGTCCTGCGGCGATTAGTGTGCGGCGAGCGAGTAGCCCCCCGCAAAAGACCGTCCTGAATGCCTTCCTGTAACGCTTCGGCTTAACATTTTCACGGAGTTCAATCTCGCGCTGCGTTAATGCGCCCTTGGCGTTACGAGCGAGAACCACGGTGTCTTCAGTCTGCGTTCCAGAACTCAATGCGGTCTCCAAAGCGGGCTCTCTCCCCCAAGAATAAGGTGGACGATAACAACTTCAATCCGGATTATGGACGGCTCGCCGATCTCACCCGAAGCCGCAACCCTCGACGGTCTATTGAAGTAGTGGCCGTTGTAGAAATCATGTTCACTGATTGGTGGTACCCGATGCAGCCGTTCCGGTCCGAGTGCCAGGTCGAGAGCCTCGAGAGCGGTTGTTCTGCCGGTATTGTTGTCGCCAATTAAGATCTCGTGCTTCGGTAGGAGCAGCGTCGCATGCCTTATGCCGCGGAAGTTTTCGATGCACAGGCGGGCTATGCGCATGGTAGATCCAATTTGGACGCATATTATGATGCGGCTACTTGCGACGGTGTCCGGAATGAACTTACGAGCGGACGTATATTACGCGGTGCGTTTTGGACGTGCACTGCACGATGTGATGGGGCAGGACTTGAAAATGTAGCGACGGCGTGGCGGTCGCGATGGGAGAGCACCCGCCGGTATACGCTTCCGGAGCGGTCCGGCGAGTCATACGCAGATACCGGGCCTGCTTGGCGCATTCGTTATGCAGTAACAAATCTGTTGCGGAAATCTCTGTGTCTTTTTTGCTTCGAAATAGGGTCTCGTGCTCACGGGCCGGGCGACGTCTTCGATTCCGGATGGCACCACAGCGCGTCTGTGGGCCATCCCGTCGAAGGATTAGTTCGATCCAGGGATACGAGCGATGACCTTGATTTCGAAGTCGAAACCGGAAAGAAAGTTTACGCCGACCGCAGTCCAGTTCGGAAGTGGTCCGTTGCCGAACGCCCTTTTGCGAATAGGCTGGACGGTCTTGAACTGCCCCTTCAGATCGGTATGGAACGTGGTGACGTCGACAACATCGTCGAGGGTACAACCAGCGGCCTCGAGTACAGCGGTGAGATTGTCGAAGGCAAGCTGAACCTGTTTGGCGAAATCGGGCTCGGGCGTGCCGTCCTCAAGGCTGCCGACCTGCCCGGACACGAACAGCAGATCGCCTGCACGGATAGCCGCCGAATAGCTGTGATTCTCGTAAAGAGCTTGCCGAGTCTTCGGGGAAATTACTTGTCGCTTGGTCATGATCTATGCTCCGGCTTGCGCGAAAGTGAATGGCGGCCGACCATCAGCCGCCGCAGTGAAAATGCGTGATCTAACGACCTGGCTCTACGACCTTCCTCCTTGCGGGGCTAGCGCTGCTGCGGCTTGAAGCCTGCGGATATCTAATTTGCGCACTCCTGTTAAAAGCTAACGTGGGGGTGGGTAGTCACTCAATTCTAGGACCACAACGACCGTTGTCCACGGCATCGAAGTACATGATTGCTATACCTAGGTAGGTATGGACGACGAGCACGCAGAGTAAGCGTTGCTTGCCTCGCGTGTTGGCAGCGAAATATTCTATGTTCAGAAGACGTGAGGCGCGGTGAGCTGCTCAAGGTGCTGTGGTGGAGCGGCGATGGAATGTGCCTGCTGATGAAGGGTTCGATCGCCGTCCGCGGCTTATGGGCGTGCGCGTGTCGGCGTTGGAAAAATCACGTTTCGCATGTGCGGGTAAGCTGCAGCCGCCGCGCAATCGCCCGGTCGACACGTCAGCGAAACAACCGGATCTCTTGGGATGCGGACCGCACACCCGTTACCTGGTCGTGGCCGTTCACGTTTTCCGTTGCGTTCATGTAGTCGCGGCGACCACAATGCTAACGCCCCGTTTGTTCTTATCGTCGAAGTCTACAAGCCAAACCGTTTGAAGGTTTGCCTGCCCACGAGTATCGAGTTCATCGGTCACTCGAAGCTGACGCATGTTGATAATTATCTTGAGCACTTTCGATCGCGAGCGCTTCTGGATGACCGACGACGACCAAGGGGACGGACTCCTCACGACCCGATATAGCGGTCTATCGTTCGCAGAAAAATCGAGTGGCCGGTATGCGAACTCAACCGGCCGCTCGGCCCAGATCAGAACCGGTTCCCCATCCAGGATAGCGGCATGAATATGTTTTCGTGGCTGTGCGCGGCCGGCGCGATTATCCTCTGGTCGTCGTTCGCGACGCTGGTCTCCCACGCGCCGAACGTGCCCCCGCTCTTGCCGACGGGCGTGGTGCCGGCGTCGGGAGTGTGATTTGTCTGCGCGGCGCGGATTGCGTCACGAAGATGGCCGGCGCGATGGTCAGCTTCGGCGGCTGCATTGACGCAATCGGTTCCGTCTCGGGTGGCCTGGCGTTCAGTCTGGCGCATGCCGTCGTGTATGAGATGGCGAGCGTTATCAACCCATCTTTTCATCAGACTTCACGCGGGTATCTTTTTCGCCGAAACGGACTGAGTGGTGCCTGGCCCGATGCCGGAGGCAATCGACGTAGCGTGAACGCCGGTCCCGACAAGCTCCTCTGACTACTATCGATGGCACCGCGGTCGCCGAGGTGTATCCTGATGTAATCATGGCTTTCGTGGGAACGAATGTAGCGTCTCAACCCATGACGGGCGGCGGCATGATGGTAGCCTTCGCCCGATAAAGACCTGCATAGGGTTCCGGTGCCAATGGGTAACAGCCTCCAGATCCTGTGGGACGATGGCGAGCGCGTCCTGTGTCGAGGGCGGCGCCCGCGCGAAGGCGGCAGCCACAACGTCCTGCTGGTGCGGCCCGCCGCTGAACATCCATCACCCGCCAGCGTTGATCGCCTCGTTCACGCGTTTGGCCTGAAGGACGAACTCGATGGCGCGTGGGCGGCGCGACCGCTGGAACTGGTGCGCGAAGGCGGCCGGACCCTGCTGGTGCTCGAGGACCCTGGCGGTGAGCCGCTCGCGCGTCTGCTCGGCGCGCCGATGGAGATGGGCGATTTTTTGCCGCTCGCTGTCGGCATCGCTGCGGCGCTAGGCAAGCTTCACCAGCGCGGTCTTGTTCATAAGGATCTCAAGCCCGCGCATATCCTCGTACATTGCGCCGACGGACAGGTCCGGCTCACCGGATTCGGCCTCGCCTCCCGGCTGCCGCGCGAGCGACAGGCGCCCGAACCGCCCGAGACCATCGCTGGCACGCTCGCTTATATGGCACCCGAGCAGACCGGCCGGATGAACCGCTCGATCGATTCGCGCAGCGACCTCTATGCGTTCGGCGTCACGCTTTACCAGATGCTGACGGGCGTGCTGCCGTTTAAGGCCGCTGAACCCATGGAATGGGTGCACTGCCATATCGCCAGAAAGCCGGTGCCGCCGTGCAAGCTGGTGGAGACCGTCCCTGCCGTGGTCTCCCACATCGTCATGAAGCTGCTCGCCAAGGCGGCCGAAGAGCGCTACCAGACCGCCGCCGGTGCTGAGCATGATCTGCAGCATTGCCTCGCCGACTGGCAGCGTCGGCACCGCATCGATGCCTTCCCGCTGGGCGAACACGACACGCCCGACCGGTTGCTGATACCCGAGAAGCTGTATGGGCGGGAGCGCGAGGTCGCCACCCTGGTCGCCACGTTCGATCGGATCGTTGGGAGCGGCCCGCCTGAGCTGGTGCTGGTCTCCGGCTACTCCGGCATCGGAAAATCGTCGGTCGTCAATGAACTGCACAAGATGCTTGTGCCGCCGCGAGGGCTCTTCGCGTCGGGCAAGTTCGACCAGTACAAGCGCGACATCCCCTATTCGACGCTGGTCCAGGCATTTCGAGGCCTGGTGCGCCCGCTGCTCGGCAAGCCGGACACGGAGCTGGCGAGCTGGCGCGACGCATTGCTGGAGGCGCTGGAGCCCAATGCCCGGCTCATGACCGACCTCATCCCCGAACTGAAGCTCATCATCGGTGAACCGCCACCCGTCCCGACACTTGAGCCGCAACAGGCGCAACGCCGTTTCATGCTCGTGTTCCGGCGTTTCATCAGTGTATTTGCCCGGGCGGAACATCCGCTTGCGCTCTTTCTCGACGATCTGCAGTGGCTCGATGCAGCGACGCTCGACCTGCTCGAGGACCTGCTAACCCACGCGGATCTGCGGCACCTGATGCTGGTCGGTGCCTACCGCGACAACGAGATCGATGCCGCGCATCCGCTGATGGTCAAGCTCCAAGCCATCAGGAACGCAGGCCTCAAGATCAATGAGATCACGCTGGCGCCGCTCGCCCGTGCGCATATTAGGCAGTTAATCGCGGAAGCGCTTCACTGCGAGCCGGCGCGCATCGCACCACTGGCGCAACTGGTCCATGACAGGACGGGTGGCAATCCGTTCTTTGTCATCCAGTTTCTGCACGCGCTTGCCGAAGAAGATTTGCTCACCTTTGATCATGACGCGGGGCAGTGGTGCTGGGATCCCGATCGCATCCATGCCAAGGGTTATACCGACAACGACGTGAACCTGATGGTTGGCAAGCTAAGCCGTCTGCCGGCCGAAGCGTTGCAGGCGTTGCAGCAGTTGGCGTGCCTCGGCAACATCGCCGAGCTGCCGACGCTTGCGCTCGTCCTCGGGACCTCCCAGGAGGAGGTTCATGGAGTACTGTGGCCGGCCGTCCGTCACGAATTTGTCGAGCGCCTGGCGGGCGCCTACCGGTTCGTGCACGATCGCATACAGGAAGCGGCCTATTCGCTGATCCCGCCGGAACGGCGCAGCGAGGTGCACCTTCAGGTAGGCAGACTGCTCGCAGCGCATACGCCTCCTGAGAAGCAGGAGGAGGCCATCTTCGACATCGTCAACCACCTTAACCGAGGCGCAGCCTTGATCGCCTCGCAGGACGAGCGCGAGCAGCTGGCCGAGCTCAATCTGATCGCAGGCCAGCGCGCCAAGGCTTCGGCCGCCTATGCGTCGGCGCTGACCTACCTCGCCGCCGGTGCGGCCTTGCTGCCGGAAGATGCCTGGGAGCGCCGGAACGAACTGAGCTTTGCACTGGAGCTGCAGCGCGCCGAATCTGAGTTCGCGACGGGCGCGCTGATGGAAGCGGAGGCACGCCTGGCGGCGCTGTCAACGCGCGCGGGTACCACAGTCCAACGCGTAGCGGTGGCATGTTTGCGGGTCGATTTGTACATGACCACCGATCAGAACGACCGGGCCGTCGCCGTCGGTCTCGACTCCCTCCGCCACCTTGGCATCGACTGGCCGCCGCATCCAACCGAAGAGCAGGCGCGCCGCGAATACGAGCGGATCTGGTCGCAGCTCGGCAGCCGCACGATCGAGGAGCTCCATGAACTGCCGTTAATGAGCGATCCCGACGCGCTGGCGACCGTAGAGCTCCTGATAAGAGTGGCGGTGCCTGCGTACTTTAGGACGACGTTGCAGTTGTTTTCCCTGGCAGTCTGCCGGGCCGTCAACCTCAGTCTTGAGCACGGTCACAGCGACGCCTCATGTGTGGCATATGAGCTGTTTGCCATGTTGGCCGGGCCCTATTTCGACAACTATGACGCTGGATTTCGATTTGCCCGCCTCGGGTATGAACTCCCTGAAAAACCTGAACTCAAGCGTTTCCGGGCCAGGACGCTTCAGACATTCGGGTTCATCAGCGCCTGGACGCGGCATGTCCGGACAGGACGTGACCTGCTACTGCGCGCGTTTGAAATCGCGAACCGTATTGGCGATTTGACCTATGCGGGCTACGCCTGCGCTCAACTGAACACCAATCTTCTGTTGGCGGGCGATCCGCTCGACGAGGCACAAAGCGAAGCGGAGCGCAGCCTCCAGTTCGCAAACAAATTGGGGTTCGGTGTCATCGTCGCCTGGATCACCGGGCAGCTCGGGCTTATCCGGACGCTGCGCGGTCTCACAACGGAATTCGGTTCGTTTGATGATGGGCGGTTCAACGAGCTCGAGTTTGAGCGCAATCTGTCAAGTCATCCGGCATTGGCCGTTGTCGAATGCTGGTACTGGATACGCAAGCTGCAGGCGCGCTTTTTGGCGGGTGACTATACGGCAGCGGCCGATGCCTCGTCCAGAGCGCAACCGCTGGTGAAGGCTTCGCCGTCGGTGTTAGAAACGGCGGAGTATCACTTCTATGGCGCGCTGACGCAGGCCGCATGTTGGGACATGGAAACAGCCATGTCGCGGCAGCAGCACTTTGAGGCCCTCCCCGCTCATCACCGGCAGCTCCAGGTGTGGGCCAAGAATTGCCCCGACAATTTCGAGAACCGCGCCGCGCTGGTCGGTGCGGAGGTCGCCCGGATTGAAGGCCGCGCGCTGGATGCCATGGACCTTTACGAACAGGCCATCCGCTCGGCGCGCGCCAACGGCTTTGTCCACAACGAGGCACTCGCCAATGAACTTGCCGCACGGTTTTATGCGGCGCGTGGGTTTCAGACGACTTCGCGCGCCTACCTGAAGGAAGCCCGTTACTGCTATATCCGTTGGGGCGCCGACGGGAAGGTGCGGCAACTCGACAAGATATATCCGTACTTGAGAACGGAAGAGACCGTACTCGCTCCGACGAGGACGGTCGAGGCATCGGTCGAACAGCTCGACCTCGCCACTGTGATTAATGTCTCGCAGGCGGTGTCGGGTGAGATTGTCCTGGATAAACTGATCGACAAGTGCCTGCGCACGGCACTGGAACACGCGGGTGCCGAGCGCGGCCTGTTGATGCTTGCGCGAGGCACTGAACAGCGGGTCGCGGCAGAAGCCACGACCGGCGGAGTGACGGTCATTGTGCAACGGTGCGATGCGCCCGTGACCGCGGCCGCGTTGCCGGAATCGGTTCTGCACTACGTTGTGCGCACCCAGGAGAGCCTGATTCTCGACGATGCGGCTATAGAGACGTCGTTTGCCGCAGACCCCTACATCGATGAGCGCCAGCCGCGCTCCATTCTTTGCTTGCCCTTGACCAACCAGGCGAAGCTCACCGGCGCGCTCTACCTCGAAAACAGTCTGACTGCCCGCGTGTTCAGCCCGACCAGGATCGCCGTGCTGAAGCTGTTGGCCTCGCAGGCCGCGATTTCGCTGGAGAATGCCCGCTTGTACCGCGATCTTGCCGAACGCGAAGCGAAGATCCGGCGCCTCGTCGACGCCAACATCATCGGGATCGTCGTCTGGAATGCCGGTGGCGACATTCTTGAGGCCAATGACGCATTTCTTCGCATGGTGGGATACGAGCGGGAGGATCTTGTCTCGGGTCGCGTGAGCTGGAGGGATCTGACGCCGCCAG
>NZ_JAGIPX010000141.1 GCF_017814945.1 Paraburkholderia sp. LEh10
CCGGCGCGCGAGCGCGGTTCGATGGTGGTAATGGCGCGTGCCACCAGCCGCTCGGGGGAAACACAGGTCGAGCGTCTCATTCACAATCCTGCAGGCTATCACCACAACGTGATCCAGCGCTTGTACGTGGACGTGATATGAACACGCTCACGCAAATGGTCGCTACCGCATTGTCCCTTGGGCTTATTCTTATCGATTCCACAGCGGCGCAGGAATCGAAGGTCATGCTGAAAGAAGGGTCTGGCAAAGACAAGGCGATGCAGTGTGTCACCTGCCACAGCCTTGACTATATCCAGATGAACTCGCCCTTTCTAGACAAGGCCGGCTGGAACGCGTCGGTCGCTAAGATGATCAACGCATTTGGTGCGCCGATTCCTAAAGAAGACGTCGAGATTATCGTGAACTATCTCGTTCAGAACTACGGCAAGTCCACAGCCAAATAGCTGCGATAGCGACCGTCAATTCGGCACAGGCGCTGGCAGGAGACGGCGAGGAGAAGTCATTGTCCGATTAAGCGAATGGGCTCTGCTCTGGCTCCATTTCATGCTCTTGGAATGGCTCAAAACGCTATAGCCAGTCTAACGACCCGTCCGGTAAGCCAACATTCTCCATCTCGAATGGAATGGCTGCTTACTGGGTGAAACCGACGCTCGAATGTCCGATCGCCGATGCCGGCGAATGACGCCTCATGGCCGACTGTTGCCCCATGCGATCGGCAGGCTGGTCGAGCGCGTCGTTCAAGGTAGCAGCGATGGGTCGGCGAACGGTCATCCGATAGAGGCGCGACGCGCCTGACACCAGGCCTTCAGCGCCCGACCAACCCCTCCTGCCTCATCCAGGCCAAGGTATCGTCAATGAGCGTGTCGAGAGGCGTTTCGACATATTCGAGCTCACGCCTGGCCTTCGACGAATCCACGCGAAGCGCGTGACAGACTAGCGTGGCGCCCTCGGGGGTAACGTCGGGCTCGCGCCCGGAGACGCGCGACCACGCATCGGCCACGCGAGCGAACGTCATGAGCGCCCAGGCCGGCGTGGCGCGGCTCGGCGTGCGCTTGCCCAATGCGGCGCCCAGGCGCTGCACGAAGTCGACGAAGCTCGCGGGCTCGCCGCCGAGCAGATACGCCTCCCCGAACCTCTTCCGCTGCCGGGCACGTACCTGGGCGCGGGCGATCTCGCGCACGTCGGCGAACGACCCGCTGCCCGGCGGACTGCCCGGCAGCTTCTCCCGGTCGACAAGCATGATGAGGCGCGCCCAGTTATGACGGTCGCCCGGACCGAGGATGTGCGACGGGTTGAAGATGATCCAGGGCACGCGCGCACGGCTCGTTCGCCCAGGTACTTGGTGCGCTCGTAATTGATCCAGCTCTCGGCTCCGCGCTGCGGAGTCGACTCGACGAGCGTGCCGTGGGCGAGGTACGAGTACGCTGATACTGAGGAGGTGTGCACGAAAGCCTGTACACCAGCCAACTCGGCCGCCCGCAACAGGTTTTCGGTTCCAAGGACATTGGTGGCTGTCTGTGCCGTGGCCTGAGATCTCCACATGCTGGTATCGGCAGCCGCATGAAATGCGGCCTCGCAACCCGCCAGCGCGGCTTGAAGCGATGTCGCGTCCCGCAGGTCGGAACGAACCGGATCGCCACCCGCCTTGGCGATGATCGCGTCCGCTTCAGCACGGCGCGACATCGCTCGTACCGCGCAGCCCGCAGTATGCAGCTCGCGCAGCAAATGCCCGCCTAAAAATCCGCTTGCGCCGGTCAAAAAAACAGTGGTCATAGCGTCAAAAGCCTTTCGCCGCGCGCCCATGTTTCCCATCAAGCCGTGACTCGTCGAACTCGCGGTCATTCGCCGCACCCTTAATGAGGCAGAATACCAGGCGTTCAGGTTGTCAGACTCGAGGTCGCCTCGCTTCACGTCGGTTGCTGGATGCGTGCCAGGATGCATGATCGTGCACTCGCGGTCCTCCGCACAATGGCAGGCATCCCAACAACCTGATACGAATCCGGCCAAAGCCCAACTCCCGAAGACGAGGCTCTCCGGGCCACTGATTCCCACTTTGCGGGGACATTTACCACATGGTGGCCACCCGGCGGCACGCACCGATTAGATCGATAATGCAACCGAGCGACTCGCTCATCAAACCCGCCATTGGTATGAAGGATTCGTCTTATCCGGGCCGATACTGGCACTTCCTGGACGATGGACGCATCGAGTGTGACCTGTGCCCACGCAACTGCCGCCTGCATGATGGGCAGCGCGGCGCCTGCTTCGTGCGCCAGCGGGTCGATGACCGGATGATCCTGACTACGTACGGCCGCTCATCAGGCTTCTGCATTGATCCAATCGAAAAGAAGCCGCTCAACCATTTCTATCCCGGCACAAGCGTGCTTTCCTTCGGTACCGCTGGCTGCAATCTGGCCTGCAAGTTTTGCCAGAACTGGGACATCAGCAAGTCACGCGAGATGGACACGCTCGCTGACGCTGCCACCCCGGAGGCGATCGCCGGCGCGGCCGGGGCTTGTGGCTGCAAAAGTGTCGCCTTCACCTACAACGATCCAGTGATCTTCGCCGAATATGCGATGGATGTGGCCGATGCCTGCCACGCGCGCGGCATCATGGCCGTGGCGGTGACCGCAGGGTACATGGGTACGCAGGCGCGGCGCGATTTCTATGCCACCATGGATGCCGCCAACGTCGACCTGAAGGCGTTCACTGACGATTTCTATTTCAGGATCACGGGTGGCCACCTGGCGCCGGTCCTGGAGACACTTCAGTATCTCCGGCATGAAACCGGCGTATGGCTGGAAATCACCACGCTGCTCATTCCAGGCAAGAACGACAGCGACGCGGAAATCCGGTCTGAAGCGCAGTGGATCATGAAGGAACTGGGAGAGGACGTGCCGTTGCACTTCACCGCATTCCATCCCGATTACAAGATGACCGATGTGGCGCCCACGCCGCCCGCCACGCTCACCCGCGCGCGCGAGATCGCGCTCACGGAGGGTTTGCGATACGTCTATACCGGAAATGTTCACGACGTCGACGGCGGCACCACCTTCTGCCGACGCTGTGGCACCGCACTCATCGTGCGCGACTGGCATCGGATCGAAGACTATCGGCTCACAGACGACGGCGCCTGTCCCGCGTGCCGCACTCCGGTGGCGGGCCGGTTCGAACGGTTCGATTTACCCTTCGGCCGACGGCGGGTCCCCATCCGTCTCGACATCTAATCGTCCCGCCTCTGATCTACCGGCTCATCCACACGGAGTCAGTCCAGCATCAGGCAGACAGGTTTCAGGCCGCCACATATATTGGCGTACGCCACTAATTCACAGGACTGTCTTCGGCGCATTGGCGTGAGACACGCCAAAGTCGATTCCGTATCCTCAAACGCTGATCCAGTTGAGCTGCACCAAGGTACGGGCGCGAAGCGAGCTCATACCTTCACCGCCGCAGGTTGCCAGAGTTGACATGGTCGACAATGACCCTCCCGACAAGATTTCCAGCGCGAAGGTCCATTGTGTGAGCAGAGCGGACGTTTGAATGGCCTTCTGCGCGCGATGGCGAACAACTGAAGATGGCAGAGTCCTGCCACTCACCGTTGGATCGAAGCCCACTATCGAGACCGGCAGCACTCGAGTCTGGCCACATCATTGCAGGGCTAGAAGCTGAAGGATTCGAGGCGCCTTGCCGGAAGGAGCTATTCCGGCGACTTCAACCATTTCGCATGCGAGCAACCAACGCGAGCAAGCGAGCACTCATTTCCTTGGCCGGCAAGTGTGCGAGCCAGCCATGACCAGGAAGCAGCCATTCGAAACGATACGCGGCCAACTTGCCGAGCGACTCAGTGAGCTCAGTCCATGAGTACCAGCACGCGTCCCTGAACGCGACGAGGTCCTGCTCGCGTGGGCTCCAGGCAAGTGAATCACCCGAGAAGAGTACGCGATCCTCGAGCAGGTACACGACGCTACCCCGAGTGTGCCCGGGCGTCGGGATTGCGCGCAGGCCGGCCGCGATGCTCGGTGCTGATCCGTCGTCGAGCAGATCCGTAGCATATGGGGCAGCCAACCTGTCCTCGCGGTGAATCCAGACACGAGCTCCGAACTGGCGCGCGTATTTGTCTGCGTCGGCGACGTCGTCACGATGCGACAAAAGGATGTGCGCAATACCACCCGAAGCGTCAAACCATTTAACCAGTTCCGCCGCATACCGCGGTGAGTCGATCAGCAGATTGCCGTCCGGCCGCGCAGCAAAATAAGAATGTGCGCCAAACGACGACCGAGCGTTGAATCCGCAGCGCCACACACCCGGTGTGATCTGCTGCGGAAAGATCGCGGCGCTCGGGCGAGGCTGCTTCGTTTCGCTGCGTACCGATGCCGTAGGACATACGAACACCGCACGCCAGGCAGCAAGCTGCTCTTCCGGCGTGACGGGCTGCCGAACGAAGACGCTCTTGTCGTTTCGTTCGGCAATCAGCCCAGGCGCGACGTGACGCGATGCACCGCAGTTGATGCACGCTGTGTCGATGTACCACTCCCCTGGAACGGAGTCGGTATTGCGTAGTGGCTTCATTCGATGCTTGGGTCCTGACAATGCATGGCAACCTCATAGTTCCCATGATAGACCTTTCAACGACCCGGACACGACCGGACAACGGGGCTCTCTGGCGTATAGTCGTGCGATCGCGGTTATCTAACGAATAAAATGACTCCGATTCCGCCGTTTGATGTACTTGCCAAGGTTAAACGCGATTGGCAATGTACCGGCTCGGATTGTCTGGACACGGTTTTGCAACTCAGGCGGCCTCTTTGAGGGTGACTGCCTGACGGGCTTCGTGGGGTGACATGAAGCCCAGTTTTTCGAGACGCCAGTGGCGATTGTAACGATCCTTGAACTCGACGACCGCAGCCCGGACTTCCTCAAGATTCCTGAAGATGCGACCGTGAATGACCGTCGAAGCGCGATCAATTTGGACTGCGACAGTTACACGACATTATCCGTGTCTGGACATGATGTTGAATCTGCCGCTACGCCAAAGGACTACGGTTATAGGGATCCGAGGGATACCGCGCGTTCAAAGCGCTTGCTGACCTTGTTGAAGAGCCCCATTCGGGCGGGTAACACATAAAAAGACTACGCTTATCGGGCCGACAGACCTGCGATTTCATGCAATTGGCCTTCCGCTATTTTTTAGACATTATTGCCCTAATGTTCGGTGCGGTCCGCATCTAAGCACACATGCAGCGGACTTTGAGGTTGTAACTGCGATGCCAACCCGAACTGCTCCAGAAACTCGGCAGCTTTGCTGCGACACCCTCCTCGGTGGCTCGGACAGCGACGCATCGGCACACAAGCGTCCGCCTCGCGCACGGCCGGTTGCCTCACCGCATCGTCGCCGCGGCGCCTGGACCGAAGGCCTCTGTTGCGGCCGTCGGGCACCGCGCTCATGAGCCGCGGTATGAAGACATGCCGCGCCAGGTGACACCTGAAGGTAACGTGCTTCGCGTGGATGGGCGCCACGCGCAGGCGGAGGTCGAACGCTGATGTGAAGCGAAACGCACAAGGGGTACACGCTCTGGGGGCACGCCATTCTCCAGCAGAAGGAAGGTTCACAGCGTGAACGCTACGCGGCCAGCGGCACGATCACGCTGGACAACAAGGTCGTTGAAGCGTCGGGTGTACTTGGCGAGTTCGGCACGGAAGAAGAGGCAGAACTGGCTGGGCTACGATGGGCACGCGCATGGGTGGACAGCTTCGACTAAATCACACAACCGACGCACCTGCCATTGTCCTCTCACCCACTACCCCTTCCTGCACATAGCGCCATCTTGATGTTGCGTGCCCTGCGCAGGAACCCAGCGACACCAGCCAGGGACCACCTGATTGCCGCAACGTGAACCCCAACAACATCAGGCTAGACGCGGCCTCTATTCACTTCGCAGATGCCTTTCACGTCACGCAGCGCGATCGCTGCCAGGTTGAGGCTATCGCGCAACTGCTCCGCATCACGCATCCCCGGGCGGATCTGTTGCAGTAAGGCGCTCAGTTACGATGTGCGGAACGACACGAACAACTGTAAGCTAGATGAAGACGTTGAATCCGGCATTGGCCCGAGTGCTCAAACCCCTGCATTTTCCGCTCGACGTGATCCTGACCTGCGTGCGCTGGAATGTAGTCTATCCTCTGAGCCTGCGGCACCTCGAAGACATGATGGCCGAGCGCGGCGTTTCGGTCGACCATTCGACTGTGCACCGCTGGGCCGTCAAGCTGTTGCCAGTGCTGGAGAAAACGTTTCGCCTGCGCAAGCGGCCAGATGGCAAGAGTTGGCGCATGGACGAGACGTACATTCGCGTCAAGGGCGAATGGCGATATCTTTACCGGGCCGTCGACAAGGACGGCAACACCATCGATTTTTTGCTACGCGCCCATCGGGACAAGACTGCAGCCCGGCGTTACTTCGAAAAATCGATCGCCTGGAATGGCGCGCCCGATACAGTGACCATCGACAAAAGCGGTGCCAATCTCGCCGCGCTCGCTGGGATCAACGCCGATCGTGAAACGCCCATCAAGATCCGCCAGTCGAAATATCTCAACAACCTGGTTGAGCAGGACCATCGGGCGATCAAGCGACGAACGTGACCCATGCTGGGGTTCAAGAGTTTTCGCTGTGCCCGGATCCTTCTGGCCGGCATCGCGTTGATGCACATGATCGCGAAAGGGCAGCTCAAGTGTGTTCGCGGAACCTATCCGTCCGCCGCTGATCAATTCTACGACCTCGCAATATAAGTTGTACTTCCCATATCGATCTCGCTCGCCCTTCGCTTGTTATCGCGACAGAGCCTCCGCGAGAACCGACGCATCTGACCTGCCTGATTTCTTCGGGCCATTTCAATCTTGGAGAACGGCCTCGGTTACTTCAGTTGAACAATACCGCTGC
>NZ_JAGIPX010000142.1 GCF_017814945.1 Paraburkholderia sp. LEh10
CCTGAAGACGCGCTACGTCGATAAAAAGGCGAAGACGCTCGACGAAGCGCTCGCGATGATCGACGAAGCAAAGAAGATGGGCAATCCCGTTTCCGTCGGCCTGCTCGGCAATGCCGCCGATGTGTTCGCGGAACTGGTCGCGCGCAACATCACGCCCGACTGCGTGACCGACCAGACCAGCGCGCACGATCCCATTCACGGCTATCTGCCGCAAGGCTGGAAAATCGAAGACTGGCGCGAGCGTCAGAAGACGGATCCGCAGAGCATCGTGACGCCCGCAAAGCAGTCGATGGCCAAGCAGGTGCAAGCGATGCTCGCGCTGCAGGAACGCGGCGCGGCCACGCTCGACTATGGCAACAACATCCGTCAGATGGCGCTGGAAATGGGCGTGCAGAACGCATTCGATTTCCCCGGCTTCGTGCCCGCGTACATCCGCCCGTTGTTCTGCGAAGGCAAGGGGCCGTTCCGCTGGATCGCGCTGTCGGGCGATCCTGAGGACATCTACAAGACGGACGCGAAGGTCAAGGAACTGATCCCCGACGATGCGCACCTGCACAACTGGCTCGACATGGCGCGCGAGCGCATCGCGTTCCAGGGCTTGCCGGCGCGCATCTGCTGGGTCGGCGTGAAGGACCGCTATCGTCTCGGCCAGGCGTTCAACGAAATGGTCAAGAAGGGCGAACTGAAGGCGCCTATCGTGATCGGCCGCGATCACCTCGACACGGGTTCCGTCGCGAGCCCGAACCGAGAGACGGAATCGATGAAAGACGGCTCGGACGCCGTCAGCGACTGGCCGCTGCTCAACGCACTGCTGAACACGGCAGGCGGCGCGTCATGGGTGTCGCTGCATCATGGCGGCGGCGTCGGCATGGGCTTCTCGCAGCACTCGGGCGTCGTGATCGTCGCTGACGGAACAGACGCCGCGCATGAGCGCCTCGGCCGCGTGCTGTTCAACGATCCCGCGACGGGCGTGATGCGTCACGCGGACGCCGGCTACGAACTAGCGCGAGAAACCGCGCGCGAAGCCGGACTCAAGCTGCCGATGCTGGGCCGTTGAGCATCAGCATCAGCACGACCCCGAGTTGCGCGCACGGGCGCTGTATGGCGCTGCCCTCGCGGAAGGGCGGAAAAATGCTCAGTTCGCGGTGTCGTCGGCGAACGTAGAAAAAGTAGAGAAAATGCCGTTTCGAATACTGAACTTTCGAAGCGGTCAATCATCTGCGAACCTTCACGAGATTCGACTAGCCCTGCTAGCGACTCAGTTCGTCGCTGACGCTGTTAGAAATATCGAGACACATACGCTTGGGCTGGCCTTATGGCAGCATCGCGAGGGTGTTCGTCGAAAATCCGTCTTGTCTCAAACCAAGAAACGTGGGAATAACTAAATGCGAAGGGCTTTTCGTTATGTGGTCGGCATCGCGGTGGTTCTCGCATCGCTTTCATGCCAAGCTGCCGTCACGCTCGACGGAACAAGCGTTACGCCGGAATCAATTGCGCGCGTTGCTGATGGTGAGACTGTTGAAGTTCCCGCTTCCTCTCTTGCACGCGTCGCAAAGGGACACGATGTAGTGTTGGCTGCAGCTGCGGATGGTCAGCGCATCTACGGCCTGACCGTTGGTGTCGGCCTGAATAAGGATCGTCAGATGGTCGATGCCAAGGGCCGGCTGACACCTGAGGTCATCGACGCGTCTATGCGCTTCAACGCCGCGTTGCTGCACGCGCACTCCGCGGGCGTCGGCCCCGACATGGATATACGCGATGCCCGTGCTGCGATGGCGGTGCGTCTTAACCAGATGCTAGTCGGCGCTGCAGGCGTCCAACCAGCGGTGGTGGACATGTATGTGCAGCTGCTCAACCACGGCATTACGCCTGCGATACCGTCGAACGGTTCTATGGGTGAAGCGGACATTACTCTGCTGGCGCATGTCGGTCTGACGATGATGGGCGAGGGCGACGTTTACTACCGTGGCACAAAGACTGATGCGTCACATGCACTCTCCGAAGAAGATATCCACCCGATCAAGCCATGGGGAAAGGACGCGCTCGGCATTCTCAGTTCAAACGCCTATACGACTGGCATGGCGAGTCTCGCACTTGTCGATCTGACGCAGTTGAACAAGATGGCCAAGCTGGTCTACGCAGTCGCTCTGCAAGGTCTGAATGGCAACGTTTCGCCGTTTCTTGAGGATTCACTATCGTTGCATCCGTTTCCGCAGGTAATGCGTACCGGTGCGGCGCTACGTTCAATCCTCGCTGGTAGTTCACTATGGCAACGGGACGATGCGCGAGCACTGCAGGATCCGCTCAGCTTCCGGGACGCGCCATATCTACTGGCCGAACTTGACCGTAGCTCTGAGGAAGCGCGCAATCAAATCATGATTCAGTTGAACTCCTCGGACGACAATCCGGGCGTCTCGGTAGGCGTCAAACCGAAGTCGGATCTATACCAGACCAGGCGGAGCTATGTGAACCGCGATGGTCTCAGGGGGGCGGTGCTGCCAACTGCGAACTTCGAACCACTGCCGTTCGTACTGACATTCGAAGAAATGGGCATTGCAATCGCGCACAATTCCCTCGCATCCGCACAGCAGATAATCAAACTCAACGACCCTCGTTTCACGCATCTGAGCCGCTTCCTCGGCACTGACAACACACTGCATGCGTTCGGCGCAATGGAAAAGCCGCCGGTCGTGCTTGCCATGGCGAACAAAGAGCTAGCGATGCCGGTCTCGCTCGACTATCTGCCGGTCGCGGGAGATATCGAAGATATCGCGACAAACGCACCGCAAGTGGTGCGTCGCGTACGCAACGAAATCGACAATCACTTTCAGTTGCTTGGCATCGAATTAGTGTCTGCTGCTCAAGCGGTTGACCTGCGGGAGCGACAGCCGGGCGGCTTTTCGGCGTCGCCCCAGACTGAGATGTTCATGGGCGCGTTCCGACAGATAGTTAATTTTCGTGACACTGACCGGCCATTTACGCCGGAATTCCGGAAGGCCGCCATCTTCCTGAAGCACTACTCGAACTGAACGCGATGCGCGGGAGACGTTACCGCGCGCTAACCCTGAAGACCTTGGCCTTGAGGTCGTGGATGAGCGGTCATTCTAGACAGCGGAGCAGGAGAGCCGCAAAGTGCGGTGGCTGAAAAATGAGGGCGGGATGACGTCGCTGAAAGGCGGCTGGACATATCGGTGGCAAAGACCGATTACAATCGCGCCAAACCATGATACGGGCAGGTCATTCTGATGGCCAGATGCAACCTGTCAGAATGCGCCGTTCTGTATGCTCAGTTCACATCGCCACGTTCATCGGGCGACGCGTTGTTGAAAATGCGGCATGCTCCGCTTCAAGAGGCAATGGATAGACGCAGTCAATTGCATGGCGGATATAGAGGTCTACACCGCCGTGTTGCGTAGCGATGATCGCAAAACGTTGTATGGCCGAAACTTCTGACAGTTATAAGGGTTGCTTGGAGGATGCTGCGAGGCGTCGCTTTTTGCGATATCGCCGGCTTGCCACAATCGGGTCAATGTTGTCGTTATCTGGAGCTATCTTATGCATGGAATCGGTGACTCTCGCAGAGCATGGTTGATCGTCGTCATGGTCTTCCTGTTCATGCTTGTCAACTTTGCCGATAAGGCGGTCATCGGCTTGTCTAGCACGTCGATCATGAAGGAACTGGGCTTGACGCACGCGCAATTTGGCGCGCTCGGGAGTGCCTTCTTCATACTGTTCTCGGTCTCGGGCATAGCGGTCGGCTTTCTGTCGAACCGAGTCAGCACCAAGGCCATCATGCTCACAATGAGCATCGTCTGGGCTATCACGCTGCTACCGATGGCGGGCGCCGTGAATTTCAGCGTACTGCTCGCTAGTCGCGTGGTGCTTGGCGCGGCCGAAGGACCGGCATTCCCGATTGCGATCCACGCGGTCTACAAATGGTTCGGCGATGCCAAACGCGCTGTGCCGAGTAGCGTAGTTGCGTGTGGTGCGGCGTTTGGCACAGGGGTAGTCGCGCCACTACTTACGTGGATCATTGTGCATTTTGGCTGGCATGCTGCTTTCATAGTGCTGAGCGTGACTGGCTTCTGCTGGGCCGTAGTGTGGATTTTGCTTGGAAAGGATGGACCTCTGGATCGCGGTGCGACTGACGGCATGAGTTCGACGCTGAAAATTCCGTACGTGCAGTTGCTGCTTAGCCGTACCGCTCTAGGCGTGTTTATCGCAGGATTCGCCGCTTACTGGATCATCGCGCTGAATATCGTGTGGCTCGCCAATTATTTGATCCGGGGACTGCATTTGACGCCTTCATACGCAGCCTGGATTGTGTTGCTTCCGTCAGTAACGCAGATGGTCCTTGCGCCAATCTGCGCGTTTATCTCTCAGGGCATGACGAAAGCTGGTTATTCCAGCCGTTATTCACGCGGCCTATTTGGCTGCGCTTGCGTCATGACCGCTGGCGCCGCGATGGTGTGCCTGCCGCTGGTGCCGATGGGTCCGTTGAAAGTGGCGCTGATCGCTTTGAGCTTTTCGATTGGTAGCGTAATTTTTACGCTTGGATCAACGTTGATCGGGGAAATCAGCCCGCCCTCGCAACGCGGTGCAATGCTCGGTATAACGAACTCGATTCACACTATCGCGGGCCTGATTGCACCCATTGCGATGGGCATCATTGTCGATGTTGGTGCCGACGCGGCCGAGGGCTTCCGAACGGGTTACATTGATGCCGGGTTGTTGGTGGCCACACTGGGTTTGATCGCCGCGTGCCTCATCCATCCAGCCGCTGATTTGCGCCGGTTCCAGTGTCTCGGCTCCCAGCTAGATGAAGGGAACGCCGGACAGCGGAGACAGGTTGTTTAACGCATTCGCTATCTCTACGAGCGCCAAGCTGTCCATTTCACGGTGAACAGTCGGCGCTCCATGCGCTCGCCGTCATGCGCCGCCTCGCGGAGAAAGCGCAGGCCCGTGTGCAGGAGAAATTCGACTCGATTGGCGTCCGAATCGGCTTTTCCGCGCCACGCGCGACAGACAAAAGCCGGGTCGGGCGGATATCAGGTCGGAGGCTGATCTGGTCAGGCTCCGAACGCTCAATATCTACCGTTAAGTTTGTATCTGCTAGCGGGATGCCAAAGAGTGACATCACTTGCGATTTGTCGTTGAGCTTCTGTCCGCCGTCGCAATACCAGACACGGCTCGCCTATTGGCATCATCAGAGCCTGTCTCACCATCGCATTAGTCTTACGTGCCGTTATCCAGTATTCCGCGCCTTGTGCGGGCGCAACGCGCATCATGTACTCGTTTGGCGTCTCGGACTCAAAATCTTGATCCAGATAGTCCGGGAATACGAGGCTATTGACGTAACGATCCTCGAATTGTATCGGCACGTCGTTCTCGAAATGCACGATGCGTGAGTGGAATGCAGTACCGTTTTGGGGCAACTCAAGGGTTTGCAGGGCGGCGGCGTCATGAGTCGACTCAAGAAGCAGAACCTTGCTGCGGTGCGCGTCGCCACGTGAGCGAATCTCCTCGGCAATACTGCGGATCTCGATTAAAGTCGATTGATAGCGACGATCGGTGATAAAGGTCCCACGGCCACGTACTCGTGTCAGGACATTCTCACTCACGAGTTCGCGTAGTGCGCGATTTACCGTCATTCGCGACAACGCAAATTCGCTCGCCAATGAGAGTTCCGTCGGAATCATGTCACCCAGGCGCCACTGCCCCGTTTCAATCATCTTCCGAACGTAGTCCTTCAGTTGCTGATAGGCTGGCGTCGCTGTCGTCCCATTCTTTTCCGTGTTCATACGTGGACGTCTTCGGGGACTAAATTGCTAATTGTATAGGCATTCAGACAGCGTTTCGAGTCTCGGACAGGAATAGAATCGAATTTGTGGCAGTGACCGCCGCCCTATCGGTGTCGAGACATCTGGAAATTATGGAGCTGCGTTCAGCGAGAATCCCTGCCATCCGGCTGCATCGCGTCATCAATGCAGCTTAGGACATGCTTTCGGGTGGACGCGGCTGTCTTCCAGAAGGAAGGCTGACCAGTCCTTGCCGGGCGGTGCGCGGTGGCCCTTGGAACCTGTGCGCCTCTTGCAGCAACGGGTTTGTATCGAATCGCTTTCATCGCCGGACCTGAGGCTGTTTTGGGAGATCTCTACTAGGTCCAACATAGATAGGCGAACCGAGACGGCGTAACAGGCGGCTCGCTGCCGAATTCCAACTTCAAACCGTTACGATCCGTTCCGCACAGACCAACGCAGTGCAACAATCTTGGGGGCGCGGGAGAAGCCGCTCATCAAGGTCGACGTGGCAACGAGGGGCAGCGTTCACGCGCGACGCGCTCATCGCCCTCGTGCTACCTGTAAGGAAAAGAATACATTCGCGCGTGGCGCCCGCGCCGCTTCCCTCGGCAGATTTACACACCGTCGAACCGGTGGCCACAGTCAGGATCGAAGTCCTCTGCTGTTAACTTGAGACGCTTAGCCGGGTGAGCTCGAAACTTGCGCTCAGCGACGGCTCTAATCCGCGCAAAGCCGTTTTCAAACGTCCTGAGAACGTGGGCGTCGCTAGCTCGAGGCTCGAGCCAAAAATACGTTTCCAGCGCTGTCAGGGCGATCACGCAGGTGACCGTGCCGTTCGGAAGCACCAGGCTAAACGTCACGCCGCGACGATTCGCAAGCACTTCAGGTTGGTTGTCTGAGGTTGACCCGGTTCGACGGACGGATTTGCAGCCAGCGATTTGATGCGATCTAACCTCCGTTGAGTGTTGAGTC
>NZ_JAGIPX010000143.1:0-2950 GCF_017814945.1 Paraburkholderia sp. LEh10
ATTGGCGGTGTGAGCCGCTTTCTTTGCTTACTTTCTTTGCGGCGGCAAAGAAAGTAAGTGCCGCCCCGCACAGGGGCGACGCCTGCGCCGCGAGGCGTATCGCGGATGCCCGCGCAGGGCAAAGCAAACCGTATCGCGGATGCCCGCGCAGGGCAAAACAAACCCGCAGGGCAAAGCAAACCGTATAGCGGCAAACTTGCTCTGCGGCACCGCAAAAAACCTAACAACAGGAGCCGCCCAAAGACGGCCCCCCACACCCTATCGCGTAGCGATATACATCGTCACTTCAAAACCGAATCGCATATCGGTGTAGCTCGGAGTAGTCCACTGCATATTCTTCCTCCTTTCAAGAATGAAAACGGCAGTCCCAGTACGACCGACGCCCTCATGTGCGAGCACGCAGGACACCCGGTCGCGTCGGCCATGTTGCTGATGCAACTGTCGTACCAGTCTCCATCCACTCGGGACAGGAAAGCCTCCGGCGCACGCCACGTCCAGCTTACGCGTCTTACTGTAGCGGAACCGCAGCAAAGTGTTGCACGAGCCGATACGCGCATTGTGGACGCATTTCCCATCCAGTGCACGCCAGTTAACGGATCACTTAAGCCTGCTGAAAAAAATCGTGAATTCACTTCATCCGGGACGCCGCCTACATTGACCTGCATGGCCCGCGAGCATCGACGCCCGCAGGCGTCCCACCGAACGTGCTCGGCCGCTTCCCGGCGCGCCGCGTTCACCGTCGAGGCAGCGTGATGAACGATTTCAGCAAGGAGGCCGTGAAGCCGGCCGATAGCGCAACATCAGGCGAAAAGCGCTCGCGTTACGCAGCAGGCGTCATGAAGTATCGCGAGATGGGCTACTGGCAGCCGGACTACACGCCCAAAGACACCGACGTGATCGCGCTGTTCCGCATCACGCCGCAGCCCGGGGTCGAGCCTGAAGAGGCGGCGGCGGCCGTCGCGGGCGAATCGTCGACGGCCACCTGGACCGTGGTCTGGACCGACCGTCTGACCGCGTGCGACATGTATCGCGCGAAAGCGTTTCGCGTCGATCCCGTGCCGAATTGCGCGCAAGACGAGCCGCAGTACTTCGCGTTCATCGCGTACGATCTCGATCTCTTCGAGGAAGGGTCGGTCGCGAACCTCACGGCGTCGATCATCGGCAATGTGTTCGGCTTCAAGCCCTTGAAGGCGCTGCGGCTCGAAGACATGCGCATTCCCGTCGCGTATCTGAAGACGTTTCAGGGTCCGCCGACGGGCATCGTCGTCGAACGCGAACGGCTCGACAAATACGGCCGTCCACTGCTCGGCGCGACCGTCAAGCCGAAGCTCGGCCTGTCCGGCAAGAACTATGGACGCGTCGTCTACGAAGGCCTCAAAGGCGGCCTCGATTTTCTGAAGGACGACGAGAACATTAATTCCCAACCGTTCATGCACTGGCGCGACCGCTATCTGTTTTCGATGGAAGCCGTGAACCGCGCACAGGCGCAAACGGGCGAGGTCAAAGGCCACTACCTCAACGTGACGGCCGCGACGATGGAAGACATGTACGAGCGCGCCGAGTTCGCGAAGGAACTGGGCTCCTGCATCGTGATGATCGATCTGGTGATCGGGTGGACGGCGATCACGTCGATGGGCCGCTGGGCGCGCAAAAACGACATGATCCTGCATCTTCATCGCGCGGGGCATGGCACGTACACGCGGCAGCGCAATCACGGCATCTCGTTTCGGGTGATCGCAAAGTGGCTGCGGATGGCGGGCGTCGATCACGCGCACGCGGGCACGGCCGTCGGCAAGCTGGAAGGCGACCCGCTCGCCGTGCAGGGCTATTACAGCGTGCTGCGCGAGTCGCACAACCCGGTCGATCTCACGCGCGGCATCTTCTTCGATCAGCCTTGGGCAGGCTTGCGCAAGGTGATGCCCGTCGCGTCGGGCGGGATTCACGCGGGACAGATGCATCAGTTGCTCGATCTGTTCGGCGACGACGCGATCCTGCAGTTTGGCGGCGGCACGATCGGCCATCCGTCGGGCATTCAGGCGGGCGCGACGGCCAACCGCGTCGCGCTCGAAGCGATGGTCAAAGCGCGCAACGAAGGCCGCGACATCGCGAACGAAGGCCCCGATCTGCTCGAAGCGGCTGCACGGCATTGCACGCCGCTCAAGCAGGCGCTCGATACATGGCGCGAGGTCACGTTCAATTACGCGTCGACCGATACGCCCGACTTCGCCGTCACGCCAAGCGTGGCCTGAGTGATCGATGTCCGATGAAACCAGGGAGCCAGCGATGCGCATCACTCAAGGAACGTTCTCTTTCCTGCCCGAGCTGACCGACGACGAAATCCGCATGCAGATCCAGTACGCGCTGAGCCAGGGCTGGGCGTGCTCGGTCGAATTCACCGACGACCCGCATCCGCGCAACACGTACTGGGAAATGTGGGGTCTTCCCATGTTCGACCTGCGCGACGCGGCGGGCGTGATGCTTGAAGTGACGAAGTGCCGCGAAGCGTATCCGCAGCATTACATCAAGGTGAATGCATTCGATTCCGTGCGCGGTTTCGAAACGATGCGGCTGTCGTTCATCGTGAACCGGCCCGACGTGGAGCCGACGCTCGTGTTGGGCCGCCAGGAAGACCGCGCGCGCGTGCAGCGCTATTCGCTGACGACTGTGCGTGGCGCGCCGCGCTAGCGGGTGATTGACGGTCGAGCGGATGAATAGGGTTGGGGTACGGCGTTGAAGCGCCGCCGACTTCCGCCGACATGCCGTGGGAGCAGAGTAGGGCGTTGAAGCGTTAGCTCTGGTTGACTCG
Organism: Paraburkholderia sp. LEh10; assembly: GCF_017814945.1. Taxonomy (GTDB): domain Bacteria; phylum Pseudomonadota; class Gammaproteobacteria; order Burkholderiales; family Burkholderiaceae; genus Paraburkholderia. The sequence continues at coordinate 2,807 of NZ_JAGIPX010000143.1, forward strand.
ATGTGGGATGGGAGCAGGTGCTGAAGCGCCTACGCCCAGCGACCTGGCGTGGGACCGGAGTAAGGCGCTGAAGCGCCGACGCTGATGACTCGCCATGGGATGGGAGCAGGTGCTGAAGCGCCAACTCCGATCGACCTGGCGTGG
>NZ_JAGIPX010000143.1:3050-6769 GCF_017814945.1 Paraburkholderia sp. LEh10
GACTGGAATAAGTCGCTGAAGCGCCGACGCTGATTGGCTCGCCATGGGATGGGAGTAAGCGCTGAAGCGCCAACTCCGATCGACCTGGCGTGGGACTGGAATAAGTCGCTGAAGCGCCGACGCTGATTGGCTCGCCATGGGATGGGAGTAAGCGCTGAAGCGCCAACTCCCATCGACCTGGCGTGGGACCAGAGTAAGGCGCTAAAGCGCCAACTCCGGTCGACTCGCCATGGGATGGAAGTAGGCGCTGAAGCGCCAACTCTGGTCGATAGGAGACACACCATGACCGCCGTGATAACCGAGCCACCGACGCAGACGCAACCACAACGGCACGCGCCTCCAGCGCCGCATATCGATCTGCTCGCGCTCTTTCGCGAATCGGGCATCTCGGATGTGCTCGATGAACTCGATTGCGACCTCGTCGGCCTCGCGCCCGTCAAGACGCGCATCCGCGAAATCGCCGCGCAACTGCTCGTCGGACGCGCGCGCGAAGCGCTCGGCATCGAAAGCGGCGCGCCGACGCTGCATATGTGCTTCAGCGGCAACCCCGGCACGGGCAAGACGACGGTCGCGCTGCGCATGGCGGATGTGCTGTTCCGGCTCGGCTATATCCGGCGAAATCACCTCGTCTCAGTGACGCGCGACGATCTCGTCGGCCAGTACATCGGCCACACCGCGCCGAAGACCCGCGACGTGCTCAAGCGCGCAATGGGCGGCGTGCTGTTCATCGACGAAGCGTATTACCTGTATCGCCCCGAAAACGAGCGCGACTACGGCCAGGAATCGATTGAAATCCTGCTCCAGGCCATGGAGAACCAGCGCGACGATCTCGTCGTCATCCTCGCCGGCTACGCCGCGCGGATGGATACGTTTTTCGGCAGCAACCCGGGCTTTCGCTCGCGGATCGCACACCATCTGTCTTTCCCCGATTACGCGCCCGACGAACTGCTGCTGATCGCGCAAAGGATGCTGGAGACAATGCACTACCGGTTCGATGCCGACGCCCGCCGCGCGTTCGAGGACTACCTCGCGCGGCGCGTGCGTCAGCCGAACTTCGCGAACGCGCGCTCCGTGCGCAACGCGCTCGACCGCGCGCGGCTGCGCCAGGCCAACCGCCTGTTCGCCGATGCGCTCGGCGGTGGCGCCTGCGCCGATCCCGCCGCGCTGACGCTGCTGACAGCCGCCGATATCCGCGCGAGCAGCGTGTTCTCCGATTCCGCCGGTGGCGAGGCAAGCCGCGACACCGCACCCGCATTCCCCACTTCGTAGGAGAGCATCATGCGCCACGCACGCATCACGTTGACGAGGTTCCTGACGGGCGACGCGGACCATCTGTTGCCGACGCGGCCGCCGACCGCATTGCAGGCCGTGCTGCACGAGGTCGCCGCGTCAGTGAAGACGATCGCCTCGGCGCTCGCGCGCGGCACGCTCGGCGACAGCGCGCGGGCCGATTCGGTGGCCAGCGGCGCGGTACTCGCGTATTGCGTGCGACGCCGCAAGCTGGCCGAAACCGCGATGCGCAACCGGCGCGCGGACGACGCGGACAAGCCCGGGTACCAGCTCGCGTTCGATCCGCTGAACTGTCCGTGGAACGCGGATATCAACGGCACGGCGGGCTCGATCTTTTCGGTGATGCAGGTGCAGTCACAAGGCAGCGGCGCGAATGGCGGCGACGCGCATGTCGAAACGTTCCGCGAACCTGACAGTGAACCAGAATGCGAACCATATGGTGAACCATACGGTGAACCGCTTCTTCAGCCAGGACGGGAGCAGGCGGCTGCGGGCTACACGATCTACGGCCCGGCGACGATGCTCGTCATCACGCTCGGCGAAGGCACGCACGGCTTCACGCTCGATGTCGAGAAAGACGAGTTCGTGCTCACGCATCCGTCGATCCGCATTCCTGACGAAACGGGTGAGGTTGCCGTCGATGCGTCGAACGAGCGCTTTTGGGAGCCGCCCGTGCGGCGCTACGTGCACGAGTGCCGCGAAGGGCGGGCGGGCTGCCGCGAGCGCGATTTCAGCCTGCGCTGGAGCGACGCGCTCGTGCCCGAAGTGCATCGCATCATGATGCGCGGCGGCCTCTTTCTGATGCCGCGCGACTACCGGACGCGTTCCGCGATGCGCGGGCGGCTGTCCGTTGTCTACGACGCGAGCCCGCTTGGCTTTCTCGTCGAGCAGGCGGGCGGCATGGCGACGACGGGCCGCGAACGCGTGCTCGATGCCGCGCCGCGCACGTTTCACGAACGCATGCCGCTGATACTCGGCTCGTCGAACGAGGTGGCGCGCGTCGGCCGCTATCACCGCGAGCACGATCTCGGCATCGATGCACCGTTTTCATCGCCGCTTTTTCGTGAGCGCTCGCTGTTCCTTCCGGAGAGGTCGCTCTGACGCGTTGCTTCGGGCGAAATGAACGCAACCGTGTTGCCCGCGGCCTGGGCGTGGCGCTAAAGCGCTCGCTCTGGCCGCCTCGCCAGGAGAGAGCAAATGTCAGTCAGACATCCGATCGTCGCGGTGACAGGGTCGAGCGGCGCAGGCACGACCACTGTGATGAGGAGCTTCACTCACATTTTTCGCAGGGAGAAGATCAATGCGCAGATTATCGAAGGCGATGCGTTCCATCGCTACGACAGGCTCGGCATGCGCGAAGCGCTGCGGCAGAGCGAGCGGGACGGCGTGCGCAACTTCAGCCACTTCGGGCCCGATGCGAATCTGCTCGACGAACTCGCGCAGCTGTTCGCGACCTACGGCGCGTCGGGTGGCGGGAAGTTTCGCCGCTACGTGCATGACGAAGCGGACGCCGCCGTGTACAAGCAGGACGCGGGTACGTTCACGCCTTGGGAGGAGATTGCGCCGGGCACGGACATGATGTTTTACGAAGGGCTCCATGGTGCGGCCGTGACCAGCAAGGTCGACATCGCACAGCATGCGGATCTGCTCGTCGGCGTGGTGCCGATCATAAACCTGGAGTGGATCCAAAAGCTGCATCGTGACCAGACGCTGCGCGGTTATTCGCACGAGGCCGTCGTCGATACGATATTGCGGCGTATGCCGGACTACGTGAATTACATCTGCCCGCAGTTTTCGCGCACGCATGTGAATTTCCAGCGGGTGCCGACCGTCGATACGTCGAATCCGTTCACCGCGCGCGAGATCCCGCAGCCTGACGAGAGCTTTGTCGTGATCCGTTTCTCGAAGCCGAAGGGCATCGACTTCCCGTATCTGCTGACGATGCTGCACGATTCGTTCATGTCGCGGCCGAACGTGATCGTGGTGCCGGGCGGCAAGATGGGGCTCGCGATGCAGCTCATCTTTACGCCGATGATCCTGCAGTTGAGGGACAGGCAGGCTAGAGTGTGATGTTGGTTTGTTTTTGTCTGCGACGCTGGGGTGGTGATTTGCTTTTGCGCGGGCATCCTTCGCGATGCGGGTTGTTTCTGCCGCTATCGCTGGCATCGCGATTGCGGTTTGTTTTGCCTTTGCGCTGGCATCCGCGAATGCGGTTTGTTTTGCCTTTGCGTTGGCATCCGCGATTGCGGTTTGTTTTGCCTTTGCGCTGGCATCCGCGATTGCGGTTTGTTTTGCCTTTGCGCTGGCATCCGCGAATGCGGTTTGTTTTGCCTTTGCGCTGGCATCCGCGATTGCGCCTCGCGGCGCGGGCGTCGCCCCTGTGCGGGGCGGCACTTACTTTCTTTGCCGCGGCAAAGAAAGTAAGCAAA
>NZ_JAGIPX010000144.1 GCF_017814945.1 Paraburkholderia sp. LEh10
GGACCGCATCTTACCAGCGTCGCTTTGCACCCGCCAGGGCCACTTCTGGAAGTTATTTCTCACTCGTTCCATACCGCCAGGAACTGTTCGGCGCGAAGAGCGAGGCGCGCGACGCCGATCAGTTGGGCCTGTTCAATGAAGCCGAAGCGCTCGCGTCGAACGCGGCTCCGGCCCAGGACGATGTGCCTGAGACGCAGGTCGACGCACACACACGAAAAAAGCGCGGTCGCAGACCGCTCGATCCCAATCTGCCACGCGACGTTCACCGGCACGAGCTACCCGAGGCCGAACGGTTCTGCGCGCATGATGGTCACGCGCTGGTCGAGATCGGTATGGAAATCAGCGAACAGCTTGACGTCATCCCGGAACAGGTTCGCGTGATCCAGCATCAGCGCGTCAAATATGCCTGCCCGTGCTGTGAACTGGGAATCAAGGTTACGCCAGCGCCGGCGCGCGTCATCGCGCGGGGGCTGCTGAGCGAATCAGCACTCGCATGGATCATCACAGGCAAATACCAGTTCGGCATGCCGCTATACCGTCAGGCGGGTCTGCTGCGCCGCTTTGGCGGCGACATCTCGTCGAACACCCTTGCCGCGAGCGTGGTCCGGGTCGGTCTGGCGATCCAGCCGGTGATCAACCTCATGCGTGACGCGTTGCTCGACGCTGAGCTGATCTATTGCGACGAAACCACATTCCAGGTACTCAAGGAAAAGGGACGACGCCCTCAGACAACCAGTTATCTCTGGGCACAGGTTACGGATTCGCCTGTGCCGATCCGCCCGTTCACCTACACACCAGGGCGCGGCGGCAAACTGGCCCAGGGGCTCTTCGAGGGTATCCGCGAAGGTGCGGTAATCATGAGCGACGGATATAAACCCTACGAGCATATCGCGCAACACCATCATCTCGTTCACCTTGGATGCTGGACCCACGCGAGAAGAGGGTTTGTGAAAGCCGAGGACAACGTACCCAAAGCCGCGCGCACGCCGGATCTGCTCGCCACGCGCTTCATCAGGCTGATCGGCAAGCTGTTTGCAGCCGAGGCACGCAGTACCGCATGGCAGTCCGAAAGACGACAACGACTGCGACGACGATATAGCGCACGCGTGCTTGAGCTCATCCACAGGCTGATGGTCGAACAGGCGCCGGGCGTTGTACCGGGCAGTCTGTTAGGCAAGGCGCTCACCTACCTGCGCGGGCAATGGCCGAAGCTGGTGCGCTACGTAGAGAATGGCGACTGGGTAATCAGCAACAATCCGTGTGAGAACGCCATCCGCCCCTTCTGCCTGGGGCGCCGTTCATGGCTCTTCGCAGATACGGTTGCAGGTGCAAACGCAAGCGCAAATCTGTATTCGATCGTGGAGACCTGCAAGGCCGCGCGCATCGATCCATACGCCTATCTGCTTTGGTTGTTCAAGAACCTTCCATCCGCAAAAAGCGTCGACGACTACGACGCGCTCTTGCCCTGGAACATGCCCGCGGTCCAGCTTCGCTAACTTCGCTACTAGCACAATTCAGCCGTTCAAAGAATGACTATGAGGGACGTCGGTAAAAGACCGCATACTATGAAACGGCAGAAGGCATTGCAGAACAACTCATGCCCTTCTCTGGCCGCTGGCTTGCACCGCTTCTCGGCGATGCGCCTAACGCAAACATCGCATCGACCATGAAGGACGCCGCTCGCTGGATCGAGGAGAACTGCGCACGCCCTATTACCGCGCACGACATGGCACGCAGCGTTTCCATGGGCGATCGGACGTTCCTGCGGCATTTCAAGGCGGAAATAGGAATGCCGCCGTCGGAGTATTTGCTGCGAGTACGGCTGGACATCGCATGCAGGCTTCTCATAACCACCACCTTGCCGATCGACAAGATCGCAAGGCGATGCGGCATGGGCAATGGTATTCGCCTGGCCAAGATTTTCAAACGTCGCCTCGCAGTCTCGGCGAGCGACTACCGCGCTTTCGCGCGAACTGAGTTCGACAATCAGTGAGCGACGGGGGCACCGCGGCGACCGCGGGCCCATTTTCCAGCGTTACTTCTTGAACACTCCGACGATTCCCGAGTGATCGACAACCAGTAGCGACGTGATCCTATGCCGCTCCAGCAGCACAAGCGCATCTTCCACCCTGGTTCCGACATGCACCACGACGGGATCGCGGGACATGAACTCCGTAGCGGACTTCTCGAACGCGGTCTCTTGGTGCTCTTCAAGCAAGCGGCGGACGTCGCCATCGGTGATGAGCCCGTCACCCGCCTCGTTTCTGACGATTGCGAGACCGAGCTTGCTCTTTGTCATCACTGAAAGAACTTCCATGACCTTGGCAGCCCCGTCGATGAAGGGCAGATTGTCGCTGACCATCTCGTCTTCAACCATGCGCAGCAGCCGACGGCCGAGCGAACCTCCGGGGTGAAACCGGGCGAAGTTCTCCGGCTTGAAATCGCGAGCCTCCATCAGCGTCACGGCAAGCGCGTCGCCCATTGCAAGCGTGGCCGTCGTCGAAGCGGTGGGCGCGAGCTGTAACGGACACGCCTCGGTCTCCACACCTATGTCGAGATGACAGTGGGCAGCTTTCGCCAACGTTGAAGATGGGTTGCCTGTAAAAGCGATCATCTTGTTGCCGTTCTGCCTGAGAAACGGTAGGAGCTGAATCACCTCATTGGTTTCGCCCGAGTTCGAGATAGCAATAAAAACGTCGCTATGTTGCACCATGCCCAGGTCGCCGTGGTACGCCTCCGCGGGATGCATAAAGAACGCCGGCGTGCCCGTGCTTGACAGGGTCGCCGCAATCTTGCGTCCGACGATGCCAGACTTGCCCATTCCGCACACGATCACCCGGCCAGTCGAGTCGATAATCGTCCGTACGGCCTTCGAATAATTGTCGTCGAGCCGCGCCACCAGCGCAGCGACGGCACGCGCCTCCACCTCGAAAACGCGCGCCGCTGACGCAACAAACCATGGATTGTTCATGAGGAACCTTCGCTATTCGCAAGTAGATGATCGGTTACGCGTTGCACGTCGTCCCAGTTGTCGACGCCATGTGGCGGCGCTTCGGCCCACGTCATGACCCTGATCGGAATGCCGAGCCAGATCGCACGCAATTGCTCGAGCTTTTCGGCTCTTTTGAAAATGAAGTGGGTAACGGCTCTCAGCGGGCATGCGAGTTGAATGCAGAGAAGTCGAGTTTGCCAGCGATAAGAAACAGCACCGTTCGCATGGTTGCGAAGCGCGTGTAGCCACGCGCCTTGCGCTTGGCGGCCTGAAACAAGCCGTTGATGGCTTCGATAAAGCCGTTGGTCTGTCGGGTCTGGGTCCACGCAACGATGCCGTCAAAGTGTCGGCGAATCAATCGGGCGACCTCCTTCATCGGTTCGACTTTCGAACGCATGACGTTGGCGCACCACTGCCGCAACAATTCGGAGACGACATGAATTTGCTTGCGTTCGAGAATCTCGCGCAACTGCTCGCGATACAACCAGGCACGGGCCGTTCGCTTGGTGGTGTACTGCCTGAGAAGGGCCACGAGATCCGTCAATTGAGCAAGGTTCAGCTTGTTGGCGTCCTTAAGCAGTGTCCAGCGCATCCCTTTAAGTTCTGGGTCGGCTTTCTGTTGTTGGCGCCGGACCGTATCAAGCGCATTGGAGGCATGGGCGACAACGTGAAACTTGTCGAACGTCACTCGCGCATTGGGCAGATGTTCGCCGACGCCTTTGATGAACGCGAGCGACATGTCGATGCTCACGGAGCTCACTTGCTCCGGCGTGCCGTGATGTTGGCTAAGGTAGGCCGCAAAGCTCTCAATCGTCTTCGCGTCACGGCCGGGCGTGACGAATACGATGCGCCGAGCCTGCATATCGGCGACCAGCGTCAGATACTCGTGGCCTCGCCGGTACGAGGTTTCGTCGATGGCCACCGAGTCGACGTCCGACAGGTTCGCCGACGCCAGCGCGAGTTCCACATAGCGCGAGCAGATGGCATGCACCCGATGCCACGACAGATTGACGATGCACGCCACTGCGGCAAACGGCATCTGCTGCGCCAGCATCAACACCAGCGCCTCGAACAGCAACGTGAAACCGTCGAGTTGGCCGACCCATTCCGGCTCGACCAGCCGCACCGAACCATCGGGCAAGCGCACGCGCGGCACCCGCACTTCAAGATAGCACTCGTGCTGGAAGAAATTCAGGTGGCGCAGCCGCTTGTGCGTGTCGTGCACTGGATGCTCACCGGCGAGCCCGGAGTAGGCGAAGCGACTTCCTGCGACAAAGTCCACAGCAATCGTCAGCTGTCGTTTGGCCGTATCAAAGTCGACACCATGCACGTACCACGGTGCCTTGATTCCCAGGGCGGCTTCAAAGAGTTGATTCGTCATTGTTCGCTTGGTCTTGCATGGCTGGTTGCCGCATTCTGCCGCAACCAGCCATGTCCCAGCTTGTCGATTCAAAGCGCCTTCCGAGTAGGCGAGGAGGTTACCCTCCTCACCCCTCACAGACCCGAGCGAGCCCAATTAAGGCACTCGGTTCCTCGTCGTACAGATTCGCTCACGGACGTGTGTAGCGGTGAACAATCCGCGGTGCAGGCAGAGGAAAAACATCCAATATCCGGCAAAAGGTTTCCCATGACAGGTAGCTGGTGCTTTGCCGCGATCGGCGCGAAAGCCACTTGTGCCATAGACGTAGGACCGCATGATGCAAGCTGCCTAAACTGCGACCGTTCCCGGTTATGCCATAGTAGGCATAGTGTCCACGTAGCATCCGACACAGCCGTGCATGCTGTTCTCGCACCGTCCAATGCCGCATGCGGCGACACTGAATGTTGAACGCGCTAATTGCGCGCGCCAGGCGGTCCTTAGCCGTCTTCTGAAGCATTGCACGTTTGCCAGTCCTGGACATCACCCTGACATGCGTAAAGCCCAAAAAGTCGAAGGTCTTCGCGAACATCGGTTGTAGGTGACTCGGCGTCCGGTATTGGAAATCGATCAACCGTGTCTTGTCCGGGTGCAACTGCAGGCCGTACTTCTCGAACCGCTTTCCCAACACGGCATACACCCGCTGCGCGTCTTCCTTGTATTCGAAAATCATCACAAAGTCGTCGCAGAACCGCACCAACGTACTCTCGCCCTTCAGTCGCGCAACCACCTGTGTGCTGTACCATTCGTCCAGCACATGGTGGAGGAAAATATTTGCCAGGCATGGTGAAATTACCCCGCCCTGGGGGCGTACCTTTGTCTGGGTAAAACACCTGCCCGTCCTCCAGTACACCCGCTTTCAACCACTTATCGATCAGTCGTCTCACGACGCCGTCCGTGACTCTGTTAGCCAGAAATTCCCGCAGTCTGGTTCGATCAATGCTATCGAAGTACTTCCGAACATCAACGTCTAGTACCCATTTACCGCGCCGTTCCATTACCCCGGCACGCACAGCCTGTAATGCCTGAAGGGCACTTCGCCCCGGCCGGAAGCCATACGAACTATCAAAGAAAGCCTGCTCGTAGATTGGCTCCAGCAGCATCGCAACAGCACGCTGCGCTACCTTGTCCTCAAACGAGGGAATGCCCAGGCCACGCTGCCCGCCATCGGCTTTGGCGATGTAGTGCCGACGGACCGGTGGCGCCTGATAGCGTCCTGACTTGAGCCGATCAATCAAGTTGCGAAGATTCTGCTCAAGGTTTGACGCATAGTCCTGCGCGGTCTGGCCATCGACACCCACGGCACCATCCTTGCGTGTGCATTCGTAGGCATACTGCATCCACTCGTAATCGATGTAATGGTTCAATGAAGTAAATGCCATTCCTCGGTTACTTCTTGCCAACTCGGCTATTCGCTTCTGTTTCGTTGACACGCTATCCGGTTTCAAAGCACCCTCCGTGTTTCTCAAAAGCGATTCTGTACCAACGGTGCCCCGCTTCCCTCGACTGGGTCCGCCTGAGCAGCGTTCCCCAGGGTCGGCAGTACTATCAGGGCACTAAGACTTCCTGTGCTGAATACGAGGTCACTTATGGATTCGCTTCCCCGCTCCAGTTCCCGTCACCTCGTTTGCTCCCTCGGCGATGGTGACCTCCGCCTGGGCCTGGCCCTGTTTGTCTAGCCCCGTGCCATGGGCTTTCTGAACTGGTCATACACAGGATCTCCCAGGTTCCTGGGTAATCCATCCCATACCTTTGCCCCGCTCTCAGATCCCGGCCCGCCCGCCTTTGCCTCACCCTACCGGCTCGACGGTGCTGTCCCCCAGGCCACTTGAAACTGAAGACGCCAGCATTGGCGATTTCGGAACTCAATCACGCGGCTTTGGTATCCGCTGCCTACGCTTCAAGTAGTGCGTTACCGCACTCGCATGCAAGGCTCGCTTCCGGCTGGTGGTTAGCCTTTGCCGGGCGGGAGTCGAACCCGCTGGACTACTACGAATGGTTTCTGTTCTCACTTCCTCCATTCCCAGGCTTCGCCTGGCGCTACAAGGGTTCGCTGCGCCGGGCTCACGCCCGCCCTTGACCCGCACAACCACCCACTCTGATTTTACTCATAGGTCAGTAATTTAGCGGACACGATTGTGAACTGGACGCCCTTGCCCCTGTCGAAGCCTCATATGAAAAGAGACGGCAGAGCGTTGGCTCACAATACCCTTGAAGAAATGCGGATCCTGGCGGTTCAAC
>NZ_JAGIPX010000145.1 GCF_017814945.1 Paraburkholderia sp. LEh10
AGCGCGCCCGCGGATTCTCCCTTCACGGGGCGCCCGTACACGGCGGAACTCAGCGCCAGCGCCGGCTGGTCATATCCATCACCGTGATCGAGCCAGCTTGCGAGGCCAACGGGCGAGTCCGACAGTCCATAGAGCGTTTGCGGCCGTGTTCCCATCTCGAGCGCATACGCGCGGCGCCTTTTCGCTGCGCTGCTCAACTGGTCGTGGAGCGCTCGCTTCGCCTTTTTTTCCTGCCGGATGATTTCCGCGTTCTTTGGAGTGAAGGAGACCTTTCGGTCAAGCGAGCTGCCGCGTCCTGGTCAGGAGAACCTGCAGCCAGGAACTGCCGCCGATATTCGGCCGGCGTCGTTTGTTTCGCCGCCTTGAACTGCCGATTGAAGTTCGCGACATTCGTAAAACCCGAGCGGGCAGCAATGACGGCAACGGGCAGGGATGTGTCGGCCAGCATCCGGCACGCGTGTCCAATGCGAACGCGGGCGATGTACCGCCCGACGCTCTCACCAATATGCTGCACAAAGTAACGTGTGAGCGTGCGTTCCGACAGGCTGGCCGCTGCACAAAGTTCCGACAGCCGCAGCGGTTCGGCAAAGCGCGCGTCGATCATCGAAAGCACACGGTTGATCCGCTCGGGCTCATGGCCGGATGGGCCCGTGTTCGCCTGATTGAAGGCACTCGGTGAGGCGAGCGGCTGGCCAGGTGCGTCGGCGAGCGTGCAAAGAATGTCGAGCGCCGCACTCAGCCGTTCGCGCGCCACGTTCGATAGCAACGGGTCCAGACGGCCGCGCATCCATTCGCCGGCCGGTGGCTCGAATGCCAGCCCGCACGCTGCTCTGCGCAGGAGCTTACGCAGCGGCTCATATTCGCGACAACAATCCGCCATCCGCCGCGCCCAGTCGCCGTCGAACCAGATAACGATGGCGACCTGCGGCGAAGACGGCTCGATCGACCGGTTCGATGCCCACGTATGCGGCAGATCCGGCGGCACGAGAACGAGATCCTCGGCTTCATAATCGTTGACCGAGTCGCCGATGTAGCGCTTGCCATGGCTGTTCATCGTCAGCGTCAGCTCGTACTCGGGATGGTGATGCCACTCGAACGGAATGCGCGGAAGCCGCCGATGGTAAACCCGGACCGAACAGTCCTCGCCGAACTCGACATGCTCGTATGCTGGTTTCATGGCCGAAAACGCAAATGAATTGCCTGAATAGTATCACCAAGGCGCGCATGCGCGTCATATGCTAGCGCCACGAAATTCACATGGAGACAATCATGTCGCTGGAAATCGACGATTTGCCGGGCGCAATCCGGCAGGCAAAAAAGGAGCTTCGCGCGGCATTGCCGAATTATCGGGAGGTCTTCGCCGAAGTCGAAAAATCGATCGGCGAAGAGGCGAAGCGAATTGCCGCGCAGCGCGATCGCGGAGAAGACGTCATTCCCGAAATTGAGTTCTCCGACATCACCAGAAAACGCGTGACTGCCGAACAGATCGCGCTCGTCAAATCACGCGGCGCATGTGTGATCCGCAACGTCTTCCCGCGCGCGCTGGTGCAGGGCTGGGACGAAGAGATCGCGCACTACGTCGAGCGAAATCACCTCGACAAGCGCCTCGAAAACCGCGCTGAGGACAAATACTTCGGTCAGCTGGCTTCGAGCAAGCCGCAGATCTACGGCGTGTACTGGTCGAAGCCACAAGTGCTGGCCCGTCAGTCGGAGTCACTGACGGCGGCGCGCGTCTTCCTCAACAAACTCTGGCGCAACGAAAGCGACGGACGCGTTTACTTCGATCCGGAGCATGTGCCCGTCTACGCCGACCGTCTGCGTCGGCGGCCGCCTGGTTCGGCGTCGCTTGGCTTGTCGGCGCATTGCGACGGCGGGTCGGTCGAACGCTGGATCGAAAGCAATTTTCGCAAGGTGTATCGCCACGTGTTCTCGGGCAACTGGCGTGAATACGATGCGTTCGACGCCGCTTTCCGCGCTGATGTGGAAGAGATCGCGTCGCCCGCCGTCTGTTCGATGTTCCGCACCTTCCAGGGCTGGACAGCGTTGACGCCGCAAGGCCCTGGCGACGGCACGCTGCAACTCGTACCCATCGCCAACTCGATGGTGTACATCCTGTTGCGCGCCCTTCAGGACGATGTCGCCGAGGATGACCTGTGCGGCGCGATGCCCGGTCGCGCGCTCTCGATCAAGCCGGAATTTCACGCGCCCCTGTTCGAGGCGTTGTCGTCGATTCCCCAAATGGAAGCGGGCGACACCGTGTTCTGGCACAGCGACGTCATTCATGCCGTCGAAGATGAGCACAAGGGCGCGGGTTATAGCAATGTGATGTACATCGCCTCGGTGCCGGCGTGCGCCAAGAACGACGCTTATCTGAAGCGTCAGTTGCCGAGCTTCCTGAAAGGCGAAAGCCCACCTGACTTCCCGACCGACCATTTCGAAGTCGATTTCACCGGCCGTGCAACGGCCGAAGATCTGACGCCGCTTGGCAAGGCCCAACTCGGCTTTGATCTGTAGTTGAAACGGGCACGCACGCGCGGTCGCGCTGATCGCGAGTGCGTCGCCCCATCCATAAAGATAAATTCGGAGACTGCAATGAAACAATCACTGACGTCGGTTGCGGCGGCTGTCGCGCTGCTTATCGCCGGTACACATGCTGTTCGTGCCGCTGAACAGATTTCGGTACTGCACTGGTGGACCTCAGGCGGCGAATCGAAAGCCATCCGGTTGCTCAAGGACGACATGAGCAAACAAGGCTACGAGTGGAAAGACTTCGCTATCGCGGGCGGTGCGGGCGCGGCGGCCATGACGGCGCTGAAGACGCAGGTGATCTCGGGCAACGCACCGTCGGCCGCGCAGATCAAGGGGCCGCTGATTCAGGACTGGGCCGAGCAGGGGACGCTGGTCACGGTCGATCCTTCCGCCGCCGACTGGAGAGCGCATACGCCCACGCAGATAGACAGTGACGTGAAGGCGGGCGGTCACTATGTCGCCGCGCCGTTCTCCGTCCATCGGATCAACTGGCTGTGGATCAACAAGGCGGACCTCGACAAGGTCGGCGGCACGCCACCGACGACATGGCCTGAGTTCTTCGCGCTCGCCGACAAGTTTCGCGCCGCGGGCATCACGCCTGTCGCGCACGGTGGTCAACCGTGGCAAGACATGACGATCTGGGAGACCGTCGTGCTATCACAGGGCGCGGACTTCTACCGCAAAGCCCTCGTCGATCTCGATCAGAAAACGCTGACGTCGCCGCAAATGATTCAGGTGTTCGAGACCGTCCAGAAGATCCGGACTTACTTCGACAAGGGCTACCACGGCCGCGACTGGAATCTCGCCACCGCGATGGTGATTTCAGGCTCGGGCGGCATGCAGTTCATGGGTGACTGGGCCAAGGGGGAATTCGCCAACGCGAACAAGAAGGCGGATGTCGACTATATCTGCGCGGCCGCGCCCGGTACGTCGAATGCCTACACGTACACGGCGGATGCATTCGTGTTCTTCCAGCAGAACGGCAAAAAGGACGCGACGCCGGGACAGCTTGCGCTGGCCAAAACGATCATGTCCGTCGATTTCCAGCAGCAGTTCAGTCTCTACAAGGGCTCCATTCCCGTCAGGCTGGATGTGCCGATGGACAAGTTCGACAGCTGTGCCAAGAAGTCGCGCGCGGACGAGCAGGCGACGATCAAGACGGGCGGTTTCCTGCCTTCGCTGGCCTTCGGCGAACTTCAGTCGCCGGTCACGGCTGGCGCGATCACCGACGTCGTGACCAATTTCATGAACTCCAACGAGGATGCGAAAGAGGGCGTGCGCAAGCTCGCAGCTGCTGCGAAGGTCAAATGACGGCGCGTGTCGATCAGGAAACGCGCAACTTCACTCGCGAAAGGAAGAGAGAAAGATGGATCCCGTAGCAAAGCGTAAATGGCCGCGTTCAGGGCTCGAAACGACGGTGATGGGCTTCGGCGCCGCGCCGATCGGCAACATCTTCAGGCCGATCAGCGAAGACGATTCGGCAGCATTGATCAAGGCGGCTTGGGATGCGGGCGTACGCTACTTCGACACCGCGCCGATGTACGGTCATGGCTTGAGCGAAGCGCGCTGCGGGCAGGGGCTGCGCTGGTATCCGCGTGATCAGTTTGTGCTGTCCACCAAGGTTGGGCGCCTGCTCAAGCCGCGCAGGCGCGCCGACATCAACTTCGCGCCGTGGGTCGACGGGCTGCCGTTTGAAAACGTTTTCGATTACAGCTACGACGGCACGATGCGCTCGATCGAAGACAGCCTGCAACGGCTGGCGCTGGAGCACATCGATATTGCGTTGATCCACGACATCGATGTGTTCACCCACGGAGAGCGCCAGCCCGAGATGTTCGAAGCGGCGATGGCGGGCGCGTCGAAAGCACTGCTGAAGCTCCGTGACGAAGGCGTCGTGAAGGCGGTGGGGCTGGGCGTGAATGAATGGCAGGTCGCGCACGAAGCGATTTGCAGGCAGGATTTCGATTGCCTGCTGCTGGCTGGCCGCTACACGCTGCTTGAGCAGGACGCACTGGACGGTTTTCTGCCGTTGTGCGAAGAGAAGCAGGTGTCGGTCATCCTCGGCGGTGGCTACAACAGCGGGATTCTCGCGACGGGCGCGGTGCCCGGCGCGAAATACAACTACGCGCCCGCGTCGGAAGTCACTCTGGAACGGGTGCGCAAGATGGAGCAGGTATGCCGGGAATACTCGGTGCAGCTCAAAGCCGCTGCATTGCAATTCGTCCTCGGGCATCCTGCGATCCCCACCAACATTCCGGGTGTACGCACGGTTGCACAGCTCGAAGACAACCTTCGCACCTTTCAGGCTGAGATACCAGCGGAATTCTGGGCCGAACTGAAGCGCCGCGAGCTGATCCGCCCGGACGCGCCGACGCCTCAATAGCGTTCGTCTCAGATCACTTCCGCGCAGTGTGGAGCTGCCTCGCTCGCGACAAACCCAACGCAGCACCGTGACGGTTCGCCATGGCGGAGAGGGCCGGGTCGCCCTCGCGTCAGGCTTTTTCGCTAACTTCCATTGGAGGGCGGGTTCGCTCCGATATCTTCGATATGGACATTGACAGAGATCTTCAGCAAATCGCACAGCAAGAAAAGCGGCTAGTCGCTCCCCAATTTGACGCCGATTTTGGGTGGCAGATTGGAATGCATTTGCACGAACTCGCAAAGACTCGTGGGTTGCCCATTGCGATCGACGTACGTACTTTCGGGCAATTGATTTTTTACAGCGCCCTCGCTGGCGCGACTCCTGACAATGCGGACTGGGTGCGACGAAAGAGTAATACAGTCGCGCAGTTCCGATGCAGTTCATACGCGGTTGGTCTGCGTTTGGCAGAATCGGGCTCGACGCTCGCCGACAAATTTGGATTGTCGAACGCTGACTACGCAACACACGGCGGCGGTTTCCCGCTGACTGTGCACGGGGCTGGTGTAATTGGTTCGATCACGGTGTCCGGTTTGCCGCAGCGCGAAGACCACGGATTGATCGTCGAGGCGTTGTGCGCGCTGCTTGGCCATGACCACGCGGAATTTGCGCTGTCGTAGGCGAGTGGCTAACACAACCTGGACATCAAGCCATAGATTTCGTATCCTGGGCCGCATGTCCAGAAGAAAAATCAGCAACGAACTGTGGGCGGCGCTGGAGCTGTTGATTCCGGCATTTACGCCGTCACCCAAAGGCGGTCGTCGGCGCACAGTTGACGACCGCGAAGCACTAGACGGCATCCTGTATGTCCTGCAAACGGGCATCTCGTGGGAAGATCTGCCGCGGGAACCAAGTTTCGGCAGCAGCATGACATGCTGGCGACGTCTACGGGACTGGCAGGCCGCAGGTGTGTGGGAGCAACTGCATCTGGCGATGCTTCGCCGGTTGCGTGAGCACGACCAGATTGATTGGGAACGCGCGAGCCTTGATGCCGCCAGTGTACCCAGCCCCCGGTGGCCAGGAAACGGCCTGACCCGACAGACCGGGGAAAGCTCGGGTCGAAACGGCACATCGTTGTAGACGCACGCGGCATTCCACTGGCCATCACAGTCACGGGCGCTAACCGACATGACTCGACGGCATTCGAGCCCATGCTTGATGCCATTCCGGAAGTCTCGGGCCTGAGTGGCCAGCCGCGCAAGCGCCCGGGCAAGTTGCATCCAGACAAGGGATATGACTTTGCCCGCTGTCGGCGTTACCTGAAGCAGCGCGGTATCACCGCACGTATTGCCCGTTGCGGCGTGGAAAGCAAGGAGCGGCTCGGGCGGCATCGCTGGGTGGTCGAGCGCACGCATGCCTGGTTTGCCGGTTTCGGCAAACTGCGCATTCGTTTCGAGCGGAGCCTCGACATTCATCGTGCTTTGCTTTCCCTCGCTGCTGCCGTTATCTGCTCGCGCTTCGTTGATGACTTTTGTTAGCGGCTCTTACGTAAACATATCTATGTCGTTCAATGCATCCTCGACACGGCCTGAAAATCGAGGATCCTGGGATTTTTCCTTTAAGGAAGATGTTCAAAACACAGTCGGCGACGCCGACCTGACGACGTATGTATCGCCAAGTGAAATCAATGAGACGA
>NZ_JAGIPX010000146.1 GCF_017814945.1 Paraburkholderia sp. LEh10
GCCCCTGTGCGGGGCGGCACTTACTTTCTTTGCCGCGGCAAAGAAAGTAAGCAAAGAAAGCCGCTCACACCGCCAACGCTTGGCCTTTACCCACGGGCTCTCGACGTCCCCGCGCTTCACGCAGCAACTTTCCGGCCCGCGTCCGTTGCCATCGCACGGATTGAACGCCTCACCCGCTTCAAGCCGCGTGCGGAAAGCCAGCTTCATTGAACACGCAAGCGTCCCTTTCAGGGAGCATATGTAGGTCTCGGTTCCAGTATGTAGTTCCCCATTCCATATTGAGCAACGTCCTAACTAAAGCGGCTCACTGTGCGAGGGTTTCCAGTGCAACGCGAAAAGCTACACACAGTTTGCCGCCATGGATGCATGGCCTTCGATGTCACGGGCCATAGCGCGGGAGTGTGAATTCGGTGAGGCGGTCAATGAGCACGCTGGCAGCGAGCGCACGCAAGCACGTCGCCGTGTGAAGTGCGGGAACCGTTGAGAACCCGTGGACAAACGTCAAGGATTGGCGGTGTGAGCGGCTTCTTTGCCTACTTTCTTTGCCGCGGCAAAGAAAGTAGGTGCCGCCCCGCACAGGGGCAGCGCCCGCGCCGCGAGGCGCTATCGCGGATGCCAGCGATAGCGGCAAAACACATCGCATCGCGAATGCCCGCGCAAGGCAAACAAAAGCCCAACCACCAGCGTCGCAGACAAAAGAACGAACCCCTACACCGCCTGCGGCGCAATCATCGCAACAACCACGCCGCGCGCGGCCGCAATAGCCGCGGCCTCGGTGGCAAACACCGTATGATCGGCAACCTGCTGATACGGCAGTACATGTACGGCCGCCTGCGCTCCGTCGTCGAGTTTGCGGACGGCGGCAAACGCAGCCCAGCCGCCGTTGTGGATGAACTGCCTCGCCGACAGTTCGAGTTGATACGGTCCAAAGGTTTCTACACGCATCGATGTCCTCCGTGCTGATCGCCCCGACGGCGATCGACGTGAAATGACTGCGCGTGTGCGAGGCGGCGCGCACGCCGGCCTCGAACGACCATCCGGAACGATACGTCAGGCGCCGACGCGCGCCTCGAGTTCCGCGATGCGCTTGCGCAGATTGCGGTCTTCCTGGAAGCGCGCCGTTTCATCGCGGATCACCGCGACGATGCCCGTCAGCTCGCGCTCGTCCGAATACAACAGTGCAACCGTGAAAGCGATCGACAACGCGCGGCCATCCTTGTGGACGGCGGGCACGCGCAGCACATCGCTGCCATAGCGCGTCTGTCCCGTCGCCATGGTCTTGTCATAACCTTCCCAATGACGCCCGCGCAGGCGCTCGGGAATGATCAGATCGAGTGAATTGCCGAGCGCCTCTTCCTGCGTGAAGCCGAACATGCGCTCGGCAGCAGGATTCCACTCCGTAATCGCACCGTTCTTGTCGGAGATCACGACGGCATCGCCAATCGCTTTCACCAGCTGTTCATAGTCGATGGCTGCTTTCATATGTGGGCTCGTGTGTTATCTAGCTGCCGCTCAGTGAAAAACAGCGCCCGGCAGGCGCTGTTCAGTGGGCTCCGATCATCACGCCTGTCATGCGAGTCACGGAGCCCTTTGATAAGCCAACGCAATTACACCACTTTCGCTTCCCGCATGTTGGCGATCTGTTCGAAGCTGTAGCCGAGGTCCTTGAGCACTTCTTCCGTGTGCTCGCCGAGCAGCGGCGAACCGGTGATCTCAGGCTTCATGTCCGAGAACTTGATCGGGCTGCCGACCGTCAGGTACTTGCCACGCGCCTTGTGGTCCACTTCGACGATCGTGCCGCTCTTGCGCAGCGACTCGTCGTTGGCGATTTCCTTCATCGACAGAACGGGCGAGCACGGAATGTCGAACTTGCGCAGGATATCGACGGCTTCGAACTTCGTCTTGTCGGCGAGCCATGCTTCGATCGTGTTGAAGATATCGAAGATGTGCGGCTGACGTGCCCGCGCCGTCATGTAGGCCGGATCGTCGATCCATTCCGGCTTGCCGATCGCGCGGCAGATCGGCTCCCACGCGTGGCCCTGAACCGTGAAGTAGATATACGCGTTCGGGTCCGTCTCCCAGCCCTTGCACTTGAGCACCCAGCCCGGCTGGCCGCCGCCGCCCGCGTTGCCGCCGCGCGGCACGACATCGGTGAATTCGCCGTGCGGATATTGCGGATACTCTTCGAGGTAGCCGACGCGGTCCAGACGCTGCTGGTCGCGCAGCTTCACGCGGCACAGGTTGATCACGCTGTCCTGCATCGACACGGCCACCTTCTGGCCCTTGCCCGTCTTGTCGCGGCCGATCAGCGCCGTGAGAATGCCGATGGCGAGATGCATGCCCGTGTTGCTGTCGCCGAGCGCCGCTGCGCTGACGGTCGGCGGGCCGTCCCAGAAGCCCGTCGTCGATGCCGCGCCGCCCGCGCACTGCGCGACGTTTTCATAGACCTTCAGGTCGTCGTAGTGGTGCCCGTCGCTGAAGCCCTTGACGGAGGCGACGATCATCTTCGGATTCAGCTCGTTGATGCGCTCCCACGTGAAGCCCATGCGGTCCAGCGCGCCCGGCGCGAAGTTCTCTACCAGCACGTCCGATTCGCGGATCAGCCTTTCGAGCACTTCCTTGCCGTCCTGCGTCTTCGTGTCGAGCGTCAGCGAACGCTTGTTGCTGTTGAGCATCGTGAAGTAAAGCGCGTCGGCGTCGGGAATGTCGCGCAACTGGTTGCGCGTCACGTCGCCCGCGCCGGGGCGCTCGACCTTGATCACATCCGCGCCGAACCAGGCCAGCAGCTGTGTGCACGCAGGACCTGCCTGCACGTGCGTGAAGTCGATGATCTTGACGCCTTCGAGTGGTTTGGTCACTTTCGTATCTCCGTTGTTGGCTGGCATTACTTTTTCATCGCCGCGCTTTGCGGGTTCAGATTGGTCAAGCGTCCGCTTTCCGTGCCGGCCGCTTCGTCGATCACTGCGTTGATGAGCGTAGGCTTGCCGGATGCGATGGCTTCCTTCACCGCTTTTTCGAGCGCTTCGGGCGTCGTCACGTTGTAGCCTATGCCGCCGAATGCCTCGATCATCTTGTCGTAGCGCGCGTCCTTCACGAAGACGGTCGGCGCCACGTCCTTGCCACCCGTCGGGTTCACGTCGGTGCCGCGATACACGCCGTTGTTGTTGAAGATCACCGTGCACACGGGCAGGTCATAACGGCAGATCGTTTCGAGCTCCATGCCGCTGAAGCCGAACGCGCTGTCGCCTTCGATCGCGAGCACCGGCTTGCCGCTCGTCACGGCTGCACCGATCGCGAAGCCCATGCCGATGCCCATCACGCCCCACGTGCCGGAGTCGAAGCGCTTGCGCGGCTGGTACATATCGATGATGGCGCGCGCATAGTCGAGCGTATTCGCGCCTTCATTCACGACGTTGATGTCCGGGTTCTGCTTGACGATGTCGCGCAGCACGCGCAGCGCGCTGTGGAAGTTCATCGGCGTTGGACTCTTCGCGAGCGTCGCGGCCATCTTTTCGAGGTTCTTGTTCTTCTTCTCATTGACGGCGTCGAGCCATTCCTTCGGCGGCTGCGGAAAGTTGTCGCCGACCTGATCGACAAGCGATGCGACGCACGAACCGATATCGCCGACGAGAGGCGCCGCGATCGCGACGTTGCTGTCCATTTCCTGCGGCGAGATGTCGATCTGCACGAACTTCTTCGGGTTGCCCCACGTCTTGCCTTTGCCATGCGACAGCAGCCAGTTCAGCCGCGCGCCGATCAGCACGACGACATCCGATTCGGCGAGCACGAACGAGCGCGCAGCCGACGCCGATTGCTCGTGCGTGTCGGGCAGCAAGCCCTTGGCCATCGACATCGGCAGGTACGGGATGCCCGTCTTCTCGATGAACGCGCGAATTTCCTTGTCGGCCTGCGAGTAGGCGGCGCCCTTGCCGAGCAGAACGAGCGGACGCTTCGCGCTCTTGAGCAGATCGATTGCGCGCTTGACGGAATCGGGCGCGGGCAACTGGCGCGGCGCGGCGTCGATCACGCGGACGAGCGATTGCTTCGCCTTCACGGCGTCGATGGTTTGCGACAGCAGCTTCGCGGGCAGGTCCAGATATACGCCGCCCGGACGGCCCGACACGGCCGCGCGGATCGCACGCGCCACGCCGATGCCGATGTCCTCTGCATGCAGCACGCGATACGCGGCCTTCGCGTACGGCTTCGCTGCGTTCAGCTGGTCCATCTCTTCGTAATCGCCTTGCTGCAGGTCGACAATTTCACGCTCGCTCGATCCGCTGATCAGGATCATCGGGAAGCAGTTCGTCGTTGCGTTGGCGAGTGCCGTCAGGCCGTTCAGGAAGCCCGGCGCGGACACCGTGAGGCAAATGCCGGGCTTTTGCGTCATGTAGCCGGCGATCGCGGCGGCATTGCCCGCGTGCTGCTCGTGACGGAAACCGATAAAGCGCATTCCTTCCGCTTGCGCGAGGCGCGCGAGGTCGGTGATAGGAATGCCGACCAGACCAAAGATCGTGTCGATATCGTTCGCCTTCAACGCGTCAATGACGAGGTGGAAACCGTCCGTCGTTTGTTGTGCGTTCGCTTCAGCGGATTCTTGCGGTCTGATCTCAAGTACATCTGCCATGACGTCTCCTCCTTGGCCGGGTGTTGTGTGCGTCTTCGTGATATACAATATTCCAAACACAATATTAGTCAACGGGTTTTTGCAGATACCGATTCATGCTGTTGCATTGCAAAAGGTCGCCGAAGCTTTGTGTCTGAAGGGTCTGGGCGCCTGATTCGTGCACTGCATCAAACGCCCGTACGGGATAATCCTGGGTTTTTTAGGGGAGCTTCAGTCCAGGAAATCGCAATGCGCTTCGACATGCAGCGCAAGATCGAGCGAGTGCTGGCGCACCAGCGTTTCGACGCGCTCGGTGTCGCGCGCCTCCAGCGCTTCGATAATGCGCATGTGGTCCGCGATCGAACGCGACGCGCGGTCGCTTTGCGCAATCGTCATCCGTCGTATCGCGCGCACATGCATGAAGATGTTCTTGATCGTGTCGAGGATGATCTGCGAGCCGGATAGCTCGACGAGCGCCTGGTGAAACGCGATGTTCACCTCCGAGTATTCCTCGATGTGATTCGTCGGCGCGGCTCCGCTGAAGTGGTCGAACAGCGCACGCAGCTTCGCGATGTCCTCGTTCGACGCGCGCTGCGTGGCCAGACGCGCCGCCACGCTTTCGAGCGCGGCCCACATGCAGATCATCTCGACGATCTCTTTCTTCGTCTTGCGCAAGATATAGACGCCGCGGCGCGGCACCGTGCGCAGAAAGCCTTCCTGTTCGAGCAGCGTCATCGCCTCGCGCACGGGCGTGCGGCTCACGCCGAGCGCTTCCGTCAATTCCTTCTCGTCGAGGCGCACTTCCGTGCGCGAGTGATAGATGTCGGTGTTCGCGATCGCCTGCTTGAGTCGCGCGTAAGCCTGATCGCGCAGCGAAGCTGTCGCGCTGATCGGCGTGAGGTTCAGGCTCAACGGGACCGTGCGGACATTTTCTTGCGTGTCGGTGGACATGGTCGACGTGTCTCCTCGTTGTCGAAAACGGTGATGGCCCGCTCGACGGTGGCGCCGGGTAGGCGCGGTCGTTCGGCCTTGTAATTGCCGCCTTGCATATGTGCAATACTGTATATCACATATCTAATCGACACCAATTCTCCTGCACCCCAGGTTTGCAGCGACTCTTTCATAAACGATAGCAAATGGTTTTCAAAGAAAACTTTAACTATCGTGAATCAATCGACGCGCCTATGCTGTCTTTACGCAATCGATGAAACGGAGGGGATCATGCGCAACGCACACGAGGAACACGGGATGGACTACGACCATGCAGTCGATGCACAGCTGTGCGCCTTCAACAGCGCATTCGCCGACCTGGGGCTGCGCTTTCGCTGGGACGCGCAAACGCTGACGTCGCTGGCGACGATCGACGGCGAGCATGCGCGCGTCGTCACTTACATCGAGACACACCAGCCGCATCTGCTGCATGCGTACAGCGCCGAGTTCCTGTGCGCCGCGATCCTCGCGAAGAAGACGGCCCATACGCCTGAAGCGCTGCCGACGCGTGTCGATCCATCGAGCGAACGTGCGCGACGGTCAGCGGGATTCTCGATCTCGCAGTACTTCGGCGACGATGGATTGCCTGCGCTTGCGGGCGCCTGAACAGCAAGCCGCAGACGAAGCCAAACCGATCGAGTCTCCCGCGCGTCGAAGCGCGGGAGACTTTTTTATTCGCGATCGGATCAGCGCGACGAAATCAGCGCGACGAGAAAAGAAAAGCGGTGCGCGGCCATTGAAGCTGCGCACCGCTGCGTTCAATGAAGGGACGCGGTCTGCTTACCAGGCGCCCGTTCTCATTCGCCCGAACTCGCGCTCAAGCCCGACGCGCGAGACGGCGCGGAAGCACCCGATTCGATCCAGCGCGCGCGCATCGGCGCGAGGATGAACTTGGCCGACACGCCCGCCGCAATCGTGATCACGGCCGACACGATGAACACCAGGTT
>NZ_JAGIPX010000147.1:0-1204 GCF_017814945.1 Paraburkholderia sp. LEh10
GCGACATTCGCCAGAATCCTCTCAACCCCCTCCACATACGCCCGCGTACCGAACCTGCCCACCGCCGTCTGATACCCGTGTCCAACGAGCCGCTCGCGCAGCGCCAGATCCGAGCGCAATCCAGCCAGCGTATCGGCAAGCGCATGCGCATCACCCGGCGTGCACAGCAGACCATTCACGCCGTCATCGATGATCTCCGTCACGCCGCCCGCACGGGCCGCCACGACGGGCCGCCGCGCCAGCATCCCTTCCACGATCACGCGGCCGAACGGCTCCGGCGTAATCGACGTGTGCGCGACGACATCGACGGCGCACATGCACGCGGCCACATCATCCTGAAAGCCGAGGAAATGCACGCGCTGCGCGAGCCCATGCGATGCGACGAACTCGCGCAAGTGCGCCTCATACGCGTCTTCGCCAAAGAGCGGCGCGCCCACCAGCACCGCATGCATCTGCGGATCGAGCACCAGTGCCTGAAGCAGCACATGCTGCCCCTTCCAGCGCGCAAGCCGGCTGAACGAGCCGACCAGAAACGCATCCTGCGGCAGGTTCAGCCGCGCACGCAGCGTGCGTTGCGGCACCTCGCGCAGCGCATCGAACGGCGCCGCGGAGATCCCGTTGAACACCACATCGATACGCCCGTCGCCGAAGTTCGTCAGCCCGGCAAACGCGCGCGCCGACGCCGCCGAATTGGCGATCACGTGCGCAAGGCCCAGTTTCGCGCACCATTTGATGATCGCCAGCTGCGTCCTGCCGAAGTGCTCGGGGCTCACGATGTCGCGTAGATGCCAGACCACCGGGCGGCGCGCCAGGCGGCCCGCGAGCGCGCCGATCACCATTGCACGCTGCGTGTTCGCATAGATCACGTCGCTCTCGCGCGCCCGCGCGACGGTGGCCCGCACCAGCGACGCGACGCCCTTCACCGCCTTCGCCAGCGGCGGCGTGCCGCCCTGCTTGCGGATATCGCGGGTCGCGCCGGGATCGAGCACGTCGACGGCGACGCCTTCGCGATGCAGGGCCGCGCGAAACGGTCCGTCATCGAACAGCACGACCTGCACGCGTGCCCTGAGCGTCTTCACGATTTCCAGCAGCGACAGCTCCGCGCCCCCCAGCACGCCGCTCTGATCGATCGCGAGCACGCGCAGCGCGCCCGATGCCGGCGCCGGCCCGCTGCCGCTCGCGGCCCCGCTGTCGGTCCCGCTGT
>NZ_JAGIPX010000147.1:1304-6292 GCF_017814945.1 Paraburkholderia sp. LEh10
CGATCGTCATACGGATTGTCAGGCGGATTGCCGGGCCCGCTGTCCGATGGCAGCGCCGCGTCGCGCAGCGCGGGCACCGATTCGCGCACGAAGCCGAAGAACCGCTCGCGGAAATGCCGTACCGAGAAACGCTCGGCATTCGCGCGGCAATCGGCGGGTAAAAAGCGCGTGGGGTCGGCGGCAAAATCCCCGACTGCGCCGATGATCGCCTGCACGGTCTGCTCATTGAAGAAGAGCCCCGTCGGATGCGGCCCGTACTGGTCGCGCACGGTCTCGAGCGCCCCGCCCTTGCCATAGGCGATCACGGGCGTGCCGCACGCCTGCGCCTCCACCACCGAGATGCCGAAGTCCTCTTCCGCCGCGAACACGAACGCCTTCGCGCGGCGCATGTGATCGCGCAGCACGCTGAACGGCTGATAGCCCATGATCTGCACATTCGGCGTCGCTTTCTCGCGCACCTTGTGCATGTCGGGACCGTCGCCGATCACGACGAGCCTGCGTTGCGGCATCCGCGCGAACGCCTCGACGACCAGGTCGATCTTCTTGTACGGCACCATCCGCGAGGCCGTCAGATAGAAGTCCTCCTTCTGTTCGCACAGCGAGAACGACTCGACGTCGACGGGCGGAAAGATCACTTCCGATTCGCGCTGGTAGACCTTCCTGATGCGCCGCGAAATGAACGCCGAATTGGCGACGAATGCATCGACCGAGTTGGACGTGCGGCTATCCCAGTTGCGCATGTAATGCAGGATCAGCCGCGCGAACGCGGACTTCGGCCCGCTCGTGAGCTTCGACTGCTGCAGGTACTGATGCTGGAGGTCCCACGCGTACCGGATGGGCGAATGCACGTAGCTGATGTGCACCTGGTCCGGGCCCGTGAGCACGCCCTTCGCCACGGCATGACTGCTCGAGATCACGACGTCGTACGCGGACACATCGAGCTGCTCGATCGCCAGCGGCATCAGCGGCAGATACGCGCGGTACTTCGTGCGCGCCATCGGCAGCTTCTGGATGAACGAGGTCGTCACGGGCCTGCCGCGCAGGAACGCGCGCTCGTCGAGAAAGTCGACGAGGCTGAAGAGGTCCGCCTGCGGAAAGCACGCGATGATCTGCTCGAGCACGCGCTCGGCGCCCGCGTACGTGACGAGCCAGTCGTGGATGATCGCGACGCGCACGGGCGCATCGCCGCGACCGCCGCGGCCGCGCTGGCGGGTTGCGGGCGGCCTGGCCACGGGTGCGGCGGGGATCAGATCGCGGCCCGCGTCGCGCGTCACGGCGGTGGGACGCAGCAGGTCTTCTTCAACGATATCGTGGTTCATGCGCTATTCCTCGGATTGAGTCGCAACTTCAGACGCACAAGCAGCGAACGCGCAAGATCGCGCAATGCGGGGGTCATCGTGAGCGACCATGCAACGTTCGCGCTGACGACGAGCGCGCCCGCGGCGATGGCCATCGGCAGGCTGGAGAGCAAGGTGGCGAGCCAGAGCGTGCCCACCAGGAAAGCGAGATGCGCGAGCATGTCGAGCACGACCGGGCGCGCGTGAATGGCCGACAGGCGCAGCAGCACGACGTAGTCGAACAGGCCGCGCGCGGCCACGACGACAGCCGCGCCCGTCAGGCCGGCATGCGCAATGCCGAACCACAGCGCGCCCGCGAAGAACGGCAGCTCGAACAGGCCCACACGCGCGGCCGTCGCGGGATGCAGCTGCGACTGAATGAGGATGCGCGCGAGGTTCGCCTGGCCGACGAGCCACACGGAGATGATCAGGATGCGTCCCACGGGGCCCGCCGCGTCCGCGACCTCGCTGCCCACCCACGCGTGCAGGAACGGTTCGAGCACGATGATCGCGACGAGCGCAACGGGCGTGAACACGCCGTTCAGGAATTCGAGCGACTGCCGCATGATGACGTCGGCATCGTCGCGGCCGACTGCGGACAGACGCGGAAACAGCGTGCGCAGCATCGCGGTCGGCACGATGTTCAGACGCGTGACGAGGTTCTGCGGCACCGTGTAATACGTGACGAAGCGCGCGCCGAGACGGGTGCCGAGCATCACGCGATCGAGCGATTCGGCGACCATGCCCGTGACGCTCGCGACCAGCATCCAGCCGCCGAAGTTGAACAGCCCCTTCGCGACGGCGAACTGCGGCGCGCGCACGTGACGGATGCCGAGCACGATGAACGCGGAGCGCCCGAGCAGGACGGCCGCGAGCAGGCGCGCGATGACGGCGGCCGCGAGCACGTTCTGCAGCGTCGGCCCCATCATCCATGCGGCGGCGAGCGGCAGCAGCTGGAACAGGAAGGTGCCGAGCGTCTGGTTGGTGTTGTAGATGCCGAAGCGCTCCGCGCCGTTGATCGCGCCCGCGAAGACCCACGAGACGTTGGCCAGCGGAATCGCCACCGCGAGCCACGGCAGCGCCATGTAGACCTCGTGCTGCAGCCCGGGCGACACCTTCGAGAAGTACGCCGTATAGAGCGCCGCGCCGAAATAGATCACGAGCCCGCCGAGGATGCCCGTGGCCAGGTTCAGCCAGGTCGCGCTCCAGAACACCTGCTCGCACGCCGCAGCGTCGTTGGATGCGCGCGCCTTCGAGATGTGGTTCTGCGCGGCCATGCTCATGCCGAGATCGAGAATGCTGAAGTAGCCGATCAGCGTCCAGGCGAGGCTGATCACGCCGTAGCGCTCGACGCCCAGCAGCCTGATATACGACGGCACCGTGACGAGCGACACGAACGTCGGCAGCACCAGCCCGACCAGATTGATCACTACGTTTCTGAGGATGCCTTTGTCCATCGGATACCTGTGGAGTCGTTCATATGCAGGGGAGCGTGTGGGTGGAGAGTCTTCGGGCTCAGGCTTTCGACGAGGGTTTCCAGCGGTACATCAGCACCTTGCCGCGCGCGTCTTCCTCGACGAACACGAGGTACTCGCCGTCGTTGCGCCGGTACGCGCTGATGCCGTTGGGCACGTCGACCCAGCCCGACGCGCGGCCCACTTCCGCGCCGGGCTGCATCGTGCCGACGGGCGCGCCCGTGTCCCGGTCGTAGACATGCACGGTGCCGACGGGCTCGACGGCGAACACGTACCGGCCCTCGACCGTGAGGCCGATCAGCGTCGAGACGGGCTTGGCCTTCGTGTCCCACGGCAGCGGCAGCGTGTAGCGCGCAACGGGCTGGCCGCCCGACCATCGGTCGTAGCGCACGAGCACGCGGCCCACCTCTTTCCAGAAGCCGCGGTCGAACGGCGCGTCGGGCGTGTAGCCCGTCACGTACATCGAATCCGTCTGCGGGTCGTAGATCGCGCGCTTCACTTCGCTAAAGGGCGGCGGCACGGGATACGCGGTCATGTCCGCGTACGAGTAGACAGGGTTGCCCTTCGCGTCGAGGCCGCCGAAACGGAAGCGGTCGATACCCTTCGAATCGCGCGCGCGCCAGATGTCGCCGCTCGTGTCGACCCACCATCCCCAGCCGCCCGCGAGGTGCGTGCCCGTCGTGTTCGGCGTGAATTCGTCCGCATCGAAATGGCCGTTGCCATTGGTGTCGCGCCAGATCCAGTCGCCGCCCTTCGGCGCGTTCGGCACCTTCAGCACCGCGCGTTCGCGGCCCGCGATGAAGCCCGAGGGCGTCGCCGTCTCGCCGTCACGGCCGCCGTCGAAGCGATAGATCTTCAGATGATCCGCGTACATGTCGGTGAGAAACAGGAACGTGCGGTCCTTCAGCCTGCGCGCGATGGGCAGGCCCGGCCACTGGTCGGTGGTGAGCACGGGATCGTCGGGATACCTGAAGCGGTTCGTCAGGAAGCCCGCGTATGTCCATTGCCGGCCTGCCGGCTTCGACAGGTCGAGTTCGAAGCGCTTGTTGCCCGTATAGACGCTGTCGGGCCGCGACGGGTCCATCCAGGCGCCATCGACGAACAGCAGCCCTTGAACCTGCCACAGCCGTCTGCCGTCGGGCGCATAGCTTTCGAGCGTCGCGCCGAGGCCCGCGCCGGTCGGCTCGAAGCGCGGGCCGATGCCGTTGGTCGACACGTACACGTTGCCGCGCGCGTCGACGCCCACCCCCGTGAGTCCGTTGAAGCGCTGCGGGCCCGGTCGGCCCGCGACGCCCGAGAAGATGCCGCCGCGCTCGCCGAGCGTCGAGCTCAATGCGTAGCCGTTGCCGCCCTTTCGCGTGCTGAAGAACAGCACCTGCTGGCGCGGACCGTTGTCGGCGACCAGCACGCGGCCTTGCGAGTCGACGGCGAGATCGACGGCGACGGTATCGGCGGGCAGCGGCAGTTCGTCGTTCAGGCGCTGGCCGTCCGTGTTTAGATGCGCAACCTTCGGATGGTCGCCGAGCGTATCCGTCAACACCCACAACGTACCGTCGGGTGCGCGCGCGAGGCGGCCCGGTTCGTGCACGCTCCATTGCGCGTTGCGCTGCATCGACCCGGCGTCGTAGACCTCGATGCGGTTCTGCGATGTGTTCGACGCGAACAGCGTCGTGTCGCTCGCGGCGAGCCCGTTGATGTCGCCGCGCGTGCCCGTGGGGACATCGTTGACCAGTTCGAACGCGGCGGCCGCCTTCGCATGCGGATCGATGCTGCGCGCGGCGGGCTGGAAGGCGGCGACGCGCGTCGTATCGCCGATCTCGCGCCGCGAGATGCCGTACCACTGACGCCCCTTCTGCGGCCACACGCCCATGCCGACCAGACGTCCCTTCTCGTTGCCGACGCCCACGGCCACATACGCATAGCGTGCGTTGATCGCGATTGCGTTGCCGCCGCTGTGGCCCCAGCCGTGCGTGCCGCCCGCGAAGCCGAGCATCCTGCCGTTCTGGTAGACGCTCGCTTCCGCGCCGCTCTCATCCCATGGTGCGTTCGTGTAGACCTTGCCGTCGGGCGACACGGCGAGCGCGGTGATGTTGATCTGCGTCCATGTGCCGTCGCCGTAGCCGAATGTGTTGCCGAGCCACGACGTCTGCACGTTCAGCGCGGGTTCCGCGAGTGC
>NZ_JAGIPX010000148.1 GCF_017814945.1 Paraburkholderia sp. LEh10
TCAGCGTATTGCGCAACTCAAGGCGGAATATCTCGAAGACGGCCAGCCTGTCATCAGCATCGATACGAAGAAAAAGGAGATGCTGGGCAACTTCTATCGCGACGGCAAGCTCTACACGCGAGAACAGCTTGAAGTCCTCGACCACGATTTTCCGAGCTACAGCGAAGGCAGCGTCATTCCGCATGGGCTGTACGACATCGGCCTGAACAAGGCACATGTGAACATCGGCGTGAGCCGTGACACGACGCAGTTTGCCTGCGACAGCGTGGCGCACTGGTGGGAAAAACACGGTCGCGCCGATTATCCCCAAGCCATGCGGTTACTGCTTTTGTGCGATGGCGGAGGCAGCAACCCAAGTAATTCATGGCTCTTCAAAAGCGATCTGCAAAATCTTGCAGACCGGCTCGGACTGGAAATCCGGGTGGCCCACTATGCGCCATATTGCTCGAAACATAATCCAATCGAGCACCGCGTGTTCCCATACATTACGCGAGCCTGTGCCGGCGTAGTCTTCAGCAGCGTCAGTCTGGTCCGTGAACTGATCGAAAAAACCTGTACAAAAACCGGTCTGAAAGTTACCGCTGATATCCTTGACGGAGTGTATGAAGCCGGACGGACGGTCACCCGCCACGCCCGCGCTTCACTCAACATCGGGTTCGCTGGCTTCGCGCTCGACGAGTAGTCCGAGTCGCTCCTCGAAGCATAGCCGCTCGATGCCCTCCTGGGCCTGCTGTTCGGCAAGGGCGGCAGCCATGCCGCCCAGGCGCAGCGCATGCAGTTTATCGATGGTCGGATGGTGAAGCATAAGAACTCCGTTTGATTTCAGTGATAGTAAGAAGGTCCGCGCACGTTGGCGTGCACGAGCGGCAGGTCGGCCTGGACAGAAGCCGTTTCAGGCTCCCTGTCCAGACCGTTCTTTAGCGTCGAGGCAATGAACTTGTAGTTCGGCGCTTTCAGATCGATGGCGCGACGGCAGGCGGCCTCGAGCCGGTCCCGTCCGTAGTCCTTGCCCATGCGCAGCACGCCCAGGCAGGCTCGGTATGCCTGCTGCGGATGCTTGCGCGCGCCCAGCAGGTGCTGGATGACGGCGGCGGTATGCGGTGTCACTGACCGGCATATTCGAGCCATTCCGGGATCGGCGTAATCGAGCCACCGGATGATCGCCGCAATCGAGCCAGTGCATGATCGGCGCAATCGGGCCACTCGATGATCGGCGTATTGGAGCCACCGCAGGATCGGCGTAATCGAGCCACGTAGCGGGCTCAGTGTTCTGTTGGGCGCCGGCCCGAAACGCATTTCGAATTTCCGCAACCCGGTACCTTCGGACTTTTTGCCCGGAGGGCCGATGAGTCGAAGGAGGTTCGAAGTGTTTGAGTGTAAGCGATCCATTATCGCCGTCCCTCTGAGTAGTGGACAGGCTCGTTGATTCGTGGAGTGGATATGCTGCGAATCAGTTCTGGGGGGACGGCATCCGCCAAGGCACGAGCGCCTCGTAGTCGTCGGCGGTCTTTGTCAGAGGCAGGCGCTCGAACAGCCAGGTCAGGTAACGGTATGGATCGATACCATTGGCCTTGCAGGTTTCAACGAGACTAAAAAGATTTGCGCTGGCATGTGCGCCGGCAACCGTATCTGCGAACAGGAAGCCCTTGCGTGCAACGACAAACGGGCGAATGGAATTTTCACAAGGATTATGCCGACTCCCCGATTATGCCGCGTCATGCATACGCGTGGCGGTGGGTATGGCCTTTCACGATCGCTGTGTCGGCATAAACATATGATTTCTCAGGCTGGCTATCGCGCTGACCAGGAGAGATCAGATGAATGCGACACGCACAGTCAGCGAATCCGGCGGACTGCCGGCCCATCACATCGATGCATTTCTTGATCGTCTACGGACGGCACACTACTCCGAGGTATCGCTTCGCAAGAAACGAAGAGTCCTGTGTGCGTTCTCTGGGTGGATGAAGAACAGGAACATCGACCTGATTGATCTCGATGAGTCTGTCACGGCTCGTTTTATGAAGCGCATGATCGACGCATCACGAGACCGCGTCCAGCGTGCGCGTCCCACATTACGGCAGTTTCTCGCCTATCTGCGCGCGGAAGCCATTGTGTGTTCGCCGACGTTGGGCGGCCAGTCCGCGATCGCGCACATTTATCGCCGATACCTGGACCATCTGAGGCAGGATCGGGGACTCGCGAAGAACTCGCTGCTCGTCTACGGCCCGTTTATTCGCGACTTTCTCGACAGCCACTCGGCCGGCGACGGAAGTTTATTGCCAGATGCATTTGACGCGGTAACGATCCGGAATCATCTTCTTGCCCGCAGCAAAGGTCGATCGGCGGAGTACACGCGGCTGATGGCAGTTGCGCTTCGCTCGTTCTGCCATTTCCTCTATCTGCGTGGCGATACGGCCCGAGACCTGTATGAGTCAGTGCCCTCGGTTCGCAAGTGGCGACAGTCGACTGTGCCGACGTTCCTCACGCCTGAGCAGCAGGAAGCGCTCATTGCATCTGCAGACCGGTCGACGCCGACTGGGCGCCGTGACTATGCAATCCTGCTATTGTTGGCGCGGCTCGGCTTACGTGCCGGAGAAATAGTTGCCATGCAGCTCGACGACATTCACTGGCGTTCGGGGAAACTCGTCGTTCATGGCAAGGGGCAGATGGTGGAGCACGTCCCCCTGCCATCGGAGGTCGGAGCAGCAATCGCTACATATCTCCGCGATGGTCGCGGAGCAGGTGCATCGCGGCACGTATTTCTTCGCAGATTGGCACCTCGGGTTGGTCTGGCGGGACCGGCGGCGATCGGCAAGATTGTTTGTCAGGCCTTCGCACGTGCCGGTTTCCGCCCCGCGTGCCGTGGTTCCGCACATCTGTTTCGTCACGGTCTGGCGACGACGATGATTCGTCACGGTGCGTCGATGGCGGAAATAGCCGAGGTCTTGCGGCATCGCTCACAGGACAGTACCGCGATCTACGCAAAGATCGCGTTTGAGGACCTGCGCGGGGTCGCGCGTTCGTGGCCCACGGCGGGAGGTGCAATATGACTGCGATCCACGAGTCTCTCGCCCGGTACGTGGCAGTCCGCCGTGCTCTCGGGGCGTCATTCTATGAGCCTGCATTGGCACTCGGTCATTTCGTTGATCTGCTGGAACGCGAAGGCGCCGAGTTCATTACAACCGATCTGGCTCTGCGCTGGGCGACGACGCCCGTACTCGTCGAACGCGCTACCTGGGGGCGGCGCCTCTCTCAAGTGAGAGGATTTGCCAGATGGATGAACGTGATTGACAGTCGAAACCAGATTCCTCCGGCAGGACTCCTCAGTGCCCGAAGACGGCGCAACGCCCCGCATATTTACACTGAGCAGGAAATTGATCTGCTTATGACCCGCGCCGCTCAACTGCGATCCCGCACCGGCATGCGGGCACTGACCTATTCGACGCTCATAGGGCTTCTTGTAGCGACGGGCCTCAGGCCAGGCGAAGCGCTTCGGCTCGACCGGTGCGACGTTGACCTCGTCAGCGGGATACTCTCCATCCGGGAATCGAAGTTCGACAAATCCCGCTTTGTTCCTGTAGCAGAGTCTTCCAGGGTGGCACTCGAACGCTATGCCCGGAATCGCGATCAACTCTGTCCTGTACGATTGAGCGAGGCGTTCCTGGTTAGTGAGCGCGGCAAGCGACTGAAGGCAAGCACTGCACGAAGCATGTTCGTCAGAATGTCGCGCGCTGTTGGTCTGCGATCGGCGACAGAGGACGGGCGCGATGGTTACGGCCCGCGTCTCCAGGACTTCCGGCATAGCTTCGCGACTGAAAGGCTGGTCGAATGGTATCGCGCCGGTCTGGACGTGAGTCGGGAATTGCCGAAACTTGCCGCCTACCTCGGGCATGTCAACATCGGCCTTACGTACTGGTACATCGAAGCGGTTCCTGAACTGCTTGAACTCGCGGCAGCCTATCTCGACAGGGACTGTCCGGGAGAACGGCCGTGAGCGCCGCCAGCCTCCCAGCCCTCGTTCAGCGCTTCTTCACCCAGCGCCTGCTCGAGCAGCAAGGTCTGAGTTCGCATACGGTGGCAAGTTACCGGGACACGTTCCGGCTGCTGCTGGCGTTCGCCACGAAGCATATTGGGCGCGCGCCGTCAAAGCTGCGAATCGAGGACTTCGACGTGTCGTTGATCGAGGAATTCCTGCAACACCTCGAACACGGCAGAGGCAATTCGGTGCGCACACGCAACACGCGGCTTGCCGCCGTGCATGCCTTCTTCCGGTTCGTCGCGGTCAGCGAGCCAGCGTTGTTTCTGCAGTGTCAGCGCATTCTTGCAATCCCATCCAAACGCTGCGAGCACGGCCCGGTTGAGTTTCTGACCGAGAGCGAGGCCGCCGCTCTGGTAGGGGCGCCTGACGTACGAAACTGGATCGGCAACCGCGACCGGACGCTGCTTCTTGTAGCGGTTCAAACGGGTCTGCGCAATAGCGAATTGACCGCACTCCGGCGTCAGGATGTGACGCTCGGCACAGGCGCCCACGTTCGTTGCCTCGGCAAAGGCAGAAAGATGAGATGCACTCCGCTGCGACCGGATGTAGTTGCCGTCCTGAAACAGTGGCTGCTGTATCAACCAGGCGAACCAGGCGATCCGGTCTTCCCCAGTTCGCGCGGTGGTCATCTCAGTGCCGATGCTCTTCAGCAACTCGTGTCGCGCAACGCCGAAATCGCGCGCCTCTCGTGCCCCTCGCTGAAGAAGAAATCAATAACGCCCCATACGCTTCGGCACTATATGCCGTGCCTGATTATGTCTTGTAGTCGCGTTATGACCTGTTTTTCCGGGTAAAATGCATGACGCGGGAGAGAGATAATCTTTGACTCCTTCCATCCGGTCCCCGCGTTGGGGAAGGAGTCCATCGTGAAGTACGCCATTCATGATCAGGTCACTCTGTCGCGAGCGCCAGAAGGCCCGCTGGCTGACCATTTGATATCCTTTGCGAATGCGATCAGCGCTCAAGGATACAGCGCGAAGTCCATGAAGCAGCAGGTACGAATCGCCGCATGCTTTAGTCGATGGCTTAAGCAGACAGGTGTCAGCGTGCAGGACATTTGCTTCGACCATGCGAGACGGTATTTGCGCTATCGAGCCCGGCATGTCCGACCTTACCTTGGGGATCGAGCGGCACTCAGGCATCTCATCGATTTTATGCGGAGCGAGGGTGTGATTCCTGTCGAGAAGACAGCCACACGTCGGGTGCCGCCGGTTGAGATCTGTGCACAGGCATACGCGGAGTACTTGCGCGACGCACAGGCTCTCGCCGTGGCAACGGTCATTAACTACGTGCCATTCGTACGAGATTTTCTCCGCTATTGCTTCGGTGATGGGAAGGTCACGCTTTCGCGATTACGTGCCGCAGATGTCGTGGGTTTTGTGCAGCTTAACGCACCACGTTTGCATTTGCGGCTCGCGAAGCTCATGACCACCGCCCTGCGATTTTTCTGCGCTACGTGCGCTATCGCGGCGACGTTGCGCTCGACCTGGCGGCTGCCGTTCCAGTCGTCGCCAACTGGTCGATGCCGTCAATTCCTCGCGCGATTTCTGCTGACCAGACGCGCCAGTTGCTGGCTAGCATCGATCGACGAACTGCAGTCGGTCGTCGCGACTACGCCATCTTGCTTCTCCTGGCGCGACTGGGATTGCGCTCTGGTGAGGTCGCCTTTCTTGAGCTTGATGATATCGACTGGGGCGCGGGCCAGGTGAGCGTACGCGGCAAGAGTGGCCAACGCAGCGAGCTACCGTTACCCGCGGACGTCGACAAGGCGATCGCAGCGTATTTGCAGCATGGACGTCCTCATGGCGCTAGTCGTCGCGTCTTTTTACGTGCGAAGGCGCCCATCACAGGCTTTCGTGGACAAAGTGGCGTTGGCTCTCTCGTCCGGCATTCGCTTCAGCGCGCTGGCATCGACGCGCCCACCATGGGTGCCCATCAGTTCCGCCACGGCCTGGCCACCCAGATGTTGAGCCATGGAGCTTCCCTCAGCGAGATCGGCGAGGTGTTGGGTCATCGTCATCCACAGACCACGAAGATATATTCCAAGGTCGACATCAAGGCATTGCGCACACTCGCTTTGTGAACCGCCCCGGGATTCCCGGAGACCGTTTTGCTTGAGTCATGCCGCAGTGACAGACCCAGTGAGATTTGCATAAT
>NZ_JAGIPX010000149.1:0-1101 GCF_017814945.1 Paraburkholderia sp. LEh10
GGCCTCCCTCACCGCCTGCAAAAAAGCCCCCACGGAACCCCCGCGCCCCACGATCGACGTGACCGTCGTGACGGTTGCGCAGAAGGAAACGCCCGTCGCGTTCGAATTCACCGCGCAGACGCAAAGCTCGCGCGAGGTGGAGATCCGCGCGCGCGTCGACGGCTTCCTGGAGAAGCGCGTGTACACCGAGGGCTCGCTCGTCAAGGAAGACCAGGTGCTGTTCCTGATGGACAAGCGGCCCTTCGAGGCCGCGCTGCAGTCCGCGAAGGGCGCGCTCGCGCAGCAGCAGGCGCGCCTGCTCGTCACGAAGCAGAACCTCGCGCGCGTCGTCCCGCTCGCCGCGCAGAACGCGCTGAGCAAGAAGGACCTCGACGACGCCACCGGCAACGAGAAGCAGGCCGAAGCCGCCGTGATCGCCGCGCAGGGCGAGGTGCGCACGGCCGAGCTGAACCTGAGCTATTGCACGATCCGCTCGCCGCTCAAGGGCCTCTCCAGCTTCGCGCGCGTGCAGGACGGCAGCTACGTGACGCCCACGCAGTCGGGCCTGCTCACCTACGTGTACCAGCTCGACCCGATGTGGGTGAACTTCAGCATCTCCGAGAACGAGCTGCTGCGCTACCGCGAACAGGTCACGAAGGGCCTGCTGCGCTTTCCGCCGAACAACCAGTTCGACGTGACGGTGATCCTCGCCGACGGTTCGGTCTATCCGCAGCAGGGCCGCATCGACTTCACGAACCCCGCGTTCAGCCAGGAGACGGGCACCTTCCTCGTGCGCGCGACGTTCGCCAACCCGCAGGGCACGCTGCGCCCGGGGCAGTTCGTGCGCGCGAAGGTGGCGGGCGCGGTGCGGCCCAACGCGATCCTCGTGCCGCAGCGCGCCGTGCTGCAGGGCGCGAAGAGCCACTTCGTGTGGGTGCTCGACCAGGACTCGAAGCCGCATCAGCGGGTGGTCGACGTGGGCGACTGGCACGGCGACGACTGGTTCATCAACGAGGGGCTCAAGCCCGGCGAGCGCGTGGTGGTCGACGGCGCGATCCGCGTGTCGTCGGATGCGCAGATCAAGGTGGTGGGCGCGCCGCCCTCGCCCGGCGGCACCGGCGG
>NZ_JAGIPX010000149.1:1201-6062 GCF_017814945.1 Paraburkholderia sp. LEh10
CCGATGACGACCGACGCCAGCCGGCGCAACCCGGCGCACCCGATCCGATGAACATCTCACACTTCTGCATCGACCGTCCGATCTTCGCCTCGGTCATCTCGATCGTCATCACGCTGGGCGGCGCGCTGGCCATGCTCGCGCTGCCCACCGCGCAGTACCCCGACATCACCCCGCCGCAGATCACGATCTCCGCGACCTATCCGGGCGCGAGCGCCGACGTGGTGGCCAACAACGTGGCCGCCCCGATCGAGCAGCAGGTCAACGGCGCGGACAACATGATCTACATGAGCTCGTCGAGCTCCTCCACGGGCAACCTGACGATCAACGCGTACTTCCAGATCGGCACGAACCCCGAGCTCGCCCAGGTCGACGTGCAGAACCGCGTGAACCTCGCGCTGCCGCAGCTGCCGCAGTCGGTCACCAACCAGGGCGTGCAGGTGCAGAAGAAGTCGCAGGCGTTCATGATGGTGATCGCGATCTACTCGGCCAGCGAGCGTTACGACGCCACCTACATCGCCAACTACGCGAACGTCTACGTGCTCGACGCCCTCAAGCGCATCCCCGGCGCGAACCAGTCGAGCATCTTCGGCACGCCCGACTACGCGATGCGCATCTGGCTGCGCCCCGACCGCATGGCGCAGCTGGGCATCACGGCCGCCGACGTGCAGCGCGCGGTGGCCAACCAGAACCAGCAGTTCGCCGTCGGGCGCCTGGGCCAGTCGCCCACGGGCGCCCCCGTCGAGCAGTCGTTCGCCGTGACCACCTCGGGGCGCCTGACCGAGCCCGCCGAGTTCGAGGACATCATCATCCGCGCGCAGAGCGGCGGCGCGGCGATCGTGCGCCTGAAGGACATCGGGCGCGCCGAGCTCGGCCAGAAGGACTACTCGATCCGCAGCAACTTCCAGGGCAAGCCCGCCACCGTGATCGCCGTCTACCAGCAGCCGGGCGCCAACGCGCTCGACGTCTCGAAGCAGGTGCGCGCCACGCTCGCCGAGATGAAGAAGTCGTTCCCCGAGGGCATCGACTACGAGATCGCGATGGACACCACCGAGTTCACGCGCGCATCGATCGCCGACGTCGTGCACACGTTCTTCGAGGCGGTGGTGCTGGTGGTGATCGTCGTGTTCGTGTTCCTGCAGAGCCTGCGCGCGACGCTGATCCCGGTGCTCGCGGTGCCCGTGTCGATCGTCGGCACCTTCATGGGGATGGCCGCGCTCGGCTTCTCGGTCAACATGCTCACGCTGTTCGGCATGGTGCTCGCGATCGGCATCGTGGTGGACGACGCGATCGTCGTGATCGAGAACGTCGAGCGCAACATGACGGTGCACCGGCTCGACCCGAAGACGGCCGCCAAGCAGGCGATGGACGAAGTGGCGGGCCCCGTGATCGCGATCGTGCTGGTGCTGTGCGCCGTATTCGTGCCCGTGGCGTTTCTGGGCGGCATCACCGGGCAGATGTACAAGCAGTTCGCGATCACGATCGCGATCTCCGTGGTGATCTCCGGCGTCGTCGCGCTCACGCTCTCGCCCGCGCTCGCGGCGCTGCTGCTCAAGCCCGGGCATCACGAGAAGAAGGGCTTCTTCCGCTGGTTCGACAACCAGTTCGCGCGCATGACGGCGGGCTACACGCGCGCGGTGCGGCTCGTGATCAAACGCTTTGCGATCGCGCTGCTGCTGTTTGCCGGCATGATCGCGCTGGCCGTCGTGATGATGCGCGACATCCCGACCGCGTTCCTGCCGCCCGAGGACCAGGGCTATCTGCTGGGCGCCGTGATCATGCCCGATGCCGCGTCGCTGGACCGCACGGGCGAGGTCTCGCAGCGCGTGACCGACTACTTCATGAAGCAGCCGGCCGTGGGCAGCATCACCACCGTCGATGGCTTCAGCCTCCTCGACAGCCAGAACAAGAACAACGCGTCGACCTTCTTCGTCGGCTTCAAAAGCTTCGAGGAGCGCTACAAGTCGGCCAATATCCGCACGCAGAATGCGCGCGCGGTGCTGATCGATGCGTACCGGACGCTGTCGCAGGTGCGCCAGGGCATCATCCTGCCGCTCAATCCGCCGTCGATTCCGGGGCTCGGCACCACGGGCGGCACCGAGATGTGGATCCAGAGCAAGGGCGATGCGACGATCGCGCAGTTCGCGGCCGTGGTCGACGACTTCGTCGCGAAGGCGAAGCAGCGCCCCGAGCTCACGGGCGTCACCTCGACCTTCAACGCGAGCTCGCAGCAGCTGCTGGCGGACGTGGACCGCGACAAGGCCGAGACGCTGGGCGTGCCCGTCCAGGACGTCTACAGCGCGATGCAGACGATGTTCGGCTCGCTGTACGTGTCGCAGTTCAACCGCTCGAGCCGGCTGTGGCAGGTGATCCTGCAGGCCGAGCCGTCGTACCGCCTCAAGCCCGAGGACCTGACGCAGGTCTTCGTGCGCAGCGCGAACGGCAGCATGGTGCCGCTCAAGTCGGTGGTGACCTCGCGCTACGTGACGGGGCCGGACCTGATCACGCGCTTCAACAACTTCCCGGCCGTGAAGATCACCGCGAACGCGGCGCCCGGCTATGCGTCGGGCCAGGTGATCGCCGCGCTCGAGGACATCGCCGCGACGATGCCCTCGGACTACGGGATCGCGTGGAGCGGCGAAGCGTTCGAGGCGAAGCAGTCGGGCGGCACCTCGAGCCTCGTGTTCGTGTTCGGGCTGGTGATGGTGTTCCTGATCCTGGCGGCGCAGTACGAGAAGTGGAGCCTGCCGTTCGGCGTGCTGATGGCGGTGCCGTTCGCGCTGTTCGGCGCGCTGCTGGCGATCCTGCTGCGCGGGCTGAACAACGACGTGTACTTCCAGATCGGCCTGACGATGCTGGTGGCGCTCGCGGCGAAGAACGCGATCCTGATCTTCGAGTTCGCGGTGCTCAACCGCGAGTCGGGCAAGTCGGTGTTCGACGCGACGATGACGGCGGCCGAGGAGCGGCTGCGCCCGATCGTGATGACCTCGCTCGCGTTCATTCTTGGCTGCGTGCCGCTCGCGATCGCCACGGGCGCGTCGGCCAACAGCCGGCATTCGATCGGCACGGGGGTGATCGGCGGGATGCTGGGGGCCACCGCGATCGCCGTGTTCTTCATCCCGATGTTCTTCTATGTGCTGGAGACGATGTCGGAGCGCTCGGGCAAGAAGAAGGGCAAGGGCACCGAGGCGGGGGATGTGCCGCCCGCCTCGCCGCCTGCCGGGCCGGGGCCGGCCGGGCCGCCGAAGGTGCCGCCGTCGGTGGCGGGCCCGGCCAGCACGGGCGGACCGGGCAGCGGCGGCACCACCACCAGCCCGTCCGCCCCGCGCGAGGATGACTGACATGCGACGCGTTCTGCTTCTGTGCGTGCCGTGCGCCCTCGCGCTGGGCGGCTGCCTGCTCGGGCCGGACTACTCGCGCCCGCCGCTCGAGGTGCCCGCCACCTACCGCTTCCCCGACAGCTACGCGGCGGACGTGGCGAACACCGAATGGTGGAAGCAGTTCAACGATCCCGTGCTCGACGAGCTGATCACCACCGCGCTCGCGAACAACAACGACGTGAAGGTCGCCGCGGCGCGTGTCGACCAGTTCCTCGGCCAGTTCGTCACGACCCGCGCGGCGCTGCTGCCGCAGGTCGGCGCGAGCTTCGACGCCGAGCGCCAGCGGCTGCCCACCTCGGGCTCGCCGCTGCTCGCGAACCTGAACAACCCGGTGTTCAACACGTACACGGCGGCGCTGTCGGCGTCGTGGGAGATCGACCTGTTCGGCCGCAACCGGCGGCTCACGGAGTCCGCGCGCGCGAGCCTGCTGTCGACGGAGGAAGCGAAGCGCGGCACGGTCCTCACGCTGGTGTCGTCGGTGGCGTCGTCGTACATCAACCTGCGCAGCCTCGACCGGCAGCTGGAGATCGCGAAGGCGACCACGGCGAGCCGCGCCGACTCCGTGCATGTGTTCGAGCTGCGCTTCCAGGGCGGCGAGGTCTCGCAGATGGAGCTGGCGCAAAGCCAGTCCGAGTACGAGGACTCGCGCGCGCGCATTCCGCAGATCGAGGCGCAGATCGCGCAGCAGGAGGACGCGCTGTCGGTGCTGCTCGGGCGCAATCCGGGCGACATCCTGCGAGGCCGCGCGCTCGCGGAGCTCGCGGCGCCCGCCGTGCCGGCCGGGCTGCCGTCCGATCTGCTCGAACGGCGCCCCGACCTGCGCCAGGCCGAGCAGGATCTGGTCGCGGCCAATGCGCAGATCGGCGCGGCGAAGGCGCTGTATTTCCCGCAGATCTCGATCACGGGCCTGTTCGGCACGCAAAGCGGGCAGTTCTCGAAGCTCTTTACGGGGCCCTCGCGGGTGTGGTCGTTTGCCGGCGCGATCACGCAGCCGATCTTCACGGGGGGCGCGATCACGGGCCAGGTGAAGCAGGCCGAGGCCGTGCAGCAGCAGGCGCTGTACTCGTACCGCAAGGCGATCCAGGTGGCGTTCCAGGAGGTCGACGATGCGCTGATCTCGTCGCAGAAGCTGCGCGAGCAGTTCGACGTGCAGGGGCAGCAGGTCGAGGCGCTGGCCACCTATGCGCATCTGGCGCGGCTGCGTTACGAGGGCGGCTATACGAGCTACATCGAGGTGCTCGACGCCGAGCGCAGTCTCTTTAACGCACAGCTGAGCCAGACGCAGACGCAGGCGGGCGTGCTGGTGTCGTACGTGAACCTGTACAAGGCGATGGGCGGCGGCTGGGTCGTCGATGCGGAAGGGCTCACGACGCAGTCCGCGCAGTCCACGCAGTCCACGCACACGGGCGGGGATGCGCCGCCGCAGGACGTCAAATGAGCGAGACGGCTTCGAACTATCTGGGGCGTGTGGCGAGGGCCGTGCC
>NZ_JAGIPX010000014.1 GCF_017814945.1 Paraburkholderia sp. LEh10
CGTCAATATCTGCCCGATACCGATGTTCCGGAATTCCGGCCTCGGTTTTTTTACGGCTTCTGCCATGCTAGACCCCTCAAGAAAATTCAGCCCACGATAACCTCCCGCATCCGGACGAATAACGTCGCGAGTGTCTGGCCGGGATGGCCGCAGCCGTCTTTCCTGGATGTGGGGAATTTGCGTCGATCAAGCGAGACTACGGGCGCGCTCGTCTACCTGGTGCGCTATTCTCGCCGCTTACTGATATGCTGTCCAATATCTATCGTGTATTTCAGAAATACTTTACAGAGATATCTGGATGGAATTGCGGCATATCCGGTATTTCCTCGCTGTCGCGGAGGAACGCAACGTCACGCGGGCTGCGGAAAAGCTGGGCATCGGGCAACCGCCGCTCAGCCAGCAGATTCACGCGCTCGAATCGGAGTTGGGCGTACGCCTGTTCCGC
Source organism: Paraburkholderia sp. LEh10 (assembly GCF_017814945.1). Taxonomy (GTDB): domain Bacteria; phylum Pseudomonadota; class Gammaproteobacteria; order Burkholderiales; family Burkholderiaceae; genus Paraburkholderia. Next base: position 446 of record NZ_JAGIPX010000014.1, read on the forward strand.
CGGACGGGTCATGGCGTCGTGCTCACTGAAGCAGGCGAAGCCTTCGCCATCGACGCGAGGCGCCTGCTCACCGACGCGACGCACGCAGTCAAGAACGCGCAGAGCGCGGGGCGTGGCGAAACGGGCCAGTTGAACATTGGCTTCACAGGCTCGGCTGCGTTCAACCCGGTGGTGCCCAACCTGATCCGGCAGTTTCGCCAGTCATACCCGGGCGTGTCGCTTACATTGACGGAAGGCAATACCGCTCAACTGCTGGCCCAGTTGAACGATCGACGTCTGGACGTTGCATTTGTGCGATTGGGCAATCAGTCGCCAGCCGGGGTGAGGTTTCATCATATTGCCGCGGAACCGATGAAGGTCGTCCTGCCCACCACCCATCCGTTGGCGAGGAAGCGCAAGGTTCGACTCGCCGCGCTGGCCGACGAACCCTTCGTGTTGCTTCCTCGTGACGCAAGCCCTACCTTGCATGATGTAATCGTCGGTGCATGCCGAGACGCGGGGTTTGATCCCCTTCTGGGTCAACAGGCGCCGCAGCTCTCTTCCGTCGTCAACCTCGTCGCGGCCGAATTCGGCGTGTCGCTTGTGCCCGAGTCCGTTTGCCAGATACATGTCGGCGGCGTTGTCTACGTCGACACCGTCGGCAAAGACATCACGATACAGTTGGCGATCGCGTCGCGTGAAAACGCGATGTCTGCAAAGACTTCCAATTTCCTCGCTATTGTTCAACGGCTATCTTCCGGCCCGGAAGACTGAATGAAGCCCGCAGTTTGTCGCCCGCTGCGGCGACAAGCCCGACATCTCGGGCAGCACATTGCGGAAGCAGTTCCTTTTTAGTTCATCTAGAATGAAGACGGCAGCCGTGATGCACTTCCGGGCTTGCCACGCTCTTTTTGCGAGAAGGGACGGTGCTGCGGGTGAGCCGCAGGTGCGTTGGGCATGACCCGATGGAGGATGCCGTGAATGAAACGCTTATAGCGTATCTGATGGGCCCAGTCGTGATGCTGGTCGTCGCAGTCGTGCTGTGGCTCGCGGCGCGTCATCACGGGGACAGAACCCAGCGGCGCTCAAGCCGATGGCTCGACACTCACTACGTCGATCTGATGCATCACCGACATTGACGGCTCGCGAATAACGCCTGTCTGTGCATCGTTTAGCCCAGTAAAACAGACTGCATGCGGTTTATCGAAACATCGACTGTGAATGGCCTGGTCAATGGCATTGCTACTGACGAGGCCGCCGGACCGGTCATACCTACCGCGTAATCGCGACGCCCCCGGTTGTCATTTCGCCTCGCCTCGTGCGTGATGAGGAAATATGGTGCCCACGACCTGGCTCGCGGGCACGTTGCCACGCTTCATCGTTTCGACGATTCTCGCCGTTGCCAACGGCAGCCGGCCGGGATGTGTCTGTGCCCTTCGGTGATAAATTCTTTGCCTCGATTCACATGAACTGTCCCCATGACCGAGCACATTGACTACCTCAACCCCGTCCTCCCTGCTGGACTGCGCCGCGTCTCAATGCACGTGGTCGATGCAACGCCTGCAACGCTTGAAGGCTTTGGCAAGCTGGTCGCCGACCCAGACGAATGCGCGATCGAAATCGTGCAGTGGCCGGCGACGGGATCGAGGCCCATTGACCCGGGAACAGGCGACGAGGCGGGCACGACGGAAGGCATCTTCGTGAGCGAATGGCGCGGGGACATTCTCTATGGTCGAAACGAGGCCGTGGACGGTCATTATGTGCTCGCCTACGCAACGGAGCCGGAAGCAGCCCGCGAAGACAGCACCCGCGCACCCGAGCGTATGTTGTTATGGCACGCAAACTACCACCCGGATGGCGGACAGCTATTTTTCCCTCTCGACAATCGCCCGTTCTATGTTCCGTTGGCGTTGCCTGGGGACGACATCACACCAGACAAGTTCGTATGTTTTCGCTTCGATGGAACACAGGGTCTCTACATTCATCCCGGCATCTGGCATGAAGGCGTGTTCACGCTTGAAGGGACGCAGCGGTTCTTCGACAAGCAAGGCGCCGTGCATGCGCGCGTGTCGGTCGAATTCGCACGCGAGTTTGGTTGTCTACTCGAAGCGCCGACCGTTGCTCAAGACTGATCGCAACGCTTCAAGTCGAGTGCGAGCATGTGCCGTTCGTTAAAGTGCTCGCTGCCCCCACCTGCTCTGGAACTTTCGTCGGAAACGACGACGCTGCGCCCGTCATATGGCGCTTTCCGGGATGTTCTTCACCGCTTTCTCCCTTGCTGCACGCGCGCGGGCAGGTCCGAAGCGGTGCCGTTGGTGAGTGCTTTCGCCATTGGCGCGCGAGATGGCGAGTGATCCCGGGAAATTCAGTTCCGCCTGTGCCGCAGCGCTCTGGGAAGGGTTCATCTACATGTCTCCATGCCCGTGGTGTTGCGGCGAGAGCGTGCACTGTGTCGAAGCTAAAGGGTGCTAAATACGACGCGTGCGCTTATTCGACAGTGACACGGAAAATCTCGTCCGACATTCACGAAGAGTCGCTAATGCCATTCCGGCCGGCGTGACCTATTTGGAGTTCTCTTTGGCATTACTTGAGCACTGACTACGCGCGGCTTACGAGCCGCGAAGTCAAGAAAAGTCTGGTTCACAAAAGTTTCTTGAAAGGAGTGGGTATGCGGTTAATGTGCGCTTCCTCCATTCCCGGTGAGTGTTCTTTAGCAAAGGCTTTCTCGACATCGAGTACTTTTGGAATTGACGAACGCGAAACAATTTCGCCCCGCTCGTTCATCCATTTCATCAATCGCTCAACGAGATCGCGTTCGCGATCATGTTGTGGATGCATCGGGAGCCGACGCGCGAAGGCGAACCACGCCGCGTAGACCCGCGCAATCTGTCATGGTGCGCGTAACGACGACACACGTCGTGAATGACGGTCAGGCACCCTGCCGGGTCTAGAACGACTCTGGGAAGTTCCATGCGCAGCGCGCTTCGGCGCCGACCGTGAGCCGGCGCCCTTGCCCCGCGAGCACGATCGCGTTTTGCCCGAACGTCAGCCCGCCATCGACGCGCGCGTCCGCACGCCAACCCGCCATCGTATCGAGAGGCTCGTGTGGCCATGCGGCATCCCGCTGGCCGCGCGACTGATCGATGGTCGTAATGGGACAGCGCGAGCACGGCTTGACGAGACGCAGCAGGATTTCGTCGTTGTCGCCGATCGATACGGTATCGATGAAATCCTCATCGAACGCTTCGAGGCCGTTCAACACGATGTTCGGGCGGAAGCGGTCCATCGCAATCGCGGGCGCGCCCTTCAGATTCAAACGGCGATTGACCTCGGCCAGCGACGCCTCGTTCGTCACGAGCAGCGGAAAGCCATCGGCGAACTCGACGGGCGCATCGGCGTCGCCCGTCCACTTCTTGCTCGCGTAGCGCGGTTGGGCGCGATCGAAACGCACGAGCCTCACGGACGCCTGCATTACCTGGGAAAGCCAGTGCGCGGCGGCGTCGCCTTCGTCGAGCGCGGAAACGCCGTCGCCCCACACGCTCGCGCGGACTGTCGCGGTACTGCGCGGCACGGCGAGCGGCAACTGCAGCGTAGCGGGCATCGACTCGACCGACAGTCCAAGCGTTTGCGCCGACAGTGCCGTGCGGATCGTCGCCATCACGGGATACTCGCGCTGCGAAAGAAAACGGCCGTTGCCATCGATCACCATCCAGTGACGGTCCCACAGCAATCCTTGGGCGCCCAGACCCGTCTCGTGGAGCGCAATGCCCGCGCAAGATTTGACGGGATAGACATGAAGACCTGTGATGGATGGCATGGAAGAGACAGAGTTGCATTGGACAAGGCGAAATTCTCGCCCGCCTGAATTCCAGCGGCAACCTGAACGATGCCTGTCGAGCCTCGCGCGTTGTGTCGGCGAACGCGATGCACCCCGCGTTGTACGGCGTGACGCCGCGCCAGCTGGTGTCGGTGGATGTGCTCGAACGTGTCGACGTGTTCAAAGGCGCAAACGCGTTCCTGAATGGCGCGTCGCCGACGGGCTCGGCAATCGGCGGCGGCGTCAACCTCGAACTGAAGCGCGCCGACGACAAGCCGCGCAAGCGTAAGCGTGAGCACAAGCGTAAGCGTGAGCGTGAGCGCAAGCGAAACCTCGTTCGCCCGTCGGCCATGCCTGCGAAGAATGGAAGTTATTCGCCGCGGCTACCTACCTGGGCAACGCAGCTTCTCTGAAGATTGAACGCAGGACGAACCCGCGGTTCGCCTCACGGGAATCGAAATCCACAATCGATCTACGGAGAATCATCATGTCGCTCCAGGACAAGCTCGACGCATTCAAGGCCGATTTCAAGGCGGGCAAGCCGCCGTACAACGCGCCGCCCGAAATCCATCCGATCATGGAACGCGCGACAGCAGAGCTGGTCGCGAGCGGCCAGGCGGCTCGCGCGATCAAGGCGGGCGACCGCGCGCCGCACTTCCGCCTGAAGGATCAGGACGGCAACGAAGTGTCATCGGATGGACTGCTTGCCAAGGGTCCCGTCATCGTCACGTTCTATCGCGGCGTCTGGTGCCCGTACTGCAATCTCGAACTCCAGGCCATCAACGATGTGCTGCCGCAAATCCACGCGCTCGGCGCCAGCGTCGTGGCCATTTCGCCGCAGACGGCCGTCAACAGCCGCAAATCCGTGCGCACCAATGAACTCGGCTTTCCGGTGCTAAGCGACGTCGGGAACGAAACAGCGGCGGCGTTCGGCCTGCGCTTCAATCTGCCCGACTATCTCGTCGATCTGTACAAGAAGCTCAAGAACGATTTGCCCGCTTTCAACGGCGACGCAGGCTGGACGCTGCCGATGCCGGCGCGCTATGTCATCGGCCAGGACGGCGCCGTGCTGTACTCCGAAATCAACCCGGACTACACGCACCGCCCCGACCCGTCAGAGATGCTTCCGATCCTCGAAAGGACAGTCAACATCTGACGCATCGCGTCCGCGTGCGCCGCATTGGGCGGCGCAGCGCAAAGTCTCGCTCCACTCAGCCGATCGCCGGATTACTTCGGCGCCTGCCCCAGGGTTTAGACGACCGACGGCCTCGCCCAGATATCGCCCGCCCATGGCCGCTTCGCCTCGCTTCTGCGCCATCCCATCGCACTCTCGCGCTGACGAGCCCGTTTCAACCGCGCGTCATTCGCACATCGTCATTCCGATCGATCGCGCGACCCCGTGGCCTCGCGGCACGATCGACAGTCAATCGATCGCGTCCGAGACTACGCCGCACATTCCGAGGCAGTCGCCGCGCAATAACGAAAAGCCGGCTTCGCACGCGCAGCCCAAAACGGAGTCAGGCGCCGTTTTGGGCTCGAAGCGAGGATAAGCCTGCGAGACGCTCGCAGGTCACCCGGCGTTCGGATCAGAACGATTCACCCACCATCTCTTCACTCTTGCTCCACAGCGCGCGCGCATTTTCGCCGTCGAGCGCATAACCTCGAACGCCTTCGCTGATGGGTGTAATCACAACGTCGTCGGCCACGATCTGGCTCACATGGCAGTTCTCACAATATCGTGCGCCGACCTCTTCGGCGGACGCGACGGCCCCGGCCCATACCGATGTCGCCGCACCTTGCGCAATCGTCTTGTACTGAAACGGGCCCTTCCCTTCAGCGGCAAGCTGAGTGTTGATGGTTTCAAGCAATGCCGTCATTCGACCTTCGTCCATATGGCGGCCCAGCTCGGTCCGTATGCCGCCGGGGTGGACCGCGGTGGCCCGCACGCCGCGCGCGCGATGCCGCTGATCGAAGCCGACCGCAAACAGGATGTTCGCCGTCTTCGAGCGCCCATACGCGACGAACGGATCGTAAGGCCCGCGCACGAAGCCAGGATCGTCCAGGTCGACGTTCGCGAAGCGATGCCCCGACGACGCCAGCATCACCACGCGCCCGCCACTGGGAATCAGCGACGCAACCCGATTCACGAGCACGAAATGGCCGAGATGGTTGGTGCCGAACTGGGTTTCGAATCCATCGGCGGTCTTGCCAAAGGGCGTCGCCATCACGCCCGCGTTGGCGATGACGATGTCAAACTGCTTGCCTTGCGCAAGCAGTTTGTCGGCGCAAGCCCGGACACTCGCGAGGCTCGCGAGATCGAGCGAAATCAGCTCGATGCTGCCGCCTGCCGCGGCTGCCTCGCGCGTCGCTGCCGCCGTCGCGTGGCGCGCCTTCTGCAGGTCGCGCGCGGCGCCGATCACGCTCGCGCCACGCGCGGCGAGCGAGCGCGCCGTCTCCACGCCCAGTCCCGCCGAAACGCCCGTCACGAGAATCCGCTTGCCGTGAAGGTTGACGCCCGCGAGCACCTCGTCCGTCGTCGATGTTGCACCAAAGTTTTCAGCCATTTGCACCTCTCCGTCTGTATGAGGGTTGACGTTCGTTCCCGCCCGGGATAAAACGGAGTTTCCCTCCGGTTCGAAGATATTAAACGGAGACAGCCTCCGTTTGCAAGCATCAACTGACGATGAATCCCTCCACGCCCAAAGAACGAAAACCCAGAGCCGACGCGCTACGCAATCGCGAACGCATTCTCGAAGAGGCGAAGAAGGCTTTTACACAAGCAGGCGGCGACATCAGCCTCGACGAGTTGGCTCGCCAGGCGGGCGTCGGGCCCGGCACGCTGTACCGGCACTTCCCGACGCGCGAGGCGTTGCTGGAGAGCGTGTACCAGGCCGAGGTGGAAAAGCTCGCAGCGGAAGAGCGCAGGCTGAGCGATTCGATGCCACCCCGCGACGCGCTGAGAGCCTGGATGCTGCTCTTCGTCGATTACATCGCGACGAAGAAGATCATCGCGCCCGCGTTGAATTCGATCGTGGGCGGGTCGGCGAAGCTGTTCGAATCGTCCGGAACGCTGATCAAGAACGCGATTCAATCGCTCGTCGAGCGTGCGATAGCGAGCGGCGACATTCGTGCCGATCTCGATCCGCTCGATCTGCTTCGCGCGCTCATCGGCGTGTCGAACGTGGCGTCGGCGCCGGACTGGCAACTCAGCGCGAAGCGACTCGTGGACATTCTCCTGCTCGGCTCGCGCCCGTCTGAGTAATCCGGGTTCGCGCAGCCCGCAGCGATTGCGGCGGCGTCCAGGTGCGTATTTATTTCAAACATCCACGTTTTTGCCTGAGACGTCAGAATAAAAGTCGACGCTCATATTCAGAAAAAGGCGCATGCCCGAACGACATGCGCCTTCACAGTCCGCGCGTCAGAAAGCGTGACGCATGCCGATCGTCACGGCGACTTGCGTATCCGTCGACGATGGCGACAACGTGTTGATCATCGCGTGCGAAAGGACCGAGTCCGCCGGCGCGCCATGCACGTTCTGGTACACGCCTTCGAGATAGAAGTCGGTGCGCTTGCTGACCGCGTAGTCGGTTTGCAGCATCGCCGTATTCCAGCCCGGCGACGAACCGTTGTACGCGCCATGCGTGTACGTGTACGCGCCCGACACGCTCAATGCCTGCGTGATCGCATACTTCGCATTCACTTCGTAGTTGTCGAGTCGCAACGAGCCGTTGAGCGTTCCCGCCGATGCATCGTTGGCCCCAAGGTAGGTTCCCGTGCCGAACGAGAACACCCCCGCGACGTTGTCGATCTGCGTATGGCTCCATACCAGGCCGACGGTAGCGGGCCCGTATGTATAGTTGCCGCCAAGCGACCAGATGCGCTGGCGTTCCGCCAGGAAGTTCGCGCTGGTGTCGGCGGTGGTGACCGCGCCGCCTTGGTTGCCCGCGTTATTGAATTGCAGGTATCCGGCAGCCAGATTGATGGGACCCTGAGAATACGAAAGACCGAAACCATAGGCGCGATTGTTCGCGAAGTCGCCGGCCTTGTTGCTGAAGCCATACATCGTTTCGAACGTGACGCCGTGCCACACGGGGCTCGTGTACTTGACCGTGTTGTTGACGACAACGGAGTTCGCCGCAAGATTGTCGTTCTCGAACGGATGGGCAGCCATGTTACCGCCCCACGAGTTGAACTCGGCCGTCAGCGGCCCGACCAGGTCGTTCATCACGTCAAACTGGCGGCCGAATGTCAGCGTGCCATAGGGGTCGCTTTGCAGCCCAACCCAAACCTGCGAACCAAACCCATCGCCGGAGAAAGCCTGTGCGCCGTTATTCAACAGAAAGCCTTGCTCCAGCTTGAAGACGGCATGCAATCCGCCACCGAGATCCTCCGACCCCTTGAGACCAAACACGGTGTTCTGCGTCGCGCTGGTCAGTTCCTGCCAGTTGCTGTGTCCCTGCTGATTGTTGGTGTAGACGAGTCCGGTATCGAGAAGGCCGTAAAGGGTCACGCTGCTTTGCGCATGTGCCGCAGCGGTAAAAGTTCCAAGAAGTGCGAGGGCGAGTAAAGATTTCTTCATTTATTGGCTCCATGATGTGCTGTTATTCGATCGCGCGGGATCGACACCAGCGTCGCCATCATAGGAGCAACAAAAATAATCCGCGTTGAAGCGCGCAGCACAGCGATGGCAGCAAACTTGCACCAGGCTTGCGCCGCTTTCAGCGAGATGAACGAGCTGCGCAGCGGGCGCATCTCGCGGAAAACGCTCCGTTACCGCAATGCATTGCGTCGGTGCCGCCCATCTGCTTTGCGCTCGAGCAGCAACCGGCTCATTGCAGACAGGAGATCGGATGGGTCGAGCGGCTTGCGCAGAAAGCCGTCGTAATAGACGAACGCGGGCGGACTCGGCTCGCCCGATACGAGAATGAACACGATGTCCACGAGGCGCGGCTCGTTGCGCACGTGATAGCAGAGCACGCTGCCGGACATCACAGGCATTCGCCAGTCGGCAACGACGATATCGACATCACGCGCACGAAGCACTTCCAGCGCCGCGCGTCCGTCCTGTGCGAGACAGGTTTCGTATCCGTTCGCCTCGCAAACCGACTGCCATGCTTCGAGCGTTTCAACATCGTCGTCTACAAGAAGCACCATCGGCATATCTGGCCTCTCTCATGACCATTTACGGGACTGCGCTCGCGGCGCTTTTTCGCCGTCCTGGCGCGTCCTTGAGTTTCGCCGTCGAAAAGACATTGCAAATGCCGACGCATCGTGACTTCGACACGGCTGCGCCGGCCCGCTCCAACTGCCCGTGTGATACGTGTGATACGGCAGCTGATGCATGACTCATACCGGGAACGGATTGCGCTCCGCGAAGCCTTCCTGATGCCAATACGGGTACACGGGCCTGACCTTGCTTGCTGCATCGAGCTTCGCAATCTGCTCCTGTGTGAGGTTCCAGCCGACCGCACCGAGATTCTGACGCAATTGCTCCTCGTTGCGCGCGCCGACCAGCACCGTCGAAACAGTCGGCCGTTGCAACAGCCAGTTCAGCGCGATTTGCGGCACCGTCTTGCCCGTTTCCTCGGCGATGGCATCGAGCGCGTCCACCACGCGATACAGATACTCGTCGGGTACGGGCGGGCCGATATCGGCCGTCTTATGCAGCCGGCTCAGCGCCGGCAGCGGCGTCCCACGGCGGATCTTCCCTGTCAGGCGGCCCCAGCCCAACGGGCTCCAGACGACGGCGCCGACACCCTGGTCGATGCCGAGCGGCATCAGTTCCCACTCGTAGTCACGCCCGATTAGCGAATAATAGGTCTGATTCGCCACATAGCGCGGATAGCCGTAGCGGTCCGCGACGTCGAGCGATTTCTGCAGATGCCAGCCGGAAAAATTCGACACGCCCGTATAGCGGATCTTGCCCGCACGCACGAGGTCGTTCAGTGTCGATAGTGTTTCTTCGACGGGCGTCTTCGCATCGAAGCCGTGCAGCTGGAACAGATCGATGTAGTCTGTCTGCAGGCGCTTGAGCGCCGCATCGACGGCCTTGATGAGGTGAAAACGCGATGAGCCGACACCGTTCGGATCGCTTTCGTCGAAGCGAAACGTCGCCTTCGTCGAGATGATCGCGTTGTCGCGACGCCCTTTGAGCGCTTCGCCCAGAATCGACTCCGAAGCGCCGCTCGAATAGATATCGGCGCTATCGAACATCGTCACGCCCGCGTCGAGGCAGATATCGACGAGCTTGCGCGCCTCGGCGACATCCGTTTCACCCCACGCCTGAAAGAGCTCGCCTTTACCGCCGAATGTTCCCGTGCCGAAACTCAGCACTGGAACCTTGAATCCTGATGCACCCAGGTGACGATATTCCATCTTGGCCTCATTGATGTTTCGGGTTGGATCATGCGTGGCGCGTCGATGCGCCCGAGCTTCAACGCCTCGTCGATAGACTACTCCAATGACCCGCCGCGTGCTGACGGCTCACCCGACGTCAATGATTTGAAAGACGAAGCCCCGCTCGCCTTCAAGGTGTCGCGCCCGAGGTCAGCCGTTCGATCATCGCGCGAATGGTTTGCATCTGGACACCTTGCTGGTCGGCGTAGTGCGCGTCCGTATAGCCCCACCAGTCCCAGCAACCGAACGGATTTTCTTGTGGAATGGACAACGCCTGCGGAAACAGCACGACGATCCTGTTGTTGTCCGCCCATTTGTCATAGCCCGAATGCTTGACGAAGGTCGTGCCGTAGTAGAGCCCACCGCCCGGCGGCCCCTTCAACGGCAAATAGTCCTGCCCTTGCCTGCACCCATGCAACGCGACGTGCAAACGGCATTTCGCGCCGCGCTTGCATTCGTCCGGGACGTAGATCCATGCGGTGCTGTCGAGGCCGGCGCTGCCAGGCGCGAACTCGCCGTCCTTCGGTATGAACGCGGCCTGGTCGAACTTGATGAACCGGCCGAGTGGCCGCGAACCCGCGCGCGGCGTCAATGGGCCGGGCCCATAAATCCAGCCGAGGATCGCCTCTGCGGCGTCGTATTGGCACTTGCCGATGAACGGCGACTCCGACTTGCCGCATGCCGTGCCGTAGTTCAACGTCGGCATCGTATGCGCGGCGTTCGGTAGCCACGCTGCGGACAGATTGCCGGGCACAACGCCCAGCGCGCCATAGTAACTGTCGAGCTGCCGCACGACGGCTGGAGGCACCGTCGTGTCATTCGCGCCGGAGATCGTGACGACCCGCTGTCGCCGGACATTCGCCGGATCGTCGATCAGCGCGCGTGCATGAAAGTCTAGCGTCTTCGCAACCAGCGCGGACACGGAAGTACTGCCATCCGATACCCGACACGCCGCGTACGGCTCGCCCGTGCACGAGCATCGCGTGATCGCCGTCTGCGTGTCGTTCTGCGAACAGTAGTACGGACCAGCCGCGACGACACCCACGCCTTTGATGATCGACGAATACGCAATCCCGATCTGCACGGCCATGAAGCCGCCCGATGAAATGCCTGAAACGGACGTTTCGTTGATGTCGATATTGAGGGCAGGCAACGGCTGCACCGATTCCGCGAAGCTATGCGAAGACAGGATCGACAGAGCAAGTCCCACTATTCCTGTTGCGATTTTCATGGCTGGTCCCCTCCTCTATAACGTGCTGATGCGCTCGATTCACGCTCGTCAAAACCAAGACGAACTCGGCAATGACGTTTGCACAAATCACACGTCGACTTCAACTACATGCGACCTAACGCGTACGATCCTGTGAACACTGCGCGCATTTCTTCCGCTGGTAGAAACAAAACGAGCCATCGTCGCCGATGACTCGCTTTGCTTGGTGTTGCCGCTGGGTGTTGCCGCTTGGTGTTGCCGCTGGGTCTTGCCGCCAGGTCTTGCCAACGTATCAACCGTTGACGGCCTCGCATTCCGTGCGCGCCGGCTGGTTCTTGCGGCGCAGTTCTTCCGTCGTTTCGCCGCCGCCATCCGGAAGCCATCCCGGCGGCTGGATCACGTGGTTGATCGCGATCCACGGGTTCTTCGCCTTCACGACGTCGCGGATCAGCGTTGCCCAGTGCTCGAACTCGACGACGAACGGATTGCGCGACGTGGTCGGCGTGACGAAACCGTAGACGCAGGGTTCATCTGCGCGCTCCTCGACGTAGGTGCCGAACAGCCGGTCGAAGATGATCAGCACGCCGCCGTAGTTCGCATCGAGGTAATCGACGTTCGATGCGTGGTGAACACGGTGGGCAGACGGCGTGTTGAACACGTATTCGAACCAGCCGAGCTTCGGAATCCACGTCGTATGCAGCCAGAACTGATACATCAGGTTGAGGAAGATCGTCAGCATCACCACTTCAGGCTTCACGCCGAGCCATACGAGCGGCGCGAAGAAGAGCGTCGCGCCCGACAGCTTGCTCGTCAAGCCGAGACGGAATGACGTCGACAGCGTCAACTGGTTCGGCGAATGGTGCACGGCATGCGTGGCCCAGAAGAAGCGCACGCGATGCGACGCGCGGTGATACCAGTAGTAGCAGAACTCCTGTCCGATGAAGAGCGCGAACACCATCAGCACGCTATTGATCTCGACGTTGGAAATGCGATGGTCGAAGACGAAGCTGAAAAGAGGCGTCGCGAGCGAGAGCGGCAGCAGCGCGAGCAGCCTGCGCACGGTCAGGTCGAACAGAGAAATCCACACCTCGTACCACGCAAATGGTGTGGCTGCGTTCTTCCTGCGGCTAAGCACGACTGCTTCGATCATCGAGACGGCGACGACGAAGCCCGTGAACGAAAGGACCAGTTTTGTGATGAATTCCATGACGATGCCATTGACGGTTGTGGCGGGAGGTATCGTCTGCGGTGGACAGTTCGATCAATGCATCGCATCCGATATGCGAACTTTAAGCATCGGCGCCGTTACAGGCTATGCGGAAGTTATTTCACCGTATGTCACCGCCCTCGGAGGCTTGCGGGGCGGGCGTTTGAGCCGTTTTCCGGGCGCTCGGCCGGCGTCGAAAAACGGCGAATATGTCGCCGGGGCGGCGCTCTCCGCACGGCGGCGAACCCCGCCGCCCGCGAGCGCGGAGCCGGAGCGCGTCAGCCCGGCATCGTAGCGCGGACCGTGTATTCGTCTTCCGGCACGGCCACGGCGAGACGTTTGAGCGATGTGTAGAAGTCGGAAGGCAGCGGTTCGACGGGATAGCCGCGTTTCTCCCATGCGTCGAGTCCGCCCTTCAATGCGTGCGCATGATGAATCCCTTTGCGATGCAGTCGCTCGATGATGTGTCTGGCCGTCGCCTCGTTCGGACACACGCAGTAGACGACGATCGAATGCGCGAGCAGCGCGGGGTCCAGCTGGTCGGGCGAGTCGAGGTCGAGGGGATACGCGCCGGCGATCCGATAAGCCTCTTTATCGCGCACGCTGCGCGGCCTTGCATCGAAGATCAGAGGCGGCGCATCCGAACGCATCATCGCGTCGAGCTGTTCGGGGCTGATGCGTCTCTCCGCGAGCTTGCGCCGGAACTGTATGCGGCGTATCCAGCGATACAACAGCACGGTCGCGCAGATCGCGGCGAATGCATCGAAGATCGTGCCGCCGTTATGCCGCACCAGCAGCATCGCCTGCACGATTTCATCGTGCAACGCCGCGCCGCCGATCAGATACGTGCCCGTCCACAGCGACGCGCCGACGGCATCCCAGAGCAGGAAGACGCCCGGCGCGATCGCTGTCGTGCCGAGCAGCGGCGCGCAGATGAGCCCGAGGCCGGGCAGGAATTTGGCGAGCGTGAGAATCGGCGCGCCGTGCTTTTCGAAGACGCCGCGCGCCACGCGCAGCGATGTATCGAGCGACAGTGAGAAGCGCACCAGCCCATTCAGCAGACGCCGCCCGCGCACACGTCCGACGAAGAACCACAGTGAATCCGCGAGCAATGTCGCGCCGACGGCCGCGCAGAACACGCCCGCGTAGGACACCTGTCCCACCGCCGCCATCGTCCCGGCGAGCATCAGCATCGGCGCGGCCGGAACGGGCACGCCCAGTTGCGTGACGAGCACGCTCAGAAACACGGCCCACGGGCCGAGCGACGGCGGAAGAGCGGTGGGGAAATGCCACACGGCAGCGGTCCTTTAAGCATCGATCACGCGCATCCAGGCCGCACGCCGCCCGTTGAAACAGCGACGCGCATCGCGGATGCCCGGCGCCCTCGGCAAGCGACGCCCCCGCGATTCTAGACGGTATCGCGCAAGTCCGTCTTTTAGCCGTACAACGCGCGCGTGGTCCCGTCATCGCACACTCATGCCGAAACGCGTGAAGTGATCGGCAGAAAAATCCGAACACTTTGACATTCGCGCGTAACATGGCCGTGCATGTCGAAGGGACGCACATGCATTTGCAACGAGTATCGGGAAATCGCTATTGCCCGTTTTGCGAAACTCCGCCTAATCTTGAGTTCGGCCAGGGACCTCATTTCATCATCGCAGCCGGCGTGCATGAACGCTGTGCCGGGCATTTCATTCCGAGGCGCTACGCAACACATGGCAGCGTACAAGTTCAAGCTCCTGATCGTCGACGACGACGTCGCGACCGTGCGCATCATGAGCGACATGCTTTCAGATTACGGGGAACGGCGCTTTGCGCTGTCGGGGGAAATGGGCTTGCTGCTCGCGCGGCAGTCCACGCCGGACCTGATCCTGCTCGATGCGAGCATGCCCGGCATGACGGGCTTCGACTTCTGCGAGATCCTGAAGGCCGACGCCGAGCTCGCGAAAATCCCTGTGATCTTCGTCACGAGTCACGACGCACCCGCGCTGGAAATCGACGCGTTCAGGCTCGGCGCATCCGACTATGTGACCAAGCCGCTGAACGCGACACAACTGCGCGCGCGCGTCGAGACGCAGTTGCGCAAGCGGCTGAAGATGCTGAACCAGTCCGAGCGCTTTCGCGCAGGCTCGTTCTTGCCGCCGACGCTCGGCGCGTTGCCCGACAACATTCTGATCATCGAGAGTGATCCCGCGAAACTCGGCCCGCTGCATGATCTGCTGCACGACCTTGGCCGCTGCACCAGCGCGACGACTGGCGCTGAGGGTTTCGAGCGCGCGCGGCACAGCCTGCCGACGGTGATCCTCGTGAACGCCGAGTTGCCCGACACGACAGGCCCGCAACTGTGCGCGACGTTGAAGCGGGAGCCGCGTCTCGAAGGCGTGCCCATCCTGTTGATGACGGAGGACGCCAACAACGACACCGACTACGAACAGGCGCTGCTGAAAGGCGTCGCGGATAGCGTGCTGAAATACGCGCAGCCGACCGTGCTGAAAGCGCGCGTGAAGAACGCGATCGCGTCGGTGCACGCGGACCAGAAGCGCATCGGCGCGATGCGCGAATACTGGCTGGCGGTGGAAAAAGCGGGGCGGGGCGGCAAGCGCAAGAACGGCGAAGACGATGGTCAGGAATGAACGCCTTCGCCGCTTTCCGTGCGCTCAGAAACCCGCTGCGAGACCGTCGCGCCGGCTGTCGCTGGCAGCGACATAGCCGCGCTCCGGCTCGTTGCGATCGAGCTTCCAGATGAACTGGCCCGAGCCGAAATCCATGTACGGATCGTCGATCGACTTGATCGTGTGGCCGACGCCTTCGAGCGCGCGCGCCGTCTGCGGATCGAGCGTCGCTTCGATATCGATCGAGAAGTCGCGGTTCACCTTCCAGCGCGGCGCGTCGCACGCGGCCTGCGGCTGCTGGCCGTAGTCGAGCATCCGCACGACGGTTTGCAGGTGCCCTTGCGGCTGCATGTCGCCGCCCATCACGCCGAAGCTCATCACCGCTTCCTGCCTGCCGTCCACCTGCTGCGTGAGGAACGCGGGAATGATCGTGTGGAAAGGCCGCTTGCCGCCCGCGACGACGTTCGGCGACTTCGGGTCCATCGAGAACCCGCAGCCGCGGTTTTGCAGCGCGATCCCCATGTCCGGCACGACGACGCCGGAACCGAAGCCCATGTAGTTCGACTGGATGAAGCTGACCATCATGCCGCGCTCGTCGGCCGCCGACAGGTAGATCGTGCCGCCCGCCTTCGGCATGCCGAAGCCGAACTGCGTCGCGCGCTTCGGATCGATCAGCTTCGCGCGCGATTTCAGATACGCGTCGTCGAGCATTTCAGCGGGCGTCACTTCCATCGAGTGCGGATCGGCGACATAGCGGTAGACGTCCGCAAACGCGAGCTTCATCGCCTCGATCTGCAGATGCTGTGACTCGATGCCATCGACCTTCAGCGAGCCGACGTCGAACTGCTCCAGAATGCCGAGCGCGATCAGCGCGGCAATGCCCTGTCCGTTCGGCGGAATCTCGTGCACCGTATAGCCGCGATAGTTCTTGCCGATCGGCTCGACCCAGTCGGGCCGGTAGTTGCGCAGGTCGTCGAGCGTCATCGCCGCGCCGCATTCGCGCGAGAACGCCGCGATGCGTTCGGCGATCTCGCCTTCGTAGTACGCGCGCGGGCCTTGTTCGGCGAGCATGCGCAAGGTCTTCGCGTGACCGGGCATCTTCACGAGTTCGCTGACTTCGGGCGCGCGGCCGCGCGGCATGAACGTATCGGCGTAACCGGGCTGGTTCTTCAGTTCGGGCACGGCGGCAGCCCATTTGCGCGCGACGACGCTCGCGACGGCATGACCGCGCTCGGCGATCTCGATGGCGGGCTCCATCAGGTCCGCGAACGGCAGCGAACCGAACTTGCGATGCAGCGCTTCCCAGCCTGCGATCGCGCCCGGCACCGTCACCGTGTCCCAGCCGCGCACGGGCTGCGTGGCAAGGCCGTCGCGCTCGCCGTATTTGCGCCGGAAGTAATCGACGCTCCACGCGGCAGGCGCGACGCCCGACGCGTTCAGCCCGTGCAACGCCTTGCCGTCCCACACGAGCGCGAACGCATCGCTGCCCAGACCGTTCGACACCGGCTCCACGACGGTAATCGCCGCCGCCGCCGCGATCGCGGCATCGACTGCATTGCCGCCTTTCCACAGCATCCGCAGGCCGGCCTGCGCGGCAAGCGGCTGCGAAGTCGAAACGATGTTGCGCGCAAACACGGGCATGCGCAGCGTCGGATAAGGGTTCTGCCAGTTGAAACGGGTCATGTTGTCACTCTGTTGGTGTTGCTGGGTTCGACGGCGGGCCGCCGCAAGCGGCAGCCGCGTCATCAATCACGACTCGCGCGGGTCGAGCGCGTCGCGCAGACCGTCGCCGAGCAGGTTGAAGCCGAGCACGGCCAGAAAGATCGCGATGCCGGGAAAGATCGACATCCACGGCGCCTGGCTGACGAAGTCCTTCGCGGTATTGAGCATCGATCCCCACGACGGCGCGGGCGGCAACTGTCCGAGCCCGAGAAACGACAGGCTCGCTTCCGCGATGATCGCGCTCGCCACCGTGAGGCTCGCCTGCACGATGATGGGCGGCAGCACGTTCGGCAGAATGTAGCGCAGAATGATGCGCGCATGATCGAGGCCGATCGCGCGCGCGCCTTCCACATACTCTTCGGCCTTCACGCTGATCGCCTGTCCGCGCGTGAGACGGATGAAGCGCGGCATCGCCGAAATGCCGATGGCGGCCATCGCGTTCGTCAGGCTGGGCCCGAGGAATGCGCTCAACGCGATCGCGAGAATCAGGAACGGGATCGACAGCAGCGCATCGGCGACGCGCGAAATCACGCCGTCAACGAGCTTGCCGAAGTACCCGGCGACGAGCCCGAGCGGCACGCCGAGCACGACGGCGATGCCGACGGACACGACGCCCGCCAGCAACGACGCGCGCGCGCCGTACAACAGGCGGCTCAGCACGTCGCGGCCGAGTTCGTCGGTGCCGAACCAGTGGGCAGCAGACGGCGCCCGGCGCACGGTCATGAAGCTTGCTTGAACGGGGTCGTACTGCGTGAGCCACGGCGCGAACACCGCCATCACGACGACGAGCGCGACCAGAAACGCGCCGAACACGGCCGCCCGATTGCGCATGAAGCGCACGAGGCCGCGGCGCTTGCGGCGCGGCAATACGGCGGCAGCCGATACGGATCGTGCATCGGGTGAAGTAGCCATCAACTGCGCCTCAGCCGGGGATTGAGAAGAATATAGAGCACGTCCGCGCACAGGTTCACGACGATGAACGCGAGCGCGGTGACGAGCACGACGCCTTGCACGACGGGGTAATCGCGGTTGAACACCGCATCGACAACGAGCTTGCCGAAGCCCGGAATCGTGAACACCTGCTCCGTCAGCACAGCGCCCGCGAGCAGTTCGCCGAACAGCAGCGCCAGCACCGTGACGATGGGAACCAGCGCGTTGCGGAACGCGTGCTTGACGACGACGGCGCCACGCAGCAGTCCTTTGGCGCGCGCAGTGCGGATGTAATCGGAGCGCAGCACGCCGAGCATCGCGCTGCGCGTGTGGCGCATCAGTTGCGCGCCGAGCGCCGCGCCGAGCACGAACGCGGGCATCAGCATCGTCTTGATGCTGAGCCAGAAGTCGTCGCCCGGCGGCACATAGCCCGACGACGGCAGCAGATGCCAGCGAACCGATACGATGAAAATCAGCATGATGCCGAGCCAGAAGTTCGGTATCGACATGCCCGACAACGCGAAGATATTCGCCGCGTAGTCGAGCGGCCCGCCGCGGCTCGCGGCCGAAATCACGCCGGCCGGAATGCCGATGCCGATCGCGAGGATCATCGCCATCACCGCGAGCTGAATCGTGACGGGCAGCTTCTGCGCGATCAGCGACCGCACGGGCACGTCGGTGCGCAGCGACGCGCCCAGATCGCCGTGCGCGACATCGCGCATCCATAGCGCGTACTGCGTCGGCACCGGCTGATCGAGGTGATACTTGACGCGCAGCGTCGCGATCAGTTGCGGGTCCTGGTCCTCGCCCGCCATCGCGCGGACCGGGTCGCCCGGCAGCAGCTTTTGCAGGCCGAAGATCAGCATCGACACCAGGATCAGCGTCGGCACGGCCACCAGCATGCGATTGGCGATGATCCCCAGCATCGCGCTCAGCCCTTGACGGACACGCCGCGCAGGCGCACGAGGCCATCGGCGGACGGCGTGAAGCCCTGCACCTTCTTCGACAGCACGAACGGCCAGGGCTGCGCGTAGATATAGACGATGGGGTCGTCATCGGCGAGGATCTTGCCGGCGGCGTCGTAGTCCGCCTTGCGCTCGGCCATCGAGAGCTTCGTGCGCGCGGCGTCGAGCAGCGAATCGACCTGCTGGTTGCAGTAGTGCGCGTAGTTGAGGTTGCCCGCGCAGGTGTTGAACTGATGCAGGTTGCCGTCGGGATCGACGCGGCCCGACCAGCCCGTGTACATCGCTTCGAAATCGCCGCTGTGTCCGGCGTTCAGCTCCGTTGCGTAATCGCTCGGACGCAGCTTCAGCGTGATGCCCGCTTCGCCGAGCATCGCCTGCAGCATCTGGGTGACCTGGCTCGCTACCGTATTGTTCGGATACGCGAATTCGATGGTCGGATGCTCGTTGCCCGCCGCTTTCAGCAGCGCCTTCGCTTTCGCGACGTCACGCTTCGTCGTCTGCAGCGACGCGTTGTAGTACGGGCTCGACTTCGGAATACCCTGGTTGGCGGGCGGAAAGATGCCGGCGCCGATCACCTGATCGATCGCGTCGCGATCGATCGCAAGCTCGAACGCCTGACGCACGCGCTTGTCCTTCAGCGGATTGTTGCCGCGCGGACCGTTGTTGATATTGAACGTCACGTAGTAGAAGCCGAGGCCCGTCACCGGCTTGAATTGCAGATTCGCATCGTTCTTCACGGCGGCGACGTCCGAAGGCGCGAGTCGTTCGAGCATATCAAGCGAGCCCGAGCGCAGGTTCGCCAGACGCACGGTGCTGTCGGGAATCGGCTGGAACACGACGCGCTGGATCGGATATCTCTCTGCGTCCCAGTAGCCGGCGAACTTCTCGAGTACGACGCGGTCGTTCTGCACGCGCTGCACGAACTTGTACGGACCCGAGCACACGGGATGCGACGCGACGCTCGCGGGATCGGCCAGCGTCTTCGGCGCGAGCATCATGCCCGCGCGGTCGGACAGCGTGGCGAGCAGCGCGGCGTCGGGCTGCTTCAGCACGATCTTCACGGTGCTGTCGTCGACGACATCGACATGATCGACCGACGAAAGCTCGCTTTTGCGGTTGCTGGTCGGCAGGCTGCGATAGCGGTCGAGGTTCGCCTTCACGGCGGCGGCGTTGAACGGCTCGTCGTTCTGGAACTTCACGCCCTGACGCAGCTTGAAGGTCATCGACTTGCCGTCCGCGCCGGTGGTCCATGAGGTCGCGAGCATCGGCACGATCTTCAGATCCGGCGTGACGTCGACGAGCGAGTTGCACAGCGACGCGAACACGATCCGGTCGACGAACTGCACGCTGCGCGCGGGATCGAGCGAACCGATATCGTCCTGCAGGCCGATGCGGATGGTGCTCTGGGCCATCGCGACGGAGGCGCTCATCGTGAGCGCGGCGGCAATCAACATTCTTCGCATGCGTTGTGTCCTTGTTGCGGTTCGGGTTGCCATCAGATGAGTGACTATCGGTTTGCTTCGGCCGTCAATCCCGCCTGCTTCTCGCGGTAAATCGCAAGGCGCTCGTTGAGCTTCGCGCTGACGCTCGCGACGAGCGGCGCGCCGCTGCCCGCGTTCTGCACGTCGCGCCAGAAATGGCATGTGACCTGCCGCCCGCCCGGCAGCGTTTCGGCTTGCGGGCGCTCCTGCGCGCAGCGCGGCTTCGCATGCGGACAGCGCGTATGAAAGCGGCAGCCGGGCGGCGGCGCCGTCGGGCTCGGCAGATCGCCCTGCAACGCGGGCTTCGTGCGGCGCTCGTGCGGACTGCTCGCGGGTATCGCGCGCAGCAGCGCCTGCGTGTACGGATGCAGCGGCGTATCGAACAGTTCGTCCACCCGCGCCAGTTCGACGATCTCACCGAGATACATCACGGCGACACGGTCGCTCATGTGACGGATCACGGCGAGATCGTGCGCGACCATGATCAGCGTGAGACCGAGTTCCGCCTTCAGCGATTCGAGCAGGTTGATCACTTGCGCCTGCACGGAGACATCGAGGGCCGACACGGGCTCGTCGCCGACGACCAGCTTCGGCTCGCCCGCCAGCGCTCTTGCGATGCCGATACGCTGACGCTGTCCGCCGGAAAACTCATGCGGATAGCGTTCGGCATACGCGGGCTGCAAGCCGACCTTCGACAGCAGTTGCGCGACCCGTTCGCGGCGCTGCGTGGCGTTGCGCGCGAGTCCGTGAAACGCCACGGGCTCGCCGATGATCTGGCCGACTGTCATGCCGGGATTCAGCGACGCAAACGGGTCCTGGAAGATGATCTGCATCTCGCGGCGCAAGCGGCGCAGCTTCGCGCCCTGCCAGTGCGTGATGTCCTCGCCCTGATAGATCACGCGGCCTTGCGTCGAGTCGATCAGGCGCAGCAGCAGGCGTCCGAGTGTCGACTTGCCGCAACCCGATTCGCCGACGATCGCGAACGTCTCGCCCGTCTGCACCGCGAACGACACGTCGTTGACGGCATGCACGGCAGGCGTGCGCGCGAACAGATGCCTGGCGCCGCCGAAGCGCTTCGTGAGCGCGCTTGCCTCGATGATCGGCGTCGCGACGCGGGGCCGCGTATCAGGCCGCGCATCGGGCCGGGTGTCAGGCCGCATGCCGGGCTTCATGTCAGCTCCTTTTGCTGCGCGGGCTTGACAAGCTGCTCGACGGGCGCGACCCAGCACGCCACGCGATGCTCGCCTGCCAGCGTCCGGTCGGGCGGCACGGCGTCGATGCAGCGCTGTTCCGCGAACGGGCAGCGCGGCGCGAAGCGGCAGCCGCGCGGCATCTGTTCGGGCGACGGAACGGAGCCGCGTATCGTCGCGAGCGACCCTTCGCGCTTGCCGACGGACGGAATTGCGCCCATCAGACCGATCGTGTACGGATGTTGAGGATCGTCGAACAGATCGGCGACCGTGCCGTACTCGACGATCTTGCCCGCGTACATCACCGCGACGTGATCCGCGACTTCGGCGACCACGCCGAGATCATGCGTGATCAGCAGCATCGCGGTGCCCGTTTGAGCCTGAAGGTTGCGCACCAGCGACAGAACCTGGGCCTGGATGGTCACGTCGAGCGCGGTGGTGGGTTCGTCGGCGATCAGCAGGCGCGGGCTGTTCGCGAGCGCCATCGCGATCATCACGCGCTGGCGCATGCCACCCGACAACTGATGCGGGAACGCATCGAGCCGCGTTTCGGGCGCGGGAATATGGACGAGGCGCAGCATCTCCAGCGCCTCTTCGCGGGCTTGCGCGCGCCTGATGCCGCGATGCCGCCGGATGCTCTCGCCGATCTGCTCGCCGACCGTATAAGCGGGATTCAGCGACGTCATCGGCTCCTGGAAGATCATCGACATGCGGTTGCCGCGAATGTCGGCCAACTCGCGCTCGGACAACGCGAAGAGATCTTCGCCGTCGAAATGCGCGGTGCCCGCCACGCGCCGCGCGGGCGGGCTCGCGAGCAGCCCCATCAGCGCAAGCGAGGTCACGCTCTTGCCGCAGCCCGACTCGCCGACCATGCACAACGTCTCGCCCGCGTGCACCTGGAAAGAGACGTTATCGACGACGTTCGGCACATCGGGCGCGTCCGAAAACTTCAGCGAGAAGCCCCGTACATCGAGAACCCGTCGGCGTTCTGCATCCGTCATGCCGCATTGCTCCGCATCGTGTCGCCCGTCCCCGCAGATCGTGATGAAAACGATTATCTGGCGTGACTCGTACAAAAAATATTAATATTTCTTTTCGATGCTTAAATTTTTCTCATGATTCGCCCATGGGGCGCACCTGGAGCCGACGATGCCGACGCTTCGCATGTTGAAGACTTTCAGGGCTGTTGCACGCACCGGCTCGTTCTCGGCGGCCGCCGACAAGGTCGCGCTGACGCAGGCGGCCGTGAGCCTGCAGATGCGCGGGCTCGAAGCGGCGTTGGGCCGCCAGTTGTTCGACCGCCGGGGACGGCAGATCGCGCTCACGCAGCACGGCCTTACGATCTGGCCGAAGGTCGAGCAGATTCTCGATCTGCTCGCCGAGCTCGAGGCGAAGCCTTCGGACGCAATGGAGGGGCCTGTGACGATCGGCGCGGTGGTGTCGGTGATCGGCGCGCTGTCGCTGGCCGTGGCGCGGCTCAAGGCGGCACACCCGAGGCTCGACGTGCGGCTGCTGTCGGCGCGCTCCGACGAACTCGCGGGCATGGTCGAGGCCGGCGAGGTGGATGTCGCCGCTGTCGTCGCGCGAGCCGACGAGACGCTGCCCGACACGCTGAAGTGGACGACGCTCTACACCGAGCCGATGATGCTCGTCGTGAACCGCGACATCGACGATAACGACCCGCAGCGCATCCTGCGCAGCCACGGTTTCCTGCGTTTCGACCGGCGCGTGCGCACCGGGCAGGTCGTCGAGCAGGCGCTGCAGAAGGCCGGGCTGATGGTGAACGAGTATCTCGAACTCAATTCGATCGAGACCATCGTTGCGCTGGTGCGCGAGAAGGTCGGCGTCGCGGTGCTGCCGCTGCTGATTCGCGGCAACTGGCTGAACGACCCGATGTTGCGCGTGATCCCTGTCTCCAGTCCGCCGACGTTGCGTACCGTGGGGATGGTGCAGCGCGCGTCGGACGATCGCAAGGCGTTGATGCGCGAGATCGTCGATACGTTGCAGGCGATGCCGCGTAACAGGGCTTGATGGAGCCGTCGCCCGTCATCGGCGAGGTGGGGAACCGCGGTGACGGCTCGGCCTTCACCGCGGGCGGTCAAGTTGCGCGTCCGAATTGTTTCAGACGAAACCGACCCATTCAACCTTCGCTCGGCTCATACGGCGACGCACGGTTTTCAAGCTTCCATTTCTTCTCGGCGTTCGTATCGGGGCGAGGTGGCCGAATACCGTCGATCAGCCACAGTTCTCGCGGCGTTTCGCCGACATGCAACTCGTAGTGATAGCCTCGATCCTGGACAAACGGCGCGATCGCGGCGTTCGCCTTGCGCAGCCACGACGCTGTCCATTCGGGGTCCTTGGCGATGTGTCTCGCGAATTGGTCCAGCCTGATTCTTACGAAGTCGCTGCGCGGCTCGCCTCCCATGAAGAAGGAATCTTTCGGCTGTTCATGAAACAGGACGCCTACGTAGAAGCGAGGAATGATGTAAATGTCGGCGATGCGCGTTGCCATTTCCTGCTTTTCCTCTGCCGTGTAGGCGCCGACGGGATGATAGATATTCCACAAAGGCATTTTTGTCTCCATGCTAAAAGATGCCGCGTTTCCTATGTCAGAACATCCTGGTCTCTTGCGAGAAAAGATGAACATGACATCAGCGGTGCGGCGGCGGTATCGGCAGCCGAAGGATAGGCTGCCGGTTAAAACCAGGGCTCTTCACAACGCGGCGTTCTCGTGGCCAGCTTTTTACATCTGCGTTGCTCCAGGCACCTCAGAACAACAGCAGTGGCTTGCCGCCGTGCGCGGGCGCTTCGGCGAGCCGTACAGCTTCGGCGAAATCCTCGACCCTGAACGGTTGTCCCTCGGGCACACTCATTGTGTCGTTGGCAACAAGCTCGATGGTCTGCTTCAGGAGCGCACTGATCTTTTCCGCCGGGGTCGTAGTGAACCAGCGGTAAAGCCAGAAGCCTCGTACAGTTTTAGTCTCGTAGATCATCGACCGTGGGAACAGCGGGAGGGTCAATTTGTCCGCGTTGGTCTGCCGATGCGTCGACAGCGCGCCATAGACCAGCATTTCGCCACCCGGTGCAAGCGAGCGCGACACGTCTGCGCCGACCTGGCCGCTGACGCAGTCGATCGCCTTGGTCACCCCTTCCTCGCCCACGATCTGCGCGACGCGTTCGCGAATATCCTCGTCCTCGGTACAGATGACCGCCGTGCCGCCCAGCGCCAGGATCTCCTCGACGGCGGCGCGACGACGCACCACGTTCAGCGTCTTGAAGCCGAAGTGCTTGCCCAGCTGGATGACGAGCTTCCCGACCGTCGATCCGGCTGCCGTCTGCAGCAGCCACTCGCCAGACTGAACATCCAGTTCGTGCTTGACCAACAACAGTGCCGTCAGCGGATTGGCAATCAGCTGCGCCGCAGTAGAAAGGCTCATTGCATCGGGGACAGCGACGACACGCGCCGCGTCGGCGACGATGTATTCCTGCCATGTCCCCGTCACACCCAGCGTGATCACGCGCTGACCCACAGTCAAACTCTCGACGCCTTCGCCTGGCGCATCGACGATGCCGACGGATTCCAGGCCCAGCACGGTTGGAAAGGCCGGAGCGAAACCGTAGCGGCCTCGCAGAATGTGGAGATCGCTCGCATGAACGGGTACGGCCTGCACCCTTATGCGAACCTGGCCCGATGCGGGCTGCGGAATTTGCCTCGTCTCCAGACCTAGCACTTCGGTCGGTTCACCAACTGCATGCGCCACCAGCGCCCGCATGGTTTGCATTCAACGTCTCCTATCAGATGCCGCGCGGTCCCTCAGGGCGTCGCCGCATGTTGTGTTGCGTAGCCGGACGAGGCAGGAAATCCCACTCTTCACCGTTTAGCAGATTTACTTCTCTACACTGCAAGGACTACCAATCGATAAGCGCTCATCAAGAGGCTTTGGACCAGATCGTGGCGACCCAATCGGCCGCGCTCCAACATGTCTGCTCCGCAGAAAGTGAAGCGCCCGCGTTGCCACGCTGCACGGTTGGCCCATGCAGCCTCTGGAGCACGTCTTAGTCGTCGACGCCCGCGACGACGCGTGCGTCCCTTTCGGCACCATCGCCCAATACGGCCAATACTTTCTGATAAGCCTCGCTCTCATACGCGGCAAGCGCTTGCTCGTAGCTCGGGAATTCGACCACGACGGTCCGCTCCTTCAGGCCCGCTTCAAACGCAACGACCTCGCCGCCTCGCACCAGAAACTTCCCGCCCAACGCTTTCACCGCTGGTCCAGCAAGAGCGCCGTACGCCGCGAGCTTGCTGGCGTCATGAATCGCTCGATACGCTGCCACCCAATATCCCTTTGCCATTTCACTTTCCTCGGTTAAAGAACCATTTGACGATACTAAGACGTCGACTCACTCTATTGACGAGGGGAAAGGCCGAGTATGCTGCGAGCCTCGTCGGGGGTAGCCACGTCTGCGCCGATGCTTTTGATGATACTGACCGCACGTTTAACCAGCGCTGCGTTTCCGGGTGCAAGTTCCCCCTTGCCAAGATAGAGATTGTCTTCGAGGCCGACGCGAACATGCCCGCCAAGAATCACGCTTTGAGCCACCATCGGAAACTGTGCGCGCGAAATGCCGAACGCCGACCAACGTGCGTTCTCGGGCAGATAGCTCTTCATCACAAGAAGGCTCTCCGTATCGGCGGATGCGCCCCACTGCACGCCAAGACATAACTGGAACAGCGGGTTTTGCAGAATCCCGCGCGTTTCGATCAGATTGCGCGCGAGACGTAAGTGCCCGAGATCGAAAACCTCGATTTCCGGCTTCACGCCTGCTTCCTCCACCAAGGTTGCCATCTTGACGATATGATCGGGCACGTTCACGAATGCCCGATTGCCGAAATTCATCGTAGCCACATCAAGGCTGCAGATTTCCGGACGCAATTCAAGCACGTGCCGCACCCGGGCCTCGGGCGTCATCATCGTGCTCAATTCGCTTCCCCGGTTCGGGTCTTCGTCGCTGGGGACGAAACGTGCGCCGGCGCCCGTCGTCAGATTGATCAATATCGGGCACCCGCTCTCGCGGATGCGCGAAACGACTTCTCTGTAAAGCGACAACTCGGTGCTTGGCATGCCCGTCTCGGGGTCACGAACGTGAATGTGGGCGATGCTCGCACCGGCTTCGCATGCGGCAATGGCCTCATTGGCGATTTGTTCGGGCGTGATGGGCACCGCGGGGCTCAGCCGCGGGGTGTCGTCGCTTCCAGTAAGCGCGCAACTGATGATCGTCTTGTTTGCCATAGTGTCGGGTCAAATCGAAAATGAATCGGGGCGCCACACGTGTGCGTTGCACGTGATCGGAACGATCACAAGCGGATGGCGCGTCCTGGACGGTTCAGGCGGCCCGCACGGGACCGAACGGCGGCGTCCCGACGGGCGCAACCCTGATCAGCTTCTTGTTGACGAACTCATCGAAGCCGAGCAGAGAAAGCTCTCGACCAAAGCCCGAACGCTTGACGCCGCCAAACGGCAGTTCCGCCGCCGTGCCGAACGGCTGATTGATAAACACCATGCCGCTGTCGATCTGCGCGGCGACCCGTTCGCCGCGCCCGGTGTCCGCGGTGAACACCGACGCGCCGAGACCGTACGGCGTGCCATTGGCGAGTGCAATCGCAGCGGCTTCGTCTTCGACGACATGGAACGCGGCAACGGGTCCGAACAGTTCTTCGGCGAAGACGGGATTCTGCGGCGTTATGTCCGTCAGAACGGTCGGTTGGAGGTAGAAGCCCGGACGCTCGACGCGCTTGCCACCGCACACGACACGCGCGCCGTGCGAGGTGGCGCGATCGATCTGCTCCAGAAGCAGATTGAGCGCGCGCTCGGACGAGACAGGGGCGACGGCGGTCGCCGGATCAGTGGGATCGCCGGTCTCGAGCGCTGCCATCCGCTTCGCGAAGCCTTCGAGAAACGCGTCGCCGCGTGCGTTGCCGACCACGATGATGCGCTTGGAACTGACGCAAAGTTGACCCGAATTGAACGTGCGGCCCACGACGGCGCTCTGGATCGCCCAATCGAGCGGCGCATCGTCGAGCACGATCAACGGATCGCTGCCGCCCAGTTCGAGCACGACTTTCTTCAGATTGCGTCCCGCACGCTCGGCGACGGCGGCGCCCGCGCGCTCGCTGCCTGTCAATGTCACGCCCTGGACACGCGGGTCGTCGATGACGCGGCCGGCCTGCTCGATCGAGATGAACAGATTCGTATATACGCCTTCGGGCGCACCCGCTTGCTCGAACAGTCGCGCGAAGGCCAGCGCCGATTGGGGCACATTTTCGGCGTGCTTGAGCAGCAGCACGTTGCCCACCATCAACTGCGGACCGGCCACTCGCGCAATCTGGTAGTACGGCAAATTCCACGGCTCGATGCCGAGTAGCACGCCGATCGGCTCGATGTGCACGGCCGCACCGGGCACTTCGGCGAGCGGACGTGGTTGCAGATACGCATGCGCATGCTTTGCGTAGTAGTCTAGAATATTCGCCGCCGACTCGACTTCCTTGCGCGCTTCACCGCTGCGCTTTCCCATCTCCAGCGTCAGATAGCCCGCGTATTCGTCGGCATTTTCACGCAATAGCGCTGCGGCGCGCGACACAATCCGCGCCCGGTCGTTGACGGGACGGCGGCGCCAGTCGGTTTCAAAAGCACGATGCGCTGTTGCAAGCTTCGCTTCGAGCGACTCGTCGGATATGTCGTCGTAGCTGGCGAGTAGTTCGCCCGTAGCAGGGTTGATAGTTTGGTACGGCATCAGGTTCTCCGTGAAAAACGCTTGGGTCGAGTCACTTCGATTACGGAAGAAGATCCGTTGTTGAAGGACCGGCCGCTCTCGCTGGCAAGCTCTGAGATAAGCTTCCCGGCTCACTTCTTAATAAGTACTCCGATATGTCGTGCTACTAAAAGCGCTATCCAAAAACCGATATCAGCATCGCATGGCGAAAAGTTCTGCTTCGGCATCAGCCGGCGCTCCGCGACAGGACGCAGTGGTTAACTTCAGTTCGACCCGGTAGAATCGCCGGGCGCGATGTCCGCGTCCGCCGGCACCGCGCTCAAAAGCATGCCACTGGAAATCGCGTGCCGGATTTCGTCTTCCGAAAGGCCCGCCTCGCGAAAAACGTCGACGTTGTGCTCGCCGCGAAACGCGGGTTCGGCCCGAGGCCCAAGCGTCTCATCCGAAAAGCGCCACGGATAGCCGTGAAGCTTATACGTGCCACCCCGCCGGTCGGATACTTCCTGAACTGCGCCCCATTGCCGTGCCCATTCCGTATTGGCGATTTCGTTAAGCGTCCGGACTTCGCCAATTGCGATCTTCGCTTCATCCAATTGAGCATCCAGCGACTTGAGATCCCGGAACGACAGCATCCACGTCTGAATGATCGAGTGCAACGCATCGTAGTTTTGCAGCCGCTGCTCCGCCGTGCAGAAGCGCGGATCCCGAAGCAGATCGGGCCGCCGCATCGCGCGCAGGTAGTTCGGGAACGTCATGCTGCCGATAAGGCTTTGCGCCGCCACGAACTCTTCTCCGCGCGGGCCGACAAAATGCGATCCTTCTGCCGCGCCCAGCGCGCCTGGCTCAGCACCTGTATCGATGCCCGCAATGTCGATATGCGCGCGCTCGTTGACAGAAAGCAGCACAGCCGCCATCGCGACGTCGATGTACTGGCCGCGCCCCGTGACCTGCCGTTTGCGCAGCGCCGCGAGAACAGCGATCGTGGCCTGCAAACCTGCGTATACATCGGCATGAGACAACGCATCGGTGCGCGAGCGGCCGTCATAGCCCTTGAAGTGCGTCAAGGTGCGATGAGTGAAACCGGCTTCGGCCTGCACCGTCGGAGCATAGGCCATCCGCGAAGCCCACGGCCCTCGCTGTCCATAACCCGTGATTGAGACGTAGATCAGGCGCGGATTGCGCTTGCTCAACGACTCGTAGTCAAGTCCGAATGATTTGAGCGTGCCGGCCCGGAAATTTTCCACGACGATGTCGGCTTCGTCGCATAACCGCAGCGCGAGTTCTCGTGCGTTCGGTACATTGAGATCAATGCTCACGTTTCGCTTGCCGCTGTTTTGCTGCGCGTAGTACCCGGACATGCCGTCCACGGAAGGAAACGACACGCGCGTCACGTCGGGGCGAGGCGGCTCGATCTTCACCACCTCGGCGCCGAGGTCGGCAAGCGTGCGCCCGCAAAGCGGACCTGCGAGCACGCGGGAGAAGTCGACGACCTTGATACCTGAAAGAGGACCCGGCATGATCAGTTTCCCTCGTAGACGGCGAGCCCGGGACCGCTCTGGAAAAACGAGTCGAGTCCCCGCTTCAGGTCCGCCGATGCCCACATGGGCTTCTGCACCTCGAACATCGCCTTGTCGGCGGCCTCAACGCCTTCGTTGAGCGCAATCGACACGAGTCGCTTCGTTGCGGCATGAGCGACGGTCGGCCCGTTTGCCAACTCCTCGGCAATCGAGAATGAAACCTCGTCGAGCTTGTCGTCAGGCACGACCAGATTCACGAGGCCCCAACGCTCGAGCGTGGCCGCGTCGTAACGGCGCCCAAGCATCGCAAGTTCCTTCGCCCGGGCGGGCCCCGCACGCATAACCTGCCGCTGGATGCCGCCCAGCAGGGGATGCAGCCCCAGCGCAACCTCCACTGAACCAATCTTTGCCGACTCCGCGACGACGCTGTAGTCACACGCCAGCACAACCTCGAAGCCGCCACCGAGACAAACGCCGTTGACGGCAACGACGATCGGGATAGGCAGCGTTTCGAACGCACGCAACGTTTCGACCGGGTCCATCAGGCCCTTGCCCTCCTTCGTGACGCGCTCGGGGAACAGGTTGACCTCAGCGCCTGCCGAAAAGTGACGCAGCGCGCTGCGCAGCAGAATGGCCCGCGACCCGCGTTCGACCGCTTCAGCAAAAGCGGCAAGCAGCGCCCGATACATCGTGGGGCCCATCAGATTGTGCGGAGCGTGTTTCATCGTAAGAACACTGACCTTGCCTCTAACGTCCACCGCGAGAATCTCGTTGCTCATTTCAACTCCGTTCAAGGTTGCGATGTTTGCAATGGTAACATTGCGGGCGATCTCCGTTATAGGGGTTTTCCCACCCGGCTGACTCGAACCAACAGTCCGGCTCCGCCGTTGTTCGGCTTGGTAAAATTGGGGTAACGAGTGCCTGCCAAAATCCATAACGAGACCCGGCACGTGCCTCGGCTATCAAGACTTCTTCGAGAGGCCCATTGAATGTCGTCAGAAGCATCCCGCGCCACTAGCAGCGCCTATCATCACGGTGATCTCCGCAACGCCCTGATTGCACAGGGTCGATACGAGCTCGAAACGTTCGGACCCAACGAATTGAGTCTTCGTCGCCTGGCCAAAGCGGTCGGCGTGTCCTCGGCGGCGTCCGTCCGTCACTTTTCGGACAAGGCCGAATTTCTCGCTGCCCTTGCAGCCGACGGGTTTCGAGAGCTTGCCGGCATCCGTCGCGGGATCATCAGCGCGGGGGGCGATTCGCTGACCGTTGCCTATCGGATGTTGAACGCGTACGTGGAGTTCGCCGATGCGCATAAGGGTGTATTCGCTCTGATGGTTGGACCACGCATCATTGATCGGGATGCGTATCCTGAACTACTTCGGGTTGCTAACGATTCGTTTTCTGACTTCGCCGGGGCTATCGCGGCTTATGCCATGGAATGCGGATGGACTGCGGAATCAATGCCCTTTGTGAGTCACGGTGCCTGGGCGATGGAGCACGGGCTTGCGACGCTCATCCTCAGCAGTCGTGTGCCAAGAACGGACGTGCGCGTCGATGTGGGTCCGATGGTTCACTTTTCGATCACCATGTACCTTCATGCGATTGCGGCAGGGCCTGAACGCTTGCAAACGCTGCTTGAGGCGACTGCCCGCGCCTGAAGCTGGCGTCTTGACCGCCGCCGAACGCTCGCGCTCCGCTAAAAGACAAGAATCCTTGCCTTTTAGCGAGAGGGAAACTCGAGTCCGTTTCGGTCGGCGATTGACGGCAGAGAAGCCGGGATCGGCACCGTTGCCGTCATCGGGATGCCTTGAGACTGCCGACAAACTGCCTGATGCTAGCCATGACGGGGCGCTGGTCGCCCGCGAAGACCCAGTGGTCGGCACCGTCGAACTCGACGAATTGCGCCCGCGCGATGTGGCTGGCGAGATGCCGGCCCGCACCGATACGAACGGCGCGGTCGCCGCGACGGTGGAGCACCAAGGTCGGAACCGAAATTCGTCCCAACAGAGGACGCACGTCCATATCGCGCAACGCTTCGAGCACACCCTTGATGGCTCCCGGGCTCGACGCGGAGCGGAGCAACCCTGCCCACCAGCTTCTCGCCACAGGGTCGCCAGACAGACTCGGCGCGAATGTCTCGATGCCAGCGGCCCCGCCCCAGTCCGCGACAAGCTGCTGCAGCCAGACGTCGTACTGGGCAGCCTGCATCGCGTGCGGATAGTCGGGCGTCGCACTTCCCTTCGCCAACGAGGCGAACAGAATGAGGCCCGCGACACGATTGGGGTGATCGACGGCGTACCTGATACATGGCGGTCCGCCCTCTGACGCGCCGAACAGCACAACCCGGCGGCTGCCGGTGGCATCGAGTACGGTACCGATGTCCTGTGCGGTCGCCTCGGCACTGGGATTGAAGCCGACGCGGTCGGAAAGCCCGATCCCGCGGCGATCGAGCAGAATGAGACGACCCATCCCGGCAAGCGAGGACAGGAACGCCCGGCAGCGGGGCTCTTCCCAAACCCGTTCGACATGGGACACGAAACCGGGCAACAGCAGAACGTCGGTGCTGCCCGTGCCGTAAGTCTGAAACGCGAGATGGACGCCACCGCCGCTGATGTAGCGAGTCGGCGGGGCCTCGATGGGAAATGTCGCGCCGGCGTTCAGCAGTGCGCGGGTTTCGGTTTCGGGCGCCACATCGAGCGCATCGCGAAGGCGCTGCGTCAGGGCCTCGAAATGGCGCTCGGCCGCGGCGCGGTCTCCTGCGAGGAGCAGATTGCGGATCAGGTGCCGACCGTATACTTCGCTGAGCGGGTCCAGCTCAACGAGACGGCCGGCATGCGCCGCCGCAGCCGTGTAGCTGCCAGCCGCATGCTCGTCGTGAACCACCCGCTCCAGCGCCTGGATTGCGCGACCCCGCAACGCCTCACGGCGAAAGAAAGCCCACTCTTCAAACTGCGGGCAATCGCCCGGCGAAAAACCATCGAGAAAGTCGGCGGAATATTCGCGGCACGCACGCTCGAACTCGCCGCGGTCGCACGCTTGCTCGAATAGTTGGGAATCGACTTGCAGGTCGATCGCTGATGACCATCGAACCGTCGAGCGGTCAGCAATGAGAACGTCATCGCCAAGCGCGATCTGAAGACGGTACATCAGGCGCCGCAAACGTGCCCGTACCACATCTTCGCCGCTATCCGGCCACAGCATGGCAGCAACGACGTCGCGCCCGACGGGGCCCTTTGCTTCCGCCAGATAGACCAGCAGGGCCAGGCCCTTGCGCAAGGCCAGCGGACACGGCCCGCCGTCCTGACGTATCTCGGGAAATCCAAGCGTCCGTACGCTGAACAGAGCCATCGTCGCGGGCCTCATTGACGGCGTCCAGGGGACGCTCAGGGGACGAGCCGATCCTAACATGCACGACAGACGATCGTCGCTGCACGCCTTGCAGCGGATCGCGCTGGAGGACTGCCATGAAGAACCTGGGTAAGCATGCGATCGTGATCGGCGCCAGCATGAGTGGGCTGCTAGCCGCCCGCGTGCTATCGGATTTCTATACCACCGTCACCGTGCTCGAACGCGATGCGTTTCCGTCAGCGGACATACCGCGCAAGGGCGTCCCGCAGGGTCGCCACGCCCATGGGCTTCTTGCGCGCGGGAGCCAGCTAATCGAAGAATTGTTCCCCGGATATAACGACGAGGTCGTTACGCAAAGCGGAGGGTTGCTTGGCGATGTCGCCAACGATGTGCTCTGGATAGGTCGCAACGTCACGCTTGCCAATGGCAAGAGTGACCTGATCGGCCTGCTGGCGAGCCGTCCCGTGCTCGAAGGCAATCTGCGG
Organism: Paraburkholderia sp. LEh10; assembly: GCF_017814945.1. GTDB lineage: Bacteria > Pseudomonadota > Gammaproteobacteria > Burkholderiales > Burkholderiaceae > Paraburkholderia. Next base: position 34,076 of record NZ_JAGIPX010000014.1, read on the forward strand.
CGACGGCTGCTGAAACTGCCGAACGTGCGCGCCATGCCGGATTGCGCTGTGCGAGGTCTTGCCAGCGACTCCGCTCGCAAGCATGTGACGGGTGTACGCATGCGTGTCGAGGGCGGACCGGAAGAGATCGTCAATGCGGACCTCATCGTCGATGCGACTGGCCGCGGCTCGTCCAGCGCGACGTGGCTAGAGGAACTCGGCTATCTGCCTCCCGCTATCGAGCGGGTCGAGATCGGCATTGGCTACATGAGCCGCACCTATCGGCGCCGGCCGACCGATCTCAACGGCAAGCTCGGCATCGTCGTCGCCGCTAGCGCGCCGAACTGGCGCAATGCCGCGATGCTCGCGCAGGAAAGCGACAGCTGGATCGTCAGTACGGGCGGCTTTCTCGGCGACGAGGCACCCGACGACGACCGGGGCTTTCTCGCGTATCTGGCGACGCTGCCGACCATGCAGATTCACGACGTTATCGCCAGCGCGGAACCGCTAGGCGACTACAGGCGTTATCGCTATGGCTATAGCTTGCGCCGGCGGTACGAGAAGCTTGCACGCTTTCCCGGCAACTACCTCGTTTTCGGTGACGCTATCTGCAGCTTCAACCCGGTCTACGGGCAGGGCATGACGGTCGCCGCGCAAGAGGCGCTCACGCTGCAACAGTGCCTCCTGCACGCGGGCTCGAACGAGCTTGCGCGGCGGTTCTTCAGGGCGGCTACGAAAATCGTCGACATTCCATGGGACATCGCGGTTGGCAACGACCTGCGCAATCCGCATGTCGAGGGCGCGCGGTCATCGATGCTGCGTTTCATCAACTGGTACATCGGCAAGCTTCATGTTGCCGCGACACGCGACAGCACGCTGACGACTGCGTTTCTGAACGTAGTCAACCTGATGATCCCGCCTTCGTCGCTGCTCGATCCTGCGATCGCCTGGCGAGTCTGGCGAGGGCAACGCGAGGCCCGTGCTGCTGGCCCGGTCGCCCGACGTCCTTTACGAACAGACGAATGGGGCGAATACGTTGGAACACGGGGGCGCAAATGAGCGTTGCGCATGTGACTGCACTGGCGACATCACATGCAAGCGTGCCTGTTGCGAAAGATCGGGGACGACCGTTGCACGCAGCAATAGGTGTGCTATTGCCCGGTAACGATTTCGCCCCCGCCGGGTGAGCAACATCTGTTTTAGTGGCTGGCGCCCTCCACCGCGCCGATGCCGGTTTCCGAGCGCACGGCCTGTGCCTCGAAACCGGCCTGGTCGATGCGTGCACGAGCGGATTTGTCGGTGATCGAAAAGACCCAGATACCGGCAAACCCGATCGCCATCGAGAACAGCGCGGGCGACGCGTAGGGGAACGGTGCATTCGCGAAGTGGAACACATCGACCCACACCGCCTTGGACAGGACCGTCAGCGCCACCGCGGAGAGCAACCCAAGGAAGCCGCCGATGGCTGCGCCGCGCGTCGTGCAGCCGCGCCAGAGCACGGACATGAACAGTACGGGGAAGTTCGCGGAGGCGGCCACCGCGAAAGCCAGCGAAACCATGAATGCGATGTTCTGCTTCTCGAACACGATACCGAGCACGACGGCAACGATACCCAGCACGACAGTCGTGACGCGAGAAACGAACAGCTCGCTCGCGCCGGAAGCCTTGCCGTGCTTGAACACGGTGGCGTACAGGTCATGCGACACGGCCGATGCACCGGCGAGCGTCAGACCCGCCACGACTGCAAGGATCGTGGCAAAGGCAACGGCCGAAATAAAACCGAGGAACACGTTGCCACCGATAGCACTCGCCAGATGCACGGCCGCCATGTTGGTGCCGCCGAGGAGCTTGCCACCCGCGTCCTTGAAAACGGGATTGGTGCTCACGAGCACGATCGCGCCAAAGCCGATGATAAAGGTGAGGATGTAAAAGTATCCAATCCAGGTGGTCGCCCAGAACACCGACTTGCGCGCTTCCTTCGCGTTAGGAACAGTGAAGAAGCGCATCAGGATGTGCGGAAGACCGGCTGTGCCAAACATCAGCGCGATGCCGAATGAGATGGCCGAGATCGGGTCCTTGATGAAGTTGCCGGGCCCCATGATCGATGCCTTCTTCTCGTGCACATCGACGGCCTTTGCAAAAAGCGCCTCGGGGCTGAAATGAAATTGCCAGAGCACCATGAATGCCATGAACGACGCACCCGCGAGCAGCAAACACGCTTTGATGATCTGCACCCAGGTGGTCGCCGTCATCCCGCCAAACAGCACGTACACCATCATCAGCGCACCGACGATCACCACCGCGATCCAGTAATCGAGGCCGAACAGTAGTTTGATCAGCTGTCCTGCGCCCACCATCTGCGCAATCAGATAGAACGCGACGACAACGAGCGTGCCCGACGCGGCAAATGCACGTATCGGAGCTTGCTTGAAGCGGTAGGCAGCCACGTCGGCGAATGTGAAGCGGCCTAGATTGCGCAGCCGTTCGGCCATCAGGAACGTGATGATCGGCCAGCCCACCAGAAAACCGATTGAATAGATGAGACCGTCATATCCATTTGTATAGACAGCGGCCGAGATGCCGAGAAACGATGCGGCTGACATGAAGTCCCCCGCAATGGCAAGGCCGTTCTGAAAGCCGGTGATGCCTCCACCCGCCGTGTAGAATTCGGCCGCCGAACGCGTCCTTCTTGCGGCCCATTTGGTGATGAAGAGCGTCGCGATCACGAACACGAGGAACATACTGATCGCGGTCCAGTTGGTTGCCTGCTTGACCGCCTGGCCGAGATCGGCGCCGGCAGCGAAGCAACGGGACGAAACGGCGAACAGCGCGCTTGCGGCGAGAAGTTGTCGGGCCTTCATGCGGCCTCCCGCTTGATCTTGTCAGTGAGTTCATCGTAGGTGCTGTTGGCGCGACGCACGTAAAAGCCGCTGATCGCCACAGTGAACACGATCACGAACAGTCCGATCGGCATGCCCCACGTCATCACGCCCGAGCCCATCTGCGCCGCGAGTAGCTCCTTGTCGAACGCGATCAGCAGGACATAGCCGTAGTACACGATTAGCACGAGCGAGGTCAAAGTCCATCCGAGCCTTGAGCGTTTTCGCACCAGTTCGCGGTATGTCGCGCTCGATTTGATTTTGTCTGCGAGTTTCAGGTCCATCTCCGTCTCCTGCATGAGTAACTTTCGCTGCCTGAAAAAGCGCCGTCGTTCGGACGGGGCCGGAACGATCGGCAATCCAGATTCGTTTGGGCATCCCATCGTGGGATGTAAGTCCAATGCCCGCGCTCAAGCGGCGTGGACGCGTCGTTCTTTTTCGTACGCTCGGTAGTACGTTAAAAGCGCCCGCTTACCGGCTTCTTACGGCAGGTGAATTCTTTTAGCGGGGTTTACGCGAAGAATAAAACGACAATGGGAGGATTGAGCGTCAGCTCGTATTCGACTCGCTAATGCACAGTTGACTGTCCAAACCGCGCACTCGGCACGTTGCACGTGACGGTTGATCACGATCAATTGGCCGCGGTTTTGCGAAGGGAGAATGAATATGTCAAACTTATCGATCAGAGCGAGCGGAGAAGCACTATGGTCCAGACAGCGTCCGGTTGCGCGTTTCAGCGTGTCATGTTGGCCATCGACGACTCCGGAGCGTCGGTACGGGCGGCCGAGTATGCAAGGACCTTGTTCGCCCATCAGGCCAAGATCAAACTTGTGACGGTCGCGCAGAACCCGCGTACCCTCTTTCCGCTCGGCGCGACGACGCAAGGCTTTCTCGCCGCCGCGCGGGAAGAGATCGTGGCCGATGCCCGCACCGTGCTCAACAAGATCGAGGCCATGTTTGCGGGTATTGATCTTGAAACCGGCCTTGTCGATCTTTCCGTCAGCAATGGTGATACGACGGAAGCTCTGCTCGACGCCGCATCTGACTGGCAGGCAGACTTGATCGTGATGGGTGCGCGACACCATCATGGACTGCTGCGCTGGGTCGAAGGCACCGTATCGGAGCCCGTCGTGCGACGAGCGAACTGCTCTTTGCTGCTCGTGCCGGAGAATGCGCATGTTCCCACGGACAGGCCGCCCGAGCGAATGATCTTCGCGCTGGACGGCAGCGCCTGTTCGCTTTCTGCACTGCGAGCGGGCCTCTCGATAGCGACGCCAGACACCCGCTTGCGCGCGATCTACATTGTGGATCGTGCAATGCATCTGTTTGAAAGCGCCTCCACCCGCCAGTTGGAGGCCGTTTTTCTCGACGAAGGGACTATCACGCTCGAGCGCGCAGCGCAAATCTGCGCCGATCAAGGTCGCTATGCGGAAACAGGCTTGCTCAAGACGCACAGAATGCGCGACGACATTGCGCACGCGATCGTGCGCGACGTTACAGAGTGGAACGGCGATCTGCTCGTTCTTGGCACGCACGGCCGGCGCGGACTCGCACGATGGCTTCTTGGCAGCGTCGCTGCGCGTACGGTCCCGCTCGCGAACACACCCGTGTTACTCGCCCGTAGCAGCGAAGCGATGAGTGCGACGGAGTAGACAGATATCTGCGACGGCACCCGCCCGTGCCGTCGCCGTGCACGCAGCCACCAATGCAATCAACAGAGGATTCGCTTCAGGCCTCTGGAATCTCGTCTGGACAGGGCGGGCCAACGTTGCGTCGATTACCTCGTTAGCACACTCCCTTTCTTCAATACCGCGCCTCGTTTCCGGGGCGCACGTGCGACCCATCACATTTCATTCGACGACGAGATCGTCGACCAACGCGCGCACGCCGGGCGCGCTCCAGGCTGCCCCTCGCGCGACCGCACGTTCCGCGTAAGACCCGACTTTGCCCGTCAGTGTCACCGTTCCATCCTTGACATCGACCCTGATGTGTTTGACTTCGCGTTCGGCATGCCGCTGCATCGCCTGAGCGATCTTTCCGCTGATGTCCTCCGAGGCGATATCGCCACGCACCTCGATGCGATTGGCGACGCCACGCACGCCGCGCATCTGGCTGACAGCACGCGCGGCGATATGGCTCTGGTACGCCCAATCGACCGCCCCCGTCAGCGTTACCCAACCCTTTTCCACCCGAACCTTCACTGAATCGTCGGGCAGGCTGACAGTCCAGTGCAGAATCGCGTGTACGGCGCCAGCAATGTCTTCATCGGTGCGCTCGTCCTTCTGCGGCAACCGGACCTGCATTTCCACCACAACAGCCTTCACGCCCGCCACACGATGCGCTGCTTTTTCTGCTGCGAGCTTTTCCGCAAAGCTCGGCGGATGCCCGGAAAGCGTGACGACGCGATCTGCCACCTCGACGCCAATGTCCGTCGCAGTGACGGCGCGATCCCATTCGAGTTCCTCCTCGACTTCCTTTTTCAACTGCCGGTCTGATTTCATCACCCATCTCCTCGAAGTGAATCGTGCCACAAGCCACCCCATGTAAAGCTTCAACCCGCAACAAGGCGGGCGGGCTGATGCAGATCAATCGCATACCTGTTCGCGGCAGTAACCTGACCCGTGTCGTATCTGCCTGCCCGCACTCGCGAGGTCGCCATAACATGATCCTCTTTCTGATTGTGCTGAACGCGCTGGCATTCGTGATCGAGGCCGCTGGCCCGACTTCGCTGATCGATCGCTTTGCCCTGTGGCCTCTTCGTCCGGCGACTGCCGATGCACCCGTTTTTCAGCTGTGGCAACTGCTTACGTATAGCGTGCTGCACGCGAACCTCGCGCATCTCGTGTTCAACATGCTCGGGTTGTTCATGTTCGGCAGCGAGGTCGAGCGTGCGCTCGGGGCGAGCAGGACATTGAAGCTTTACGTCGCAAGCGTGGTGTGCGGCGGGATCGCTCAGGTGCTCACGGCATTGACGCCTGCTGGCGATGCCCACCCGGCGATCGGTGCGTCTGCCGGTGTATTTGGCATCCTCGTCGCCTATGCACTGATCTTTCCAAAGCGGCGAGTGGTCCTTCTGTTCCCGCCCATTCCGATGCCCGCCTGGCTCTTTGCGACCGGTTACGCGCTAGTCGAACTGTTGTTGGGCGTGTCGCGCGATGCACCGGGCGTTGCGCATTTCGCGCACCTCGGCGGCATGGCCGGTGCCGTCCTGCTGATCAGCTACTGGTCTCGCAAGCCGCGTCACGATGCGGTTGAATGAACCGGATCTGGTACATAACTTCACCACCACGTGGTGGAAGCGATGCTCTCATGCATCGGTGAGAGCATCCTTCCGTGGGTGGTGGAATCGACCATGACCGTTACACAACGTGCTGACCTTTGAATCCGCCTCGCAGTCGTGCGCGGGTCAATGGCCGGCGAACAACCTGTATCAGCCGATCGTAAGACGCTTGTGATCGGCCGGCGCCTTTTTCGGCAGGCTCAACGACAGCACGCCGTCCTTGTATTCGGCCTTTGCAGCGGCTTCGTCGACTTCGCTCGCCAGCGAGAACGAGCGGCTGAACGCACCCGAATACCGTTCGCGGCGAATCACACGCTCGCCTTCCTTCTCTTCTTTGTTTCGTTCGACCTTGGCGTTGATCAGAACAAGGCGTCCGTCGATCTGAACATCGATATCCTTCTTGTCCACCCCTGGCAGTTCGGCTTTCACCGAATAGCCGCTGTCGCTTTCCGTCACGTCGATCTTCATCGATGCAAGTTCGGCATCCTGCGTCCAAGCCGTCGAACGCATCGGCCGGAAAAAGCCCTGAAACAGATCCGCGACCGGATCGAGCGAGAACGGGTCAAAACGCGTCAGATTGCTCATTGCACTTCTCCTTGAAGTAGGCGGGCCATGTCATGGCCCAATTGACTGCCCCAAAGCCGGATCACGGCGTCCATGCGGCGCACCAAGGCCGCAACGACGCGATTGCTCGCGAGGTCGCGCGACAGCGACCGCAGATCAAAAGGTTCCCCGCGGCCCCGCTCTCATGCGACGCTCAACCGATCGACGACCTGGCGTACGCCCTGCACCTGCGACGCGGCGAGGCACGCTGCGCGCTTCTCATCGGGCGAGCCGACAGCGCCGGAAAGCGTCACGACTCCGTTATCGGTATCGACCGTTATGCCTTCGCTTCCCCGTTGCAAACGCTTACTGAGCGTCAGCGTGATCTGCGCGGCGACGTCATCGATGGGCGGCTCACATACGGCGAGCCGATTGCTCAGGCCGACAACGCCTTCCATGTTGCCGACCAACGTCTCGATCGCGTGCCGCTGCGTCTCTGTATCAACCCAGCCTGTAAGCGTTACGCAGCCGCGCTCCGTCTCCACACGCACGCGGTCGCGAGGCAGATCCGTCATTCGCGACAGCGTCCCGACGATCCGCGCAGCAAGCATCTCATCGGATCTGACGTAACCACTCGCGGGCGGCAGGGTCAGTTGCATGACGAGTGCGCGCCAGCCGACGACACTCTGCAGCACCTTTTCGACTGCCTGCTTCTGCATCACGTTGGGGATCGTACCCGTGAGCGTGACGACGCCGTTGTGTACGTGAACGCGGATCTGTCCGGCAGCGATGGGCCGTTCGCGATGCAAGACCTGTTCAATCTCCTGCGACAGCGCTTCATCCGATTTCATCGTGTCCTCCAGATCAGTCAACCAATGACAGATTCAGCATCGTCGATAGCGCGGCATAGCGGTTGATGTCGATCAATCACTCGCAATCCATGAAGACGTTTCGCTGTTCGTCGCATCGCCGTAGCCCCGTTGATTCAGGTCAAGCCGATCGCCCCGCCTGATGGTTCAAATACGCAGACAGTCCATTTCAGTTGTGAAGAATGAGCGGCATCAGTCAGTCCAGGCGGAGCGCGCACAAGCCGCCCATGACGACTATTTCGACGTGATCGAGCGCGGCATCGTCGACTCCGTCAAGGTGGCGCGCACAGCGCTTCAGAACGCGATTTCCCGGGAGTTCCCATGAATGCCTGCATTCACTCACGCATGCGCGCAGCGACGGGCGCGTCGTACGGGCGCGCCGCCTGGCTGCTGTTGTTCGCATGCCTATTGGTGGCGGCCGCGCTGTCAGCAACGCCGGCGGCATTCGCAACGCCGGGGTCCCACGAGGCCGTTTCAGCCGTCGCCATTCTTGTCTACCATCGCTTTTCGGACGCAGCCGACGATTCGATGACCGTGCGCGTCGCCACATTTGAAGCGCATCTGCGTTTCCTGAAGGAGCACGGCTACGCCATCGTGCCGCTACGGCGGATCGTCGCCTGGCTGCGGGAGCCGGGCGCGACACTACCACCCAAAGCTATTGCGCTAACCGTCGACGACGGCCATCAGTCGGTTTATGAACGGCTGTTGCCGATTGCGCTGAGCGAACAGTTGCCCATTACGCTGTTCGTCTGTCCGTCGGCAATTTCGAACGCTTCCTATGCGCTTGACTGGACCCAATTGCGCACCCTGCACGCGAGCGGCCTGTTCGATGTGCAGTCGCATAGCGGGTGGCACCCGAATTTCAACGTCGAACGGCGGCGCGAGTCGCCCGCCGAATTCGAGAGTTTCGCAACGGATCAACTGCAGCATTCGCGCAAGATGATCGAGTCCAAAATCGGCGTGCACGTCGACATGCTCGCGTGGCCCTTTGGGATATACGATGACGACGTGATCCGTATCGCGGGCCGTCTCGGTTATTTGGCAGGCTTCACGCTGAATGCGCGCCGGCTCGACGGGTCCTCGCCTTTGCTGGCGCTACCCCGTTTCCTGATGGTCGACGATGTCACACCAGGCGTCCTGGGCCGCCTGATCGGCGGGCGTGACACGCCCGCCGTCCGTGCGCACGAGACGCGCCCATAAGGGGCTTGCCGCCGCTCTGTGCTGCGCAGCCGCCTGGTTGTCGTTGTCGCTGTGGTCGCCATCCCGCCCGCGCGCGCATCCCGTCGTCATTCCGCCGACGCCTCTTCGCGCGCCAGAGGTGTCTACCTGTCCGTCTATGGCATCGCCAGTCCGAGCTTGCACAATGCGGCCGTCGCCTTGAGCGACGGCAGGCGACCTTGCGCGCTTTGCTCGTATGCGGTTGCGGGCATCATCCGGAAACAACCGGAAGCGAACCTGGCAGCCTCGGCGTGTCTATCGCGCGACACCGCACGCGATGTATCCTCAAGCTTCGATCTTGCTGCGACGCGCGATGCGATCGGCTCATCCACGATCTCGCACGCAATTGAAGGCGGCGCCAGTCCCGACGCATTGCAGGCGCTGATGATTCACGAAACGGCTGCGTTCCAGCCAGTTCGGCAACGCCATTTGCGCTATTGACGGAGGCCAGAGTCATTCATGTGGTACGCCCTCATCGATGCACACCGGCGCTTGACTCGCGCCATTACTGGAGGACAGCAGGATGTATGCGGCTCCGGGCCATTGACGGGCGCGCCATTGTCCATGGCGGAGAACCCGGCGCACGCGTTCAACCATTGGCTGCTCAGATCGACGTGCGCGTTCGAGCAGGCCCCGCCGTTTGCGATCCATTCGGTTTTCAGCAACGGTGGCCATATAGCCGTCGATGAAACCGTTGTCGAATCGTTACCCACGGGCACGCTGCGCAAGTTCACGCGCATCGCGCCCGAGCCAGCGGGGAAATGGCCCGTCATGCTCTGCGCGCCCCTCGCCGGACACCACGCAGTCATGCTGCGAGAAACCGTCGAAACGTTGCTCAAAGAGCGCAACGTCTTCATTACCGATTGGGCCGATGCGCGCGATGTGCCGCGCGAAGCAGGGTTACTTTCGCTCGACGACTACGTGCTGGCGATCGAACGCTTCATATGTGCCGCGCGGGCGCAGGGATCGCCTGTGCATGTCGTCGCCGTCTGCCAGGCAACCGTTCCGGCGCTCGCCGCCGCGGCGCTGCTCGCCAGCAATGGGCAGACGCCATTTGCCACTGTCTCGCTGCTCGGAGGACCCATCGATACCCGTCTCAATCCAACTTTCGTTGACCGCTTCGCGAGATCGCATACGCTCGACTGGTTTCGCGACAATGTGATCGATCTTGTCCCGCCGACGTATCGCGGTGCGGGACGGCGCGTCTATCCAGGTTTTATCCAGCATGCGGCCATCGTCGCCGCGCATCCGGAACGGCATCTTTGTCTGGAGTCGACGTACTGGTCAGACTGGCTCGCGGGTGACGCGCAGGGCGCCCTGCAAGCATTGCGCGCATTGAACGAATACGCCGCCGTGCTGGATATGGCCGAATGCTATTTCCTCGACATCATCCGCGTGGTCTTTCATGAGCATCTGCTGCCACGCCAGAGCTGGTCGGTCGCGGGACGACGCGTGGCGACGCAAGCGCTTCGCGATACGCCCCTATGCACGATAGAGGGCGATCGCGACGACATAGCGGGCGCACAGCAAACTCACTGCGCGCATGTCATCTGCGATGCGTCCCCGGCACGGCCAGACCGGCAGCTGACGATTCCGCGGTGCAATCACTATGACCTCTTCACGGGCTCGCGGTGGCGTGATGCCGTAAACCCGAGCCTGTGCGCGTTCTGGCGCGAGATCGAAAACGCCGCGCAGGACATTGCGCGCGAGCAGGGCGAAGTCAGGCGCGCGAAATACAGCAGACGGGCTTGACCATCCGATCAGGAAGCAGGCAGTAGAGGACCGCGTCCGTCCCTTTCTTGTGCATCGGCAGCGCAACGCTTTTTTGAACTCGCGCCGTATTTCGCGCTTTCCCGCTCATATCGCAACTTTCGCGGATTCCGATCACGTGCGAAGTGGAAGTATCCGCTGCCCGGCAACCGGCATTACGGCATATCCGCCCCGGAAGCCGGGCGACAGGCCCCGCGAGGTTTATCGGAAGACTGCGCGATCGTTTCATGCATCGCGCGAAACTCCGCGTGCAGTCGCGCGATTTCGTCGTTCAGATGCTTGATGTCCCGATGCATTTCACGTCGCAGCGCCCTTTCCTCTTTTCCGATGAACGCCGCCGCAATGCTCGCGAAGACCAGCGATAACATGCCGTAGCCCAGCAGCACGACGAAGACGGCGAACACACGCGAGGCAGGCGTGGTTGGGGCGATGTCGCCATATCCAACGGTTGCACTGCTTTCAAAGGCAAGCCAAAGCCCGTCGGTATAGGAATGTACTCCGGGCTCGAGCCATAGAAAGCCTGCACCTGCCATTGCCAGCACGGCAGCGCCGCCGGCCAGCAGCCAGACAAGCCGGTTCGGCGTAAAGAACTCTTTTAGCGACAATCCGATCCGCACCGCGACCAGGCTCACGAATAACAATCGAAGCACCCATTCCGTCGTCTGCCAGGGCGGCGCGCCCCAACCCGCGCTGAATGCAGCACCCATCGTGACCACGATGTCGAATCGATTATGCGAAAGCAGCATTTTCGGCTTCTTGCTGAGGTGCAGTACCCAAAGGAGTGAAACAGCGAAACCCGCAAACATGCACAGATAGAGAATTCGAGCGACGGCAAGCGCAACATCGTTTGTCGCAGTGAGCTCGATGTAAAAGGCAGGAATGGCCAGCAGGCTCCATGCGCACAAGAACCAGCGAATATGGCGCCACGCGCGTATCGCCCGCGGATTGTCGTGGGGTTCTACGCCACCGATTCTAAAAAAGCCGAGACTGTTATCCATCGCGCAAATAAACGTCGAACCATGTTCCGATATTGCATTCAGACCCTATGCTGGAAGGGCACGTAGCGTCGGAATCACTCCATATGCATTCCGCCGTTGATCGCCACGTTGGCCCCCGTAATGAACGCAGCCTCATCAGAGCAGAGAAATGCGACCAACGCGGCGACTTCTTCAGGACGTCCGAGTCGTCCAACAGGTATCTGTGGAAGAACCCTTGTTTCCATGATGTCGCGAGGCACCGCCTGAATCATTGTTGTCGTCAGGTAACCCGGCGATACCGTGTTGACTGTGATGCCTCGCTTCGCGACTTCCAGCGCCAGTGACTTGGTGAAGCCATGGACGCCGCACTTGGCAGCCGAATAGCTGGTCTGTCCAATCGCTCCTCGCGATCCATTCACCGAGCCGATATTGACGATACGGCCATAACCACGTTCTGTCATGCCCGCCAGGAACGGCTTCGTCATGTTGAACAGTCCATCGAGATCGGTCCGCAGTACTGCGTCCCAGTCTGCCTTTGTCATGTGAGCACGTGATATCGCGCGTGATGCCCGCGTTGTTGATCAGGATGTCCACCTTCCCCAGTTCGTCGAGCACGCGCTTCGCGCATTGCTCACATGAATTGAAGTCCGCGATATCGGCCTCGTACGCACGGAAATGGCGGCCTGAATCGCGTTCCGCCATCAGCCAGGTCGTGACATGATTGTTTCGCGCCGAGTGCGACATCGCCACGACGATTCCCGCGTCGTGCAACGCCCTGCTGATTGCAGCCCCAAGTCCTCCCATCCCGCCCGTCACAAAAGCCACACGTCCTGTTTGCATGTCAAGCTCCTATGGAAGCGGTCTGACCGGCTGACGCAGACGATTCAGGACCAATCACGCGCCGCAAAAAAGCGAACGGTGCCACGGGCTCGACTTCCCGCTTCATGAACAATGCCACTCCGGGCTGCGCTGTTCAAATGAATAGCCGAACCCGCCGTTCACAATCTAGCCGCGCATCATTCAAGGCGCTTGACCTGCATCAAGCGACCTCTCGACATGAGACGTTTGACTTGCCTCAAGGGTGTATCGACCTTGCATGCCAGGATAGGGAAAGATCCCTCTTCGGATCGAGCAAGGAAATCCAGATGAACAATGCTACGTCCCAATCGGCATGGGAGCCGGACGAACGGCTTTTCGACGCCTCCGCGTTGATCGAGCAGCAGTTGCGCTTCGCATTGCAATACGCCGTGCTCGCCCCTTCGAATCACAACACCCAACCGTGGCGATTCATCGTCGATCACGACACCGTGCAGGTATGCGCCGATCGCCTGCGTGCATTGCCCGTTGTCGATCCGTTCGATCGCGAGCTACTGATCAGTTGTGGTGCGGCGCTTTTCAATCTCCGTGTAGCTTTGAGTTATTTTCGACTGGGCTACGCAATTACGCTGTTTCCGTCGGAAACGGATCCCGACATCGTCGCTCACCTGAAGGTATCGCCTAACGGTCGGCGCGATGCAGACCTCGCCGGTCTTTTCGAGTCCATGAAGAAGCGCGTAACAACTCGGGCGCCATTCGCAGACGAGCCCGTCGCCGAAGCCCTGCAAACGAAACTGGTCGGCGCGTGCGATGCGGAAGGTGCGATGGCCAGTTGCGTGGACGCGCGATCGTCACGACAGGCAATCGCGGACCTCATCGCAGAAGCCGATCACATCCAGTTCGCAGATCCGCGTTTTCGGCGCGAACTCGCAAGCTGGATTCACCACGCAGGCTCGGAGACGGCATGCCAGCGTATGGGACGGCAGTTGGTGGCCTGCTCGATCTTGCCGTGCCTCTCTTCACGTCGGTTGTTCGCGTATTCGACGTTGGTGCCGGAACCCCTGCTACACCTCAGCGGCTCGTCGAAGGGTCGCCGCTGCTTGTTTGCATCGCAACGATGCGCGACGACCGCGAAGCGTGGGTAGCTGCGGGGCAGGCGCTCGAACGGATGCTGCTGGTTGCGGCTTCCGAGGGTCTGACTGCTTCATACCTCAATCAACCGATCGAAGTCGGCACGCTGCGCGAGCGGCTCAGGGTTCTGTTGCGTGTCAACGGCACCCCGCAGTTGCTACTGCGCGTTGGCCGCGGGCCGTATGTGAATCATGCGCCGAGACGCCCTCTGTCGGATGCAGTGAATTGATTCCTGTATTTCATTCGTCGTTCTCCGCCCGTTACGATCGCAACCCGTTCAGCATGAAGTCCAACTATTAACCAGCTTGTAGAGCCATCAAGGAGTCTTTGCCGTGGCCCGTACACATTCAGGCTTACTATTCGCGTGCGCGTCCCTGATGTTCACTCATGCGAACGCTGCCGATGCGCACCCGAACGAACCAACCGAACTCGTCGACCAACAGCACTGCATGTTCTGCCATACATCCGATGCGCCTTTTCTTGCGCCGTCGTTTCATCAGATCGCGGATCGGTATCGCGATGTGCCCAACGCGGCCAGCATGCTCGAACACAAGCTAAGAAAGGGCGGCCGGGCGCACTGGGGGGATACTGCCATGCCCCTGCCACCCGAGCGAGGCGGACCGCTCTCCGCTGAAGATGCCCACAAACTGATTGAGTGGGTCATGTCTCAATGACTGGTTACACACGCAAAAACTTTACATACGACTGGTTAAGGAACCTTCGCTGAAAATCAGCGTCTGTCTAGATTCATTCGAACGCGCCGACGCCGTCTATGCCGTTCTCCGACCCGATTGCAAGTCGCGCAAACCGTGACGTCTCGCTTAAGCATGAACCTTCAGACGATACGATTTAAACGGGCATTGGCGACACCCTGACGCATACCGAAGCTTTCATCTGACTCTATAGTTGATATGTCAACGATGACTGTGGCAGATCAAAAAGCCACGAACACGATCGGAGGATCTCATGCGCATCACGCTCCATCTCGACACATTTAATCGCATCGACCCCAATGCCTACGCTATTCTTTGGCTCGACTACGACACGCACAAGTGGTCTCGCGAAGGTCATAACGGTCTCCATTTTCCCGAATGGGGAGATTTGCGAGTCGATGCCCGCGGCACGCTAGTCTGCGGTCAGCATGACGCGCGCCCCGTGTTCATCCTCGAAGGTCTCGCAATGGAAGCCGACCCTGGCCCGTTCGAGGGCGAATCGGGCGAGGCACTCTTGTGCTGCAATGAAGGCGAAAGCGAATCACGCGTTACAGGGCATTGGCATGTGCAGTGCGTCGACAAGGACGCAGTGCTTGCCGAGCACAGCGTATTCGCGGAGGACGAAGTATGAAGCGAATCCGTCGGCGGCGAGTGTCGCGCGGGCACATATACGTTGAGCTCTTATGCGGTCAAACCACCCGACGCTCGGTCTCAATCAGCAAGAGTTACCCGTCTGACGAGAGCGATAATTTCCCGTTGGGCAATGCTGAAAGATTTCGCGACGCGGACCAGCATTGCGCGTAGTATGAGTCTGTTAGCCGATACCCGCGTTCGCGTTGGAACGCCCGGTACAGTCGGCGTTCACGCCGCCGCAACGGCGGCTCCGGGTTTCTGCGCGAATAGGGTCGGGTGATAACGACCGGTTGCCATTAGCCTCCCGAGACCGTGCCGCGTCACGCGGCGAAATAGAGGTATCTATGGCAGACGCTATTCACCTTTACAAGGGACTGGAAGTTCATCCGCTTGTTTACCTGCACGTGCCCACCCGGCCCGGCTTCGCCCCCGACTATGATGAGGGCTTCGACGCGGCCGTTCGGATCAGGGAGCCCGATGGTGACAGTTTCAACGCCAGAAGCCGCGTCTTTCGGCTGCATGTCG
This sequence comes from Paraburkholderia sp. LEh10, assembly GCF_017814945.1. Taxonomy (GTDB): domain Bacteria; phylum Pseudomonadota; class Gammaproteobacteria; order Burkholderiales; family Burkholderiaceae; genus Paraburkholderia. The sequence goes on from NZ_JAGIPX010000014.1 coordinate 49,409, forward strand.
ACGCGCCGTTTCTGAGTGCGGGCGACGCAAGGCGCGCCTCAACTGCTTACGGCGAGCTGCTCATCGACAAATGCGTGCCGGGCAAGACCATCTGGGATGGTGAGTAGCGAAGCGGTTCATTCCGGCCTTTCGACGATCGCTTCGTCTATGTGATCCGCGAGCAGCGGCACGCCATCGCTCTTTTCGAACTGCGTTTGCAAACGCGTCCCGGCGCGCGCCCGGGTCGCGCGCACATCATAGGTGTTGGGTTCAGCAACGGCCCATGTAGCACCGTTATTCGAATATTCGAACTACTTATCTCATGAGGTGTCATGTCTCAACTCGACGATCTGATCATGCAGCATCGCAGTGTGGAGACAGAAATTGCACGCCGCGAAAGAGAACTGAACACTTGTCGGCTATCTATCGATGAGCGCGTGGCGACGGGCACGACGATCATCCCGCGTCATGACACGTTGACATTTCTGGAGGCGCAACTGCGTCGGTACAAGCTGAGACGCGAACGGCTGCGTCTAGCGATTGCCCGAACCCGTGCCACCTGATCGCGATCGGAAGCATATCGGGCGCGGGTCGAATCGGTCTCGTGCCCGCTGTCCGGGCGCTGGCCATGTCCGCAGCATGCGGTGAGGAGAAACAGATGGATGCTTATCCGGCAGCTTTTCGTATCGATCCGACTCCGCGCCGGGCCGACGGTGAATATATTGCCCATGCGCGAATCAGTTGTAGTGACCACGACGGGCGTGAGTACGATGTCCATCTAAGCGGTGATCTGGCCGGCTTCGATCTCCGGGAAGACGCGATCCGCTTCGCCGCCGACTGGGCAACGGAATGGCTCGAGACGCACTGCGGATCGTGCCAGTGGCAATCCGGCGATCGTCGTACATGACAGGGCATGACCCTCGCAGGCGCATGGAGAATGCACATGGCGACCACCGAGGCGCTCTCGACGCTGGCCCAGTATCTTGAGCTTTCTCTTGATGCGAGCGGCAGCGTCATCATGATGCAAAGGTGCGACAACCTTTGCGCAATGTATATCGGCGACGCCACTAAAGATCAGGGACAGTGGGAGTACTTTGGCGTAATAGCCGCGCTTATTGCGGGCGACATTCTCAAAATGACCCGTTCCGGTTCAAACCGAATCGAAATCGACGGGCAGAAATACCGGTTTGTTCGAAGCTTCACGCATTTCGAGGACCGTGGAGCGATTGTCTTTTCGCCCACGTAAGGCCCTCACACCGCCAACTTCATTTCTCTCGAAGCACTCGAAGACTGCGACGCAAGCAACGGCGGGTACAGCGCAGCACGGGTGCGCGGTTCAACCGCGCGCCCAGCAGCATGGATCTATTCGTCGAGATCCTTAGACGCTGTTTATTGGCCGGCATTGGCCGGCGATACGACGGATGGCGTCGCCAGCGTGTTGTTGGTCTTTGGAGCGGGCGTCGAGCTATTGTTCGGGGTCGTCTGCGTACCCTGGTTCGTCGACCCGGCGCTCATGCCGCTATCCGAGCTGGTGGCGCCAGGCGTGCCATAGCCGCTCGTTGAATCATTCATCTGGTTCGTGGCCGGGCTGGACGTGCTGCCGTGGCTCGACGAACCTTCGCCGGCCGATCCTCCGCCCGCCTGTGCATAAGCGCCGCCCGACAGCGCGAGCGCGGCGACGGCCGCGATCAATGCACGCGTTGCCTTGTTCATGATCCGTACCTCCTTGATTGCAATGGAATGTCGGCGCAGGCGATTCGCCGCCTGCTTGACAATGAACTGCGCAATCAGCGTGCCCCCGACTTGTGCGCACCGGTTCCACGGCCCTGCGAGTAGTCAGGCCGGCCGCGACACGATCTCGCTCAGAACCCTACCGAGTTCGACCCGGCCGCGAACGACCTCCTCGGGATCGCTTTCGAAATCGATCCAGCCTTCGTTGAATCCGTCCAGCATCCGCATCCGTGGCAGTGGATGCTTCATGCCCTGCGAGCGGAACAGCGCTTCCCAGTTCTGCCTGTCGACAACCTCCGCGCGCACCGGGCGATCGAGCACCCGGGCGAAGGCCGACGCGAGGTCGTTGGGACTCACTCGACGCGGGCCTTCGAGCTCGACGGTCCGCACGCCGCTCCATGTTTGCCGGAGCAATTCGGCCGCAACGCGGCCTACGTCGGCCGTCGCGACCATCGGCACGGGCTTGTCGAGCGGCTGCAGGTAACTGGCGATGACGCCATCGTCACGTGCGGACGCGACATCCCATGCGGCGTTCTCCATGAACCAGCCAGGCCTCAGGAATGCGACCGGCATCGGCAGCTCCCGCAGTGCGTGCTCCATCAGCGTGCGTTGCGTGAGCAGATTGCTCTGTCCGGCCTGTGCGCCGATCGTTGACAGGCAAACCACTTTTTCAGGGCGCGCCTTCAGAATCGCCGTGTACACGGCATCGATCACCGCGCGCGCTTCGGGAAACCCCGGCGCCGGATCGAACTCTGAAGGCGGCAAGATGAACACGCCCGTCGCGCGCTCGAACGCGGCAGCGAGCGACGAAGCGTCCTCCATGCGGGCCGTCGCAAGCTCGCAACCGCGCTCTGCCCACGAACTGGCCCGCGCGGCGTCGCGCACGACTGCACGCACCGGCTGACCAGACGCCAGAAGCTCGCGGGCCAATGCGCCGCCGACCTTACCTGTGATTCCTGTGATTGCATACATTGCTTGCTTTCTCCATGCGTGGATGTGTACGGTGATGCCGCGCCGATGTGCGGGTGGCGGTTCGCTCAGGCGCAACGCAAACCGTCGCAAAACGCCTGCTCGAACTGTCCGTAGCGATTCACGAAGCGGGCATCACAAACCCGCCAGGCGTCGCGACGGCCAGCAGGCTCGACGCACCGTTCAGAAGGCGGCGACGGTCCGATCGGCGGGACGGAACATCTTTCGTGACGTGCATTCTGGACAAGCGCCCATCGAAACAAAATGACATGAATGGCATTAGATAAATGACAACGTGTCACCAGTAAGGCATGATGGATTTTGGTTTCCAGCGCTGCCGTCCCGTGCTGGCATTGCAGCGTTGGCCTTCGGCTGATCGATCGCGATCGGTCACTCGCATTCAACCCGCGACCCATGAGATCCAGTAGCGAGAAGCTGTCCAGTGGCATTGGCGTGTTCGCCGCCGTCGTCGACGCGGGGACGTTCGCCGCCGCTTCGGAAGCGCTAGGAATGTCGCCGCCGGGCGTCAGTCGGGCGATCGCGAGGCTGGAAAAGAGGCTGAAGATCCGGCTCTTCTACCGAACGACCCGCTCCGTCTCGCTGACGGAAGAGGGCCGTCGTTTTTACGAGCAGGTCATGCCGCATCTCGCGGGGCTGGAGGAAGCGGCCGCTGCCGCGGCAGGTGGAGCGTCGGCTGTGCGCGGAAAGCTGAGAATCAATCTGGATCCCGTCTTCTACCGGACCATTCTCGGGCAACAGCTTGACGCGTTCATGGACGCGCACCCCGACCTCGAAATCGAGTTCATCGGGCGAGACAGTCTTGGCGATCTCGTCATGGACGGCTTCGACCTCGCCGTACGATTCGGCGAACCCAGAGCATCCACTCTGATTGCGCGAAAGCTGCTCGATACCGGCGTCGTCACGGTTGCTGCGCCATCGTACATCGCTCGTTGGGGCCGCCCGGCGAAACCCGAGGACCTTGAAAGCCGCAGCCACCGATGCCTCGAATTTCGCAATCCGGAGACGGGCAAGCCGTTCCAATGGGAGTTTCATCGCAAGCGAAAGCGCATCGTGGTCGACACCCGCGGGCGTCTGACGGTCAACGATCCCGGTGCGCTCCTCAACGCATGCCTCGCCGGTTCCGGGATTGCGCAAATGCTTCGGCTCGGCGCCGAGCATCTGATTGCCGACGGCCGATTGATCGATCTCTTTCCCGAATGGGCAGATGAGCGGTATCCCTTATACGTCTACTATCCATCGCGACATCACGTGCCGGCGAAGACGAGAGCTTTTCTTGACTTCCTTGTCGAGCTAACGCGCGACAACCCGCGTGGCAGCGCCCGGATACCCATGCCATCGCCGATAGACCGATAGACCGATAGAGCGATAGACCGATAGAGCGATAGATGCGCGCAAACATGATCCGCAGCACCGATGCAAGGAATCGCATTGCCCGATTCTTTGCATCCGTGCTGCCGTCAGTCGATCGGCAGAGAACTACCCCGTTACCGGCCTCATCGCCGAAGCCACGCGAGCGCGCCCCGCATGCTTCGCTTCGTAAAGCTGCCGGTCGGCGGCATCGACGAGTTCGGCGGGCTGCGCATCAGGCGTCGGGATCAACGTTGCCACACCCGCTGAGATCGACACGATCTCAGCGCAGCCCGAATGGAGATGCTCGAGCTTGAGCGCGCGCACGCCGTCAGCCATGCGCGGCGTCGAGCGGCGTATTCGGCAGCAGGCACGCGAACTCCTCGCCGCCATATCGCGCGACCGTGTCGTAAGGGCGGCGCAGCGTCTGCGTCAGACGCTGCGCGATCGCCTGCAGACAGCGGTCGCCCGCCTGATGACCATAGCGGTCGTTGTAGCGCTTGAAATAGTCGACGTCGACCATCACGAGCGACAGCGGCGACGAATCGCGCAGACAGTGCCGCCAGCTCGCGTCGAGATCTTCTTCGAACTTGTGCCGGTTGCCGACTCCCGTAAGCCCATCGACGAGCGCGATCGAGCGCAGCATATCGCCTTGCATCTTCAACGAAAGATGCGCGCGCACGCGCGCCCGGACGATCGCCGGCTTGATCGGCTTCGTGATGAAGTCGACGGCGCCGAGCGACAACCCGTATTCCTCATCGGCCTCGTTGGTCTGCGCCGTCACGAAGATGATCGGGATTGTGTATGTCAGCGGATCGGCCTTCAGACGCCGGCACACTTCATGGCCGTCCATGCCTTCCATCATCACGTCGAGCAGGATCAGGTCGGGCATCACCTTGCGGCACAGTTCGATGGTCTGCTCGCCGCTGGTCGCCATGAACACGTCGCAATCATCCTTGAAGAGCGCATGCAGCGCGCGCACGTTGACGGGCTGATCGTCCGCAATCAGCAGTTTCGGACGCAGCGCGAACGGGTGTGGCCAGTCTCCGGGCAGGCGCTCTAGCATGTGAGTTGATCCAGCATTTCGCGCGTGCTCGCGGCCGCCGTCACGAAGTCGAGCGCCTCGATCTCGGCAAGCAGCCGGTGAAAGCGCGGCTGCAGCGCGGTCGGCACATGAGGCGCGAGCGTTTCGGCAAGATCGAGCGCCTCCATGTTCGACGACTCCAGGCGTTCGAGCAGCCGGCTGAGCCGCGCACGATATTCGTCTGCCTGCAGTTGCGCGGCGTCGGTGGCATGCGCGTCCCGCCTGTTGCCGAACACGACGCGCAGCTGCGCGACGCTATCGAGCAACAGCCGTTCGATCCCGTCCACCTCGGTGGACGACAGGCGCGCCGTCGCGTTATCGCCGTGCGCCGCGTTCACACGCAATTCGAGCGCCGCCGCCGCATCGGCGAGTTTGCTGGCACCCATGGTTCCGGCGCTGCCCTTGAGCGCGTGGAGGATCGCCGCGCAACGTCCGATGCCGCCTTGTCCGCCTTCGCTGCGCAGGTCGTCGAGATGCCGCTCCATCTCGCCGACGAACACGCCGAGCGCCTTGCGGATCAGGTCCTCGCTGCCGCCGAAGCGCGCGACGATCGACTCCTTCGGTTCGAGCAGATCGCCCGCCGCGCGCGCCGCGCCGGCACGCGCCTGCGCTGCCGGCGGCGTCGCGCGTCGCACATGCGCCAACAACACGCCGACCAGATGCGCAACATCTATCGGCTTGCCGACATGGTCGTTCATGCCCGCCGCGACGCACGCATCGCGGTCCGCGCGCGTCGCGTTCGCCGTCATCGCGATGATCGGCAGCGCCGCGAAGCGTGCGTGCGCGCGAATCAGGCGTGTCGCTTCTAGCCCGTCGACATCCGGCATCTGCATGTCCATCAGCACCGCGTCGAACACGCGCGTGCCCGTGAGCACCTTTTCGACGCCTTCGAGCCCGCTCTCGGCCAGCACGACCTGCGCGCCCTCGCGGCTCAGCAGACCTTCGGCGACATCGCGGTTCAGCGGATTGTCCTCGACCACCAGCAGCATCAGACCGGCGAGCCTGCCCGCGCCGCCCGCCGCGCGCGCCGCCGGTTGCGCGGGCGATGCCTTGTGCCCCGTCAGCACACGCTGCACCGTCTGCGCGAGCTGCCGCGGCGTGACAGGTTTCGTGACGAACGCATCGAACGGCATGTTATCGGATTCCTGCGCCGCCGCCAGCACTTCATGGCCGTACGCGGTGATCATGATGATCGCGGGCGCGGCGCGCCCCGCGCGCGCTTCGTCGATCCGCCGCGCCGCCGTGAGGCCGTCGAGATCGGGCATGCGCCAGTCGAGCAGGATCACGTCGTAGCCTTCGTTTTCGCGCTCGGCGGCGCTCATCAGCTTGACGGCCGAAATGCCGCCCGGCACCACGTCCGCTTCCCAGCCGAGCGCGCGCGCCGTGCGCGACAGCACTTCGCGCGCCACGCCGTTGTCGTCGGCGACGAGCACGCGCAGCCGCCGCTCGCTTGGCCGAAACAGATCGAGGCCCGCCGCGGGCGCGTCCGCGTCGACGCCGAGATTGATGTCGAACCAGAACCGGCTGCCCTTGCCGAGCTGGCTCGCGACTTCCAGCTTGCCGCCCATCAGCTCGACGAGGCGCCTGCTGATCGCAAGGCCGAGGCCCGTTCCGCCGAAGCGGCGCGTCGTCGATACTTCGGCCTGGCTGAAGCCTTCGAATATCTGCGTGATCTGCTTCTCGCTGATGCCGATGCCGCTGTCCGTCACGGCGATGCGCACGCGCACGCCCGTATCGAGCCGCGACAGCAACGTGAAGCTGACGACGACCTGCCCCCTGATCGTGAACTTGAGCGCGTTGCCCGCGAGATTCACGAGCACCTGTTGCAGCCGCAAGCTGTCGCCGATCACGACGGGCGGCAGATCCGGGCTGATATCGAACAGGACTTCGACTTCCTTGTCGTACTGGTTGCCGGCGAGCACCACGCCGAGGTCCTGCATCAGCGGTTCGATCTCGAACGGATGGGCGTCGAGCTGCAGCTTGCCCGCGTCGATCTTCGAGTAGTCGAGGATGTCGTTCAGCAGTCCGAGCAGCGACTTCGCCGCCGTCTCGGCCTTGACGACGTAGCCGCCCTGACGCTCGTTGAGCCCCGTCGATTGCACGAGATCCAGCATGCCGAGCACCGCATTCAACGGCGTGCGGATTTCATGGCTCATGTTCGCGAGGAACGCCGACTTCGCGGCGTTCGCGGCATCGGCCTGGTGCTTGGCGTCGCGCAGCCGCAGTTCGATATTGCGCTGTCGGGTGACGTCGTGATTCACGCCCGTCATGCCGACCGGGTTGCCCGCCGCATCGCGCTGGACGGTCAGCGTGGTCTGAATGTGCCGCACCTCGCCATCGGGCAGCACGATCCGGTAAAGGGGCAGATGCACATGCCGCTGCGCGGCGTCGCCCGCAAACGCGGCCTCCAGTTTTTCGAGCGTCGGCGAGCGGTCATCCTCGTGCACGCGTGAAAGCCAGTGTTCGAAGCGCAGGCCGTCCGCGGGCGCCGCCGCATAGCCGAAAATCTGGTACATGCGCGGGTTCCAGCGCAGCGCATCGTTTGAAAATTCCCACGACCAGATGCCGAGCTCCGCAATGTCCGCCGCGAGCAGCAACTGGTCGCGCGCCTCCGACAATTCGGCGCGCTCGCGAATCTGCACGGACATATCGGTGATCACGCAGACCAGGCGGCGCTCGCCGCCCGTCATCATCATGCCCGTCGACACATGCGCCGGAAACACGCTGCCGTCCTTGCGCAAGCCGGCCAGTTCGCACTCGCTGACGATCTCCCGTCCGTCCTGCGCGCCATGTCCCGCGAACTGCGCGGCATAGCGGTTGAAGAGTTCGTTGACGGTGCCCGACACCAGCACGCGCACGTCCTTGCCTGCAATCTCCGCTTCCGTGTAGCCGAACGCCTTTGCGCCAGCCGGGTTCAGCGACAGGATCACGCCCGTGCGGTCGAGCGTGATGATGGGATTCACGGCCGTGTCGAGGATCGCGCGCGTCGTTTCGAGACTCGCGGCCAGCTTGCGTTCGATCCGCGTGCGCGCATTGGCGTTGCGCACGAGGCGCAAGCCGAATACCGCGAGCATCACCACGAGCACCGTCGTACCCGCCGCGTGCCATGCCGTATCGGACCACCACGGCGCGAGGATTTCGTCCTGCGCAAGCGCCGCCGCGACGAAGAGCGGATAGTGGCCAAGGTTGCGCAAGCTGTTCAGCCGCGTCACGCCGTCCTGCGACGACTTCGACACGAAACGGCCCGTCGCGCCCGATTGCCGGTGCACCTTGAATAGCATCGTGTCGGTGACGTTCTTGCCGATGAAGCGCGCTTCGAATGGCCGGCGCACGATCATCGTGCCGTTGTCGGCGACGAGCGCGACGGCGCCATAGCGGCCGATATCGAGGCTCTCGTAAAAGCGCGAGAAAAAGTCGATGTCGATGGTCGCGAGCGCGACGCCGGCGAACTGTCCGTCGGGGCCGTCGATGCGCCGCGACACGGGAATGATCCATTTACCCGTCGAGCGGCTTTGCACGGGCGCACCGATGTGCGGGCCGCGCTCCGCGTGCGTGCGGTGGTAAATGAAGTACTCGCGATCGGCGTTGTTGAAGCTCTTGGCGAGCGCCGGCTGCGAGTTCGCAAGCCAGTTGCCGTCGCGGTCGTAGAGAAAGAGGCCGTTCAACTGCGGCAGCCCGGCGACGCGCTGCACGAAAAGCTGGTGCAGGCGGTCGAGCGCGGCGGGGCCCGTGCCGTCATGCTCCACGCGCTCGACGATATCGACGAGCGTGGTATCGGCCTGCTTGATCGTGTCGTCGGCGTGCTGCGCCATCGCGCGGGCGAGGTTCGCCGTCGCGACGGACATTTCCTCCATCTGGTCCTGCCGCGACTCGACGCTGCGCAATACGTCACTGCCAATCAGCAGCGCGCATACGATCACGATAAACAGCGTCACCCGCAACGGAGTTGAAATACGAACGGCCAAGCGAAGTCTCCGACATGCTCACAGCATCTTTTGAAGGGGCTCGCCGACAATTTTTGCGCGCCCGCCCGCTGTCTTTGTGTAGCGACCGTGGAAAAGCACCCGGACGGCTGCCGCGCCGGATTTGCCCGGATCGGGCCGGGCCGTCTGCTCGCGTCCCGTGCGCCCGCATGGACCATGCCTTTGTCGAGACTACCTTGACTTTCCAGTTAACGACAATGGTCCAGGGATCTTTAAAACGGAGTGTGCTGGTCATTTCAAGCGGAATGCCTCGGCTACGGGCGTACCCAGCCTGGCCTGCTTCAGCGTGCAGGCAATCTGCTCGTCGGTGTACCTGCTCTTCTCCACGGCATCATCTTCTCGCCGCAGCCTCTGCATCATGCCGGATTTTTCCAACGCTGATGGGTCCGGAAATCCGGGTCAGCATCAGTGTGCGAAATAGATGCGGAAGCTATCCTTGAATTTCTGATTGCTTTTACCTTCGCCTGACGAAACGTGGGTTGCTACGTGTTCCTCTATGCGGCGAGCGGCGCGCTCCGGCATTGCACCGACCGGGAGCCTTGCCATTCGAGACGGGAAACTTCGACTGCACAGACGGGATCGACGCGCAATGCGAGCGACTCCACGTGCCCATCGTCCGTGACATGCTGGGCAAGCCACCACGGTCCCGCTGCCTGCGCCGGCGCGGCAAGAACCACGGGATACGGTCTCAATGCGAACTCCAGTTCATTGAACGGCAAACGAAGTCCCATGCCCACTCCTTTCGCCAATGCCTCCTTCAACGTCCATAGCCGGACGAATTCGGCTTTGCGTTCGGCATCGGCCAGTTCCTTCATGCCACGCTGCTCCGACGGAGCGAGGCAATACGCGGCCATTTCCGGGCTCGAAATGCTGCGCCCAAGCGGCTCGACGTCGACTCCGCAATCGACTTCCAGACACACCACGCATGTCACCCGGCTAGCGCAGTGCGAAAGGTTGAAGCGCCACGCTCCGCCTACACCCGCTTCCAGCTCGGGACGGCCGTGCGTACCTGTGATGAACCTCCATTGATCCGGCTCGCACAGCTGGCTTGCGGCGCTAAGTGCGAAGCGTAGCAATCCGTGCGCGGCCAGGTACGAACGCCCGTCACGCGCGAATATGAAACGTTCCGAACGCCGCCTTTCTTCACTGTTGCAAACCCATTGGAGTTCTTCGAATGCCTGCGCCGAAAGCGTTTCGACACCAGCACTCCACCACGTAACGTGTTGCGTGCGCATGCTATGTCCCTGGCAAAGCGAGACAGCCAGAACTGTTCATCGGGTCCTGTTTGTACGCCTCGATGTGCACCGTCCCTGCGCGGCCCGCAGAACTGCCGGGGCCTGCATTCGTGGCCATTTGTGCCTCGTACCGGCCCAAGCGTGGCGTCACAATCAATGACGACACACGCAATGACGTGCACAAATGCGAAGCTGTTCTCAGGTTAGTGCGCGACGACATACCCGGGTCGGGCGCTTACGACCGCCGCGCGGCCGCGGCACGCGCGACGCGCTGCTGCCACCAGACGAACAGCGGCGCGCCGATCACTTCTAGCGCGGTGAAGCCGATAAACGGCGCAAACGGCATACCGACGGCGACCAGCGACACGAGCCGCCCGATGCCGCCGATAAAAATCATCAGCCACAGCGCGCGAAACAACGCGGTCTCGCGCTCGATGCGCGGCGCGATCCAGAACGCCGCCAGCCCGAGGCCGAGCCAGACGCCCGCATAGAAGCGCAGGTTGCTATCGAGCGTCGCGTCATGCGGCAGGAGCAGTTTCCCATAGAGCGGGTCGCCAAGCCCCATCATGCCGACAAGGCCAGTGATGACCGGCACGAGCGCGAGGATCACGGTCGCCACCTGCAATGCGCGCCGACCGGCCGTGCCTGCGTTCATCGCGGGCTGGTTTACGATGCGCTCGTTCATTCGATCTCTCCTCGATGTCGTGAATGAAACTCGTTGATCAAAGAGTCGGACAGCAACGCGGAGTCCTCGCCGGCGATCACCGCGCGCCCGCTGCCGCGCCGATCGACGCAGTCGATCATGTTCAGCAGCGTGGTCTTGCCGCTGCACGACGCGCCGCGTTTCGCGCGATCCGCGCGGACACGTCGGCGAGACCCCGTCATGCGAACGCTGTCGAGCAGGTAGCTCTCGTGCACGCGTTCGATCCAGACCGCGTTCGTGACAGGCAAATCGCTCATGCTTGCGTCGCCTCCTCGCCCAATCGCGTGAGCGGCGGCGGCATCGCGGTCGCGGCGGGCGCGCCCGGCAGCTTGCGGATCAGGCGCTTCAGTTGCGCGCGGTACGCGAAATGCTCGAGTTCGATCGAGTGGCGCTGCGTCGGCGTGAACTGGATGCCGCCGTTCCAGTCGGAGCGGTCGTTGCGGATCAGCTTGTCGAGCCGCTTCGCCTGCTGGGGCGCGGCGTCGCGGGCACGCAGATAGCGCGCGACCAGTTGCGACTGGTAGTCCATCAGCGGCCAGTTGCCGGTCGAGGTCTGGAACAGGCCGATGAAGAACAGGTTCGGATGCTGCGCGTCGAACATGTTCAGGTACAGCTGCGGCTGGCTCTTGTTCCAGCTTAGATACGCCTGATCGATGAACGGAAAGCTCAGCTCGAAGCCAGTCGCATAGACGATCACGTCCACGCGGTCCTCGCTGCCGTCGCGAAAGCGCACGCGGTCGCCGCACAGTTCGAGCACGTCGGGCCTGGCCTTCAGGTCGCCGTGGCCGAGGTGATAGAACAGCGTCGAGTTGATGATGAAGTGCGATTCGAACAGCCGATGATCGGGCTTCGGCAGGCCGTACTCTTCCGGCTGCCCGGCCGTCGTCAGACGCAGCAGGCGCTCGCCGGCGAAGCGGCGCAGCCAGAGCGGCATGCGCATTTTCAGCGGCCACTCCGCCCAACGGTCGGCCGGAATGCCAAAGAGAAACTTCGGCCAGTAGAAGTAGCCGCGCCGCGTGCTGTGAAACACCGCCTGCGCGTGATGCACCGCTTCCACCGCGATGTCGCAGCCCGAGTTGCCGGCGCCCACCACCAGCACGCGCTTGCCCTTCAACACGTCGGGCGTCTTGTATTGCGCCGAGTGCAGTTGCAAACCGTCGAAGTGGCCCGGATAGGCCGGCATCTGCGGCTTGCACAGATGGCCGTTGCAGACCAGCACGCCCTTGTAGCGGCGCACTTCACCGCGATCGAGCACCACGTCCCACAGCGGGCTCCCCGCCACCGGCTTGATCTCGAATACGCAGCGGCCGAATTCGATGTGCTCGTATAAACGGAAGCGCCGCGCGTAACTGCGCAGATAGTCGAGCGCCTGATCGGCGCGCGCGTAGGTCGGGTAGTCGGCCGGCATCGGGAAGTCGGTGTACTCGGAAAACGTCTTCGAGCTGATCATATGCACCGACTGGTAGATCGCACTGCTGTCGCGACCGAAATACCAGGTGCCGCCCACGTCGTCTTCGCGCTCGATGATGTCGAACGCGATGCCCTGCGCGCCGAGGTTCTTGGCGGCCGTGATACCGGCCGCCCCTGCGCCGATGATGCAATAGCGCGAACTGAAATCCCGCTGGGTCATAGCGAATCGGGTCCTTTCTTGCTGGGTGTACGAGGGTTAGGCAGCGTGCGCGGCGGCGTTTTCGGCCGGCTCGCGCGATTTGACAGGCTCGCGCGGCTCGGCCGCCTTCGCCATTTCCAACGTCATGTCGCGCAGTTCGAGCAGCAGTTGCCCGCTTCTATCGACGACATCGAAATGACCGTCGCGGTACTGAACAATGGCTGCGGCGCTCGCCGCCGGTAGAGCGCCGCACGCGATCTGCCCGATACGCCACACGCAGGGTGTCGCCGCGCGCTCGCGTGCCTGATCGGCCGCGAGCGCGCGCAGGATGTTCTCGACGTGATTGATGGGCAGCCGCAACTCGGGCGGCAACGGCACGGCCCACAGGTCGGACGCATCGGCACACGCGACGCGGCCAATCCGGACGATCTCGCTGGCGGGGTCGAGCGGCGCCTGCCAGTCGGCCGCTGGCAGCACATGCGCGTTCCACGTCAATCCCGACGACGGCGGCAGCGTCGCCGCGCCCAGCGACGCGCGCGCGGGCCACGCGATGCGCGCCGCCGCCGCAGGCGCCGGGCCCGCGCGGTAAACAAGTGTCAGCCCCAACAGTTCGGCGCGCGTTTCAGCATGCGTGCAACGCACATCGACATGCCAGCATTCGTCGCGCAGATAACCGTTTGCTTCTGTATGCAGAATTATTTCGCCGCAGGTGTCGACGTCCCGGTCGTATTCGAGCGGCAACGCTTGCAGACCGATCACGACGTTCGTCAGCGCCTCCAGGTGCTGCGGCTCCGGCGTCGCCGGCATCACCCACGTGCCGACCGAACAGGCATGCTCGATCAGCATCGCCGCAGGCAGCGCATGACGGCCGTCGACGCGAAACGCGAGTGCGACCGGCGCGACGCCCGGGTCGATCCGATAGCGCGTCGCGAAGCCGCCGAACGGCCGGAAGCGCTGCGGCTCGCCCGCATGGTGATGACGCGTGGCCAGCTCGGCGATGTTCGGCAATGCGAGGATCGGCGCGAAGCCCTTGATCTGCACCGGCGTCAGCGCCGGCCCGACCTCGCCCATGAACATCACTTCGCCGCTGTCGCGGCTCGCGAGTTCGCGCAGCCAGTGGCGCACGCCTTCGTCGGCGGACATCGGTGTGATGTAGCGCTTGGTGACCGCGAAGTTCGTGATCATCCCGACGTCTTCCCACGTCGGCCACACCAGCGTCTTCACGCTGCACGACAGCGCATGACGATGTGCCCACAGGCCGAGGCGCGCGAGCGCGTCGTTGGCCGCCGCGTAGTCGGTCTCGCCCGTCATGCCGCCCCACCGGCCCGTCAGCGAGCCGACGTTGCAGAACTGCACGAGACGCGGCGAGCCGGCGACGGCCGCGCACAGGTTCGCGAAGCCGGCGACCTTGGTGCGCACCGTATCGATGAAAGCGTCGGCGCTCTTTTGCGTCAGCCGCACTGGACGATCGACACCCGCGTTATGGATCACGATGCGCAGCGTGCCGCGCCATTCGTCGCACAACGCGCGCACGGCTGCCGCGTCGGTGACGTCGCAGACGCGGTAGTGCACCGGCAAGCCGCGCGCGGCGATCGCATCGAGCGCGGCCTTCAGTTCGCGGCGGCGACGCAGCCGCGCGTGTTGATCGCGAATGCTCTTCGGTGTGCGCTCACGGGTCGCGAGACGCAACTGCTCTTCGCCGTAGCGACGGAAGCCGGCGTCGTCGAGTGTCATCCACGCTTCGGTGCCGTCGGGCAACGCGTCGCGGCCGGTTACGATCACCGTGCAGCCGTAGCGCTCGGCGAGCGCGCTCGCGCACAGCAGACCGATGCCGCGCGCGCCGCCGGAAAACAGCACCGTGTCGCCGGGCTTCAAAAAGGTTGCTGCGCCGGGCGGCGGCGCCGGCAATTCGTGGCGGCGCGCGCGTAGCGTGTAGCGTCGTCCCGCGCGATAGCCGACTTCGAACAAACCCCAGCGATACAGCTCGCGCACGATCAGCCTGTCGGCCCGCGCGGTATCGTCGGGACCGACGTCGAGCACGCGCACGTTGCAGTTGGGGATTTCCTGCGGCAGCGTTTTGGCGAGACCGGCCCACAGGCCGCCGAGCGGCTGGACGAGCGGTCCGGCAGCGCTCTCGCCGTAGCCCATCAGGCCGTCCATCCACGTCACCGTGAGGTAGAACAGGCGCGATGCGTTGTCCTCCACTTCCCAGTTCGGATAACACGCCTGCAGCATCGCGACGGTGTTTCGCATCGGCGCTTCCCATGCGGCGGCGGCATCCAGCGAGTACGCACGCTCGAGACCGAGGTCGACGATACCGTCGAATGGGCCCGCCTCTCGCACCAGCGTCCGCGCCGCTTCGAGCGGCTCCGCGTCGCCGGGCGCGAAGACCGACACTCGCGCACTGCCGCGCGCCAACGCGACCGCGACACGCTCCGCGGTGGCAGGCCGGCCGTTGACGACCACGACACGCTTGCCGCCGAGTTCAGGTGCGGGCGTCGCTGGCACCGCGTCGATTTCGGACGCAAACCAGGTGAAGCGGGAAGCGGGGACGGTGCTCGCGGCCTCGGGCGACGGGGAAGAGGTTGGCGCGCCGAGATTGACCGATGCTGCCGCGGCCGTTACGTCGGCGGCGCTCGCACGCGCAGCGGCAACTGCAGAACCGGGCGCCGGATTGGCCGTGACGGCCGCATTCGCCGTGACGGCCGGATTCCCCATGATGGCCGAATTCGCCGCGACAGCCGGATTCCCCGCGACAGCCGGATTCCCCGTGACGGCCGGATTCCCCGTGACGGCCGGTTGCGGTGCGGCGGCCGGTGTTGCGAACGGGCAGCCGCTCGCCGCTTCGTTTCGCGGCGTCAAACTCGTTGGCGTGTCATCCACGCGTCTGGCGTGCGAAGCAGAAGCACGAGCCGCCGCATCGGCGCACGCAACGACGGCAGCCGCAGCCTCTCCTTTCGAACCACCAGCATCGACCGCGCGCCCTACCCGCTCCTTCTCCCACCGCCGCGCCTTGACAACCATCCGGATCCCCTGCAACGGCCGCAGTGAAATCAGCGCTCCACGTTCGATAGGATGTCCAGGCAATACGCTCAGATCGACGTGCTGCGCGACCACCGCCACGAGCACGCGCATCTGCAGCAATGCAGTCTGAAAGCCGATGCACTTGCGCATGCCGCCGCCGAACGGGAAGTAGCCGAAGCGATGCGGACTCGGCGCGTGGCTCGCGAAGTTCTCGGGATCGAACGCGTCCGGATTGCGCCAGAACGCCGGGTGCCGATGCGTGACGTACGGCGACATGAACACCGACGAGCCGCCCGGAATATGAAAGCCGCCGATTTCGTCGTCATCGATCAGATCGCGTGTGAAGCCCCAGATCGGTGGATACACGCGCAGCACTTCGTCGACCACCTGGGTCAGGTACGGCAGCGCGTCGAGATCCTCTAGCGTCGGTGCGCGCCCGCCGAGCCGCGCATCGAGTTCTTCGCGCAGTTGCCGCAGCACGCCGGGATGTTGCGCGAGCGCATACAGTGCCCACGCCATCCCACTGCCTGTCGTTTCGTGACCGGCAAGGAACACCGTCATCACTTCGTCGTGAACCTCGCGCGGCGTCATCGGCTCGCCGGTCTCCGGATGGCGCGCGTTCAGCAGCAGCGAAATCACGTCGCTCGCGTCGCAATGACCTTCGCGGTGATCCTCGATGATCTTCGCGACGATCACGTCGATGTTGCGGCGCGCCGCGGCGATGCGGCGATTGAAAGGCGTCGGCAGCCAACGCGGGATGAAGTCGTTGAGATTGCCTTGCGGCATCATCGCCGCGATACCGAAACGCACGGATGGCCCGACCTGGCGGGCGAAGCACGAGATATCGGTGTTGAACACCATCAGCCCGAGCATGCCCAGGCTCAGATGCATCATTTCCTCGACCACTTCGATCGGCTGGCCGTCGGGCAGGTCGCCCCAGCGTTGCACGAGCGCGAGCGCCGACTCGCCGACGGCCGTCGTGTGCTCGTCCACCTGCTTGCGGTGAAAGAGCGGCTGCACCACGCGACGATGACGCCGCCAGAACTCGCCGTCGGTAGTCAGCAGGCCGTCGCCGAAGAACAGCTTGAAGTTCTCGTAGAAGCGGCCGCGCACGTAATTGCGATGGTTTTCCTGCAGCACGTACTGCACGTGCTCGGGATGCGCGAGCGCATGGGTGAGGAACGGGCCGAGCCGGTTGCGCGCGATGTCCCCGTACTGTTGCTGCAGCTTCAGCAGCATCGTGACCGGGTCGCGCTTGTACTCCGCCAGGTTGCCCATCACGAAGCTGCCGCGCGGGCCGGGTGCGAGCCGTTTGGTCTTCATGCCGGCACCCGATTCGGCATGGCGCGCGCGGCGACCAGCGCGTCAACGTCGGCCTTCGACACATACGCGCCGCTATCGCGATGCACGTAGCCGACGATCACACCCGACACGTCCTTCATCTGCATCAGCATGCGGCCATCCGGGCGCACCGCGACGAAGCGGTTGCGCGAGCCGACACCTTCGAGCGAGAACTCGCGCGGCGTCGCATACAGATCGATGCGGTCATAGCGGCTCGCCAGCTGGCAATCGTTGCCGTCCTCGTAGATATCGATGCGACGGATTGTCATCGGCGCGGCGAGCGGAATGTAGTCGTCGGCGACGTAGTTCAGCACCGCGACGCGCGCGAGTCCATCGAGCATGATGCTCGGCACCACGAAGCGTGAGAACACCGGGTCGTCGGCGGCCACACCGAGCTGGTAGCGCGCGCGTTTGCCGGGCGGCGCCGAACCGGTTTCGGTGGTGGACACGAACATCCCGCTCAGATGCACGGGCGCCGCTGAGAAGTGGTAAGGATCGGCGATCGGCGTATGGCCCGCGTCCGGCCAGCGTGCCCAGCCCGGCGCGGGCTCATGGACGGGCGCGAGCAGCACCTTGATCTCGAAGTGCAGCTTGTCGCGCACCAGCAGGTGGCCGCCCGGCGCGTGCACGTCGCCCGTCACCCGCACTTGCAGCGTGGTCAGTTCGCCATCGCGCCTGACGATCTGTGCGTGGATGCGCTTCACGCCTCTTCGCCGTGCGTCGTAGACACGCAGGAAGTGATGGAACGCCGCGTCCTGGAAGCCGACCACCTTGAGGCCGGGCATCAGTTTCAGCGCGGCCTCGGCGGCGAGTTCGGGCACGAACGTGCCGGGCAGCGTCGCAAAACCGTTGACGACGTGATGCTGCAGATACGCGTCGGTCTGCAGATCGAAGACCCGTTCGAACGTCACGCTCTGAGCGTCGCGCTGCAATTCGCGGCCGAGATAGAAGTCGCCGACGCCGACGCCCGCGCGACCGCTGGCGACAGCGGAACTCGCGGCGCTCGCTTGAGGCGCCTTGAAGAACATCGGCAGATGCGCTTCGATTGCGCGCTTCTCGGGCACGCCGAGATGCACCGATGCGGCCGCGCGGTCGATCAGATCGAGTTCGCGCAGGAAATGGTGCACGCCCTCTTCGGTGCGCATGCTGGTGAACAGCCCGCTCTTTTCGAGGAACGCGCGCGTCACCGGATTGGCGCCGAGTCCGACCGAGCGCCACAAGGTCCAGCCGATCGTGAATTCGTCGTGGCCGAGCACCGCGCGATGGTACGCGGCGCGCGTGTTGAGGAAGTCGTTGCCGGACGCGTAGTCGGTTTCGCCCGACTGTCCCGTCAGGCCGATAAACGAGCCGAAGTTGCACCATGCGCGCGGCGGGTTCGCGGCGAACGCCTCGCGAAGGTTCCAGTAGCCGCGCACCTTGATGTCGCGCACGGCGACGAAATCGTCGTAGGCCTTGACCGGGATGGACGCCGAACGGTTCAGCCCCGCCGCGTTGACCACCAGATCGATGCGGCTTTCGCGTGCTGTGATTTGCTCCACAGCCGCGTGCACGCTGGCGCGATCGAACACGTCGGCGCGCAGATAGTGGACCCGCTCGGCGCCGCAATGCGCCTTCATCGCCTCGATGTTGCGATGCGCGGCGCGCACCTCGACCTGACGCTCGAATGACTTGATGATCTGCGGCAGCGGCATCGAGGGATGCTGCGCTTTCTGCTCGCGGATATATTGCGGCCGCCGCTTGACGAAATCCTCGTCGCTGCCGGCGAAGGTCTCGGGCGGATAGTCGTCCAGACGGCTGCTGCCGACGAGATAAAGCGTCGGGCGATAGTGAGCCGCGACCGCCTTCATCAACTCGGCGGTGATGCCGCGCGCGCCGCCGAATGCGACCACCACGGAATCGGGACCGAGCCGCGCGAGCCGGTCGGCCGGCAGTTCGCCGGCGGACTCCGTCACGCGGGTCGTGAGGCGGCGCCCGCCGCTCAGCACCACCACGGGCAGCAGATGCAGCGCGCCGCTCTCATGTTCGGCCTGCGCGATTGC
Organism: Paraburkholderia sp. LEh10; assembly: GCF_017814945.1. Lineage (GTDB taxonomy): Bacteria > Pseudomonadota > Gammaproteobacteria > Burkholderiales > Burkholderiaceae > Paraburkholderia. The sequence continues at coordinate 68,474 of NZ_JAGIPX010000014.1, forward strand.
CTCGCCGATTACGGTGCTGCTCGTGAAGACCGCGAGCGAGCGCGTGTCGTGCAGTTCGATCGCGAGTGCCTTCGTCAGGCCGGAGAACAGCCCGGCTTCGGGATGCAGCACGGTATCCGCGACGGCGTCGAGCAGCAGCGCGATGAACGAGCCGTGCTGGGAGACGCCATCGTGGCAGCGCTTCAATGCGAGGAACGCGAGATCGTGCAGCGCGAGCAGTTCGGGCGCGGGTTGCGGCACCTGACGTGGAACCAGCGTGCTTACGCGCAGCGAACTCAGCACGCGGACGTGCTGCACGTCGTCGTGCAACAGGTTGGCGAGCGCCTCTTCGCCGCGCGACTGCACGTGATGCCAGCCCTCGCGCGCTTCGGCGAGCGGTTGCGTCGACAGCACGATCAGATCGCGCGGCAACGACGCGAGGCCGGTGAGCAGCTGCGGTGCGTCGGTCACGACCACGCACTTCGCGGGAAGGAACTCGAGCGGCTCGGCGCCTGCTTGCCACGGCATGTCCTGCAACTCGATGCGGTAGCGCTTGATGCCGAGGGGTTCGCCGTCGGCAGCGGCGGTGCTTTGGTAGAGGGCTTGCCGCAAGATGGCCGGCGCGGCTGCGGCGGCTACGGCTGCCGCCGCATTGGCGATTGCGCGCTGCGATGATGCAGCCGGCGTTGCGCTGCGTGGTTTGTGCGATTCAACCAACGCCTTGCGATTTGTCGCATCCGGCCCATCGCCAGGCGATGCGTCGCCGCCGCGTATCAGGCGCAACGAGAAGCGCGCACGATCGCCCGGATTGCTCGTCGACACGGTGGCCACGGCTTCTTCGCGCACCAGTGCGCTCAATACCGATACGGCAGCGTCGGCGCCTGCATACGTGACGGCACGCCCTTCGCTATCGCACAGCGCGAGCGCCGTGGTCGCGTCGTTGCCGTTCGCGCTGTCCGTCTCGACCCACGCGAGCACCGGCAAGCCGGCCGCCTCAGCCTGCGCCTGCGTCGTCACGGCGAACAGCACGACGCCTTCGGCCAATGCGGTGTCGAACGCGGGCTGCACTTCCTCGGCCACGTTGCCGTTGATGCCGCCGACGATCACCATGTCAAGCTCGCCGCCATGCAGAAAGCGCGCGGCCACTTCGAACGCGGCGAGCGTCGACGCATGGCCGGCGTCGACGGTCATGTTCATCCCGTGCAGGTCGTGATAGTTCGCGACGCGCGCCGGAATCACGTTCGGCATCATGCCGGGGAACGAATTCTCGGTGGTCGGCGGCACGAGGCTGCGGGTCTTCTCGCGCAAGCCGGCAAGCGCCGTGTCGATCGTGCGAATCTTCGCGGTGCCGGGCGCGCCGCGCAGTGCCGTTTCGATGTCGTCGAGATAGCAGCGGCTCGCATACAGTGCCGCGTTGCGGGTCGGGCCCATGTGGCCCATCACGATGCCGATCGTGTCGCGATGCGCGTTCCAGAACGACTGCAGCTTGTCGCGCAGATCGTGCGCGGCGTCGAGCGACATGAGCTGGCAACGGTCGAGCGCGCGCAGCACCGCGGGCGGCATGCGCACACGCTCGAAGCTCGGCAGCGGGTAGTTGAGGCCGAAACTCGCCTGCGGTGCCGCGCCCTCGCCGCGCAGCCACGCAGACACCGCGTCGCCGTCGGCCAGCCCCGGAAATTTTGCCGACCAGCCGACGATCGCGAGCGGCGCCTTGCGGTGTTGCCGCACGGATGGCGCGCTGGGCAGATCGGGCCGGTACTCGCTGATCACGAGGTGGCCGTTGGTGCCGCCAAAACCGAAGCCGGACACCGCCGCGGCGCGTGCGCGGTGCGCCTCGCGCGGCCAGTCGACCACGCGAGTCGGAATCGTCAGCCCGGTCGTGGCCAGATCGAATTCCTGCGGCGCATTCGCAAAGCGGTGCTGCGGCGGAATGCAGTCGTGCTGCAGGCCGAGCAGGACCTGGATCAGCGACACCACGCCCGCTGCCCAGCCGGTGTGCCCCACCAGCGACTTGTTCGAGGTCACATGCACGGGCCGGTGCTGGCCGAGCGATTCCCTGAGGCTCTGGAATTCGGCGAGGTCGCCGGCCGGCGTACCTGTCGCATGCGCGACGACCCAGTCGATCTGCTCGCTCGTCACTTCGGACTGCCGGTACGCGCGGTCAATCGCGATGCCTTGGCCCTCCGCGTTCGGCGCGTAAATCGCCTTGCCCTTGCCGTCGGACGACGAACCGAACGCCTTCAGGATGCCGAGCACACGGTCGCCGTCGGCCAGCGCGCGCTTCAGGCGCTTCAGGATCACGACACCGGCGCCGTCGGCGAACAGCACGCCGTCGCACGCCTCGTCGAGCGGGCGCACTTCGCCGCTACGCGATAGGCCGTGCAGCTTCGAAAACAGGATCGAGCCGCGCGGCGCGAGCGCGAATGCGCCGCCGCACGCGACGACGTCCTGCTGACCCAGCAGCAGCCCTTTGATGCCGAGGTCGACCGAGTACAGCGACGACGAACACGCGGTGTCGACCATCATGTATTCGGCGTCGTCGGGCAGGATGCCCTTCATCGCGTCGAGGCCGACGCGGTGCGGGAAAAACTCCGCGAGACCCGCGCCGCCGCGGGTGTAGCGCGCGTTCAGCACGTCGTCGACGTGCGCGATGCACGCGTCGCGCTCCGCGGGCGACACGCCGGCTACGTCGAGCACGCTGCGCAGACGGGTCCGCGTGGCGGCGAGCACCATTCCTTCCTCGAGATGCTGGCTGCCGTCGGCGGTATAGCCGACAAGGAAGGAGGTGCGATCGCCGTGACGGATGCGCACGCCGTCGAGCGCCTGCAACAACGAATGACGCAGCCATAGCGTGGTCAGTTCGCGCTGGTTACCGTCCGTCCCGTTTAGTTCGGATTGCAGAGCAGGTGTCGGGTTGAACCTGTCGATGAACACCGAGCGCGACTGGTAGCTTTTGTCTTCGGCCGATGTATCCGCCGAATAGAACGAGCGGTAGTCCCAGCGCTCGGGCGGCACGTTGCCGAACAACTCGGGGCCTTCGAGCAGCGCGCGCCAGAATTCCTGCGGGCTGTTGGCGCCGGGCACGGCGAGACCCATGCCGACGACGGCGATTGCGTCGTCGCCCGCGTCGAGGTGTTCGCTCGCGCTATGGCCGTTGCTGTTCTGCATCTCTTGCGCCGCGCGGTCACCGGGTTGCGACGCCGCCGTGTTCGCGTCGGCCGTGGTCGCGGGCGACGGTGCGCTCTCGGTCGCCCACTGCGGACGCGGCGACAGCCCCTCGCTGCACAACGACAGACCGCCGTCGGCCGTGACGACCTGGCCTGTCACCCAGCGCGACGCATCGGAGGCGAGAAACAGCACCACGTCGGCGAGATCTTCAGCCGTTGCCAGGCGCTTGAGCGGCGTCGCGGCGATGCTGGAGCGGCGCGTATTGTCGGCATCGGGGAATTGCCGCGCGACGTCGCCGTCGATCAGCGTCGACGACGCGCTGTTGACGCGGATGTTGTCCGCTGCGTACTCGACGGCGAGATAGCGCGTCAGCGATTCGAGCGCGGCCTTCGCGGTGCCGACCACCAGGTAGTTGGCGGGCACCAGCGTCGAGCCGACCGACGACACGTTGACGATCGAGCCGCCGCCCGTGCGCGCCATCAATGCCGCCGCACGGCGCGCGCACCAGAACGCTCCCTTCAGATTGGTGTCGAGCGCGCGGTCGAAATGTTCGGAGGCGATCTCGCCGACGCCAAGCAGCGCGCCCGACGCCGCGTTGTTGACCAGGATGTCGAGGCGGCCGTACTTCGTCTCGATCTCGTCGAACATCCGGTCGACCTGACCTTGCTGGGCCACCGACGCACGGATTACGTCGACTGTGGCGCCGAGCGCCCGCAACTCCGCCACGGTCTCTCTCGACGCGTCGAGGGAATGGAAAAAATTCACAATGACATGAGCGCCCTGCTCGGCGAAGCGCCGGCAGATCGTCTTACCGACATTCTTCGCACCACCCGTCACCAGAACCAACTTGCCTTTCAGACTGTAGCTTGACATTGCACGCCTACTATCCAGATCGACCACGAAAAAACATCGCATAGCGCAGGCAGCCGCGGCCGCCACACGACTGGGAATGCGCGCCCTAGTTACGGGCGACCGCCGACACGTCCAGTTGCGCGTGCACGAAATCGACAATCTGCCCCATCGCCTTGAAGTCGCCGAAGCGGAAACCCGCCGGCAGCGGCGGCAGCCCGTAGAGCTTGCTGATGCGCTGGATGATTTCCGTCTGCTTGACCGAATCGATGCCAAGCTCGGCCTCCAGTTCGACTGCCTCGGTGAAGACCTCGACCGGGTATTCCATCGCTTGCGCGTAGATCGCCACGAGTTCGTGGAACAGCTGGTCGCGGGTGATCGCGACGCGTTGGGTAGCTGGCGCGGGAGCGACCGATGCGCTGGGCGCGCTCGTGAGCGCCTGGGATGATGCAGCCACCGCCACCGCAGGATTGCTCGCGGCCATCCGCAGCGGCTGCGTTGCGAGGCTCGGCAGGCTGTTCAATCCGTAAAACTTCTCGAATTCGGCTTTGATACTGGCCGTTATCGCAGCACCGCTAGCGTGCCAGAATGCGTCGAAATCGTGTTGATTGAGATTGGTTTGGGCATTCGCGTTCACAATATTCAACTCCTTAAAATAATCCGCAATTTTCCTGAAATGATCGAGTTCGTCGCGAGCTTCGAGGGCGCCCGAAAAAATTTTGACCGTGCCCGGGCCTGCAATTCGAATGACTATTTTTCCAAGTGCATCGAGTGCCCCGCATTCGACGTAAATATCGAATTTTTCAGATCTGAGAAAACCTATTCCGTTGGAGAACTTAACCGGTAAGGTTAAATGCCGCGCTAGACAATTTCCGAAAACGTCCGATGCCTCGTAATACCGGCTCAAAATCGGGGAATAAACGGCGCGTTGCGGCTCCTTCGTCGAATAGGATTTCAGCCGTTGCGAAAACACTTCACCCGCTTTCGCGAGACTGGTGTGATGGAACGCATAAGGTGATTTCAACTGCCGGCTGGTCATACCTTGCGCGGCGCAATGCGCGATAAACGCCGCCATATCGTCTTCATGGCCGGATACCACGGTTTGCGAGCGATGGTTTTCGACAGCCACCTGAATACGGGCATCTTCGTGATCGTCACGGCCCGCGTAAAACGCCATGAGCGAAGCCAACACGGCTTCCGGCGCCGCCGAAACGGCCGCCATGCAACCACCGCGCGGGGCCGCGGCGGCGAGCGATTCGATGCGGTCGCAGACGATCTCCGCGCCCTGTTCCACCGAATACACACCGGCGCAAACCAGCGCCGCAATTTCGCCGAAACTGTGTCCGATCAGTACATCCGGTTCGATGCTTTCGTGCCGAAGAATTTCGAAGTTCGCGACCGAAATGGCGTAGATAACCAGTTGCAAGAGATCGGATTTGTCCCGGAAGTCATCTGCGGCTGCAGGTTCTCCGTTCCACATTGCATCGAGAAAAGATTGACCCAAACGGCGTTTCGCCACCGCCTCGATTATTCTCAAGATTGGATCGATGCAACGATAAGCATATCTCGAAAAAAGCAGGGCATTTGAATAAAACGCACCCTGCCCAGGAAACATAAACGCAACTCTGCTCATACTGACAACTCTTTTAGACCATTTCGCAAGACGCGACGATGGCTTGCGTCGCAAAAGTCGATTTTTACCAAACACATATTTTGGTTTCCTTGGTATTCGCTCTTGCCTGCGTACATATTCACTCTGAAGCTTTAATCAGAATATCGTAATATATTGTCCCAAAAAAGAATGGTCTGAAAACTGAGAAGATTCTCGCATTGAATAAAACCTTTCTTATATTGAGACGGAATAGAAGCGTTTGGCAGAAGAGTCTTGCGAATTATGTAGATGGATGCCGAACAGGATGATGCGCGCGCAGTGAAAATCAGATTGTGGTGATGGATTTAACCGCTCGACGCAATAGTTTTTCAGAAATCTTCGGCCCGGCGTTTCGTGGTCCAACTTATCGCCGGAAAGCCGGCGTGGCGGAATTCAATGTCGGCTTTATCGAACGAATGTTTGATACGCATTCAGCTTCATCCAGACACAACCACAGGAGCGCTGTTGCGTCTGACTGGATCTCTTTGACGAGCGAGCTATAGATGCCTTCGATGACTCATTGATCGGCCTTTGCAGCCTTGAACCGGAAAAGAACGACGCAGCAGGGACGAGTCGAACGCGTTCCCGCGTGGAAATCACGCAGACCATCAGCCTTTCTTTCGAGACCTCGCGCGCCTCGCGTCAGCTTGCATCCTGACCTTGCCATCGCCCGCCGTCCGGCTCTTCACATGATCGATGAACGCGCGCAGCTTCGGCATGATCTGCCGGCGGCCTGGATAGCATAGAAACACCCCCGGCCTCACCGGCGCGTACGCGTCCAGTACCTTTACCAGCTTTCCCGATCTCAACCCGACAGCGGCAAGCGGCTCAGGCAGCTGGGCAAGGCCCATGCCTTCTATCGCCGCGCCAAGCGTGGTGGGAAAGTCACTGGCGATGAGGGGGCCGGATACGGCGATCTCGATCGCCTGGTCGTTGTCGTTGAATGACCATAGCGCGAGCGCGCCGTTGGATTGCCGCCATCGCAAGCATGCGTGCTGGCGAAGATCGTTCGGGTGTCGGGGCCGGCTGCGCTCGGCGAAGTAGGCAGGGCTGCCGACAACGATGAGCCGAAATGGCGGCGTCATTGGCACCGCGATCATGTCGGCAGCAATAAGGTGCCCCTGCCGGACAGCGGCATCGAAACCTTCGGCCGCAAGGTCGATCACCTCCTTGCTCGCGGCAAGCTCGACCTCCACCTCGGGATAAGCCTTGCAGAAAGATGCGATCAGCTCAAGCAGAGTCGGGATTACCGCGCGCGGCACCGAGAGACGCAGCAAGCCGGCTGGCCGCTGGCCGAATCCACGCGCAACCTCACTGGCGGCGACCAGTTCCTCGAAGGCAGGCTTTGCGCGCGAAAGAAACTGTTCGCCGGCTTCCGTCAAGCCGACACTGCGCGTGGTGCGTATGAAGAGCGCCGCGCCAATGCGCGCTTCGAGTACACGCACCGTCTGGCTGATGGCCGACGGCGTCACGCCGAGTTCCGCGGCTGCCCTGCGAAAACTGCGATGCTGGGCAACGCTCAGGAACACCTCGACGCCGTCCAGCGCGCCCTGCCTGACTGTGAAGTTCTGCTTCATGGCCCGTCAACATTGTGATGAATAGTCGCTCGCGAAAATCGATGATACCTTGGCACCAGCAATTCGCGAGTGAGGATTTTGCAATGACCGATGCACTTAATGGCGTACGCGAACGCTATCCACCAATGGCCTGACCGAGCGGCTGAAGATCGCGCTCTCGGTCCTCCTGCCTGAGGATCACCCGCTCACACCACGGCAACTGGACGCCCTCGACTACTCTCACGCGCGCGGGCTTGCTGCCACGGCCGAGTTTGTCCAAGTGGCCAGAATTTGCGCCGACATAGCGGTGCGGGACGTTGGATGAAACGCCTTCTTCGCAATTTGACAACAGCCTTTGTGCTGATCGCTTCTGCTGGAGTTTCCATGTCGCAAACCACTCCGATGCCAATCACGCCAACCACGAAGATATTGGCGATTGGCACCTTTCCGCCGGGCACGGATATGCAACGTGTCCAACGCATTCTTCCGAACGAAGTTCGCGAGACGGCGCAGCTCTACCTCGAAGGCAAGATTGACCAGTGGTATTCACTGCAAGACCGGGCTGGGGTGGCGTTCATCCTGAACATTACGGACGTCAATCAAGCGCATGAAATGCTTGAGGCACTTCCGTTGGGGAAAGCGCACTTGATGACATTCTCGCTCCTCCCAATCGGCCCACTGAAGCCGTTGAGCAAGCTTTTAAATCCGCCTTCCCCTCAGTAGAAAGCGCTAACGCGTACTGGGCTGACGCGCCCGCCGGTTCCCAGGAGAGGCAGGCGAGGTTGATATAGAAACCGACGCTCGAGTGCCCGCATCACGCATCAGGTGCCGATAGCGGCATCGACCTTTTCTGGATTCATGACATGACTGGAAACGCCTTCTCCTCGACAAACCTGCTACTTGCCTACGCAGCGTATTTCATTGGCACCGCGAGTCCCGGGCCGAGCAACCTGGCAATCATGTCGATCGCGGCCAGTCACGGCCGGAAAGCGGCGTTGATGTTCGCACTCGGTGTCATCTCGGGGTCGATGTTTTGGGCGACGGTGGCAACGCTAGGCGTCTCGGCTGCCCTGATCGCTTATTCTCAATTCATCATTGGGGTCAAGGTATTTGGTGGTCTGTATCTCTTGTGGCTAGCCTTCAAATCCGCACGCAATGCGCTTGCGGCGGCAGCTGCATCCGTACTGAACGTGGAACAAGCACCGACATTGACGAGCGTCTACTCGCGTGGAGCGTTGCTCCATCTCACCAATCCAAAAGCTATCCTCGTTTGGGTTTCAATTGTTGCTCTGTCGTCGAACGGCACGGGATCTGCCCATAGTGCTTTAATCGCGGGCTGTGCGGCCATCGGATGTCTGGTGTTCGGCGGTTATGCGCTACTATTTTCGACGGACTCCGCTCGCAGGATGTACGTGCGGACCCGTCGCGCATTGGAAGGATGCCTGGCCGTCGTATTCGGGATTGCCGGAATCAAACTCCTGGCGTTGCGTGTCTAGCTCAGCTTCAGTCGCTTCGCTCGTCGAATGTCGACTCGCAAAAGCGTCGAAGACACTTCAAAGCCAGGTGCCGCCCTGGCGCTCCGTCGGCTCCTCGGCGAGCGCGTCGAAATCGTGAATCCAGTCCAGATGGTGCAGCAGGCTATCGCGTGCGCGAAGGCGGGCGTTGCGCGCCTGCGCCTCGGGTCCATCCGGCAGATGCAACACGTCAGCCGTCGATATCGACGCGTATTGCACCTTGCGCGTGCGGCCCCGCCGCAACCGCTCGTAGGCCTCCTGCGCGTCGCGCCAGCGACCCGGGCCCGCTTTGGCCAGTTGCGCGGCCAGCACCACGGCATCTTCGATCGACTGATTGGCGCCCTGGCCGTGGTGCGGCACGAGCGCGTGCGCGGCATCGCCGATGAGCGTCACGCGGCCCTTGCTCCAGCGCCCGAGCGGAGGACGATGGAACAGGCCCCAGCGCTGGCTGACGGGCACCGCCGAGATCATCTGCACCACGGCCGGATGCCATTCCTTGAACAGGCGCAGCTGCTCTCCTTCGCTCGCAGGTGTGACCCACTCGCGCGACGGCCAAGGCGAAGGATGGCGCTCGACGAGCAGGAAGTTCTGGTCGCCTTTGTCGCCGATCGGGTAATGAAGCAGATGGCCCTGCGGTCCTATCCAGAACTGAATGGCCTCGGGATCGGGCAGCAGATCCATGCGTCCGGCCGGCACCACGCCACGAAAACCTGAGCAGCCCGAATACAACGCGTCGTCGTAGCCGAGCATCCAGCGCCGCGTGATCGAGCGCGCCCCGTCGGCGCCGATCACCAGATCGGCGTCGATGCGCCGACCGTTAGCGAAACTCAAACTCACACGATCCGGATGCTGCACGAGATCCGTCAGCCGATGGCTGAGATTGATGCGATCGAGGCCGACCGCGCTCGACAGCACGGCCTGCAGGTCCGCGCGGTGCACGCCCCAATAGGATCCTCCGAACTGCTGGCGATAGCTGGGTTCGCCACGATGCCGTCCAATCACTTCGCCGTTGCGTCCGTCCCGATAGATCAGCGCGGGAATTTCGGCGCACACGGCATCAAAGGCGGCACGCAGTCCCATGTTCTCGTAAAAGCGCGTTGCATTCGCCGACAGCGCAACGGCCGCTCCGACCTCGCGAAGCTCATCGGTCTGCTCGTAGAGCTGCGCGTCGACGCCATGTTCTCGCAGCGCGAGCGCGAGCGTGAGGCCCGCGATGCCAGCACCGATTATTGCGATCTTCAGATCCAGCTGTTCCATGAAGTGTCTCCAGTTTTCACACTGCGTGTTTGAGTCGGCGCGGCACGCATACTGTGCTGAAGTCCGATGCGTGTGCCGTGTCTGAATTCTCGGCACTGGAGGTCCATTTCACAATAAAATGGATTGAATCAGCATCATCACTGAAATCAATGAACCGGGATATCCGCGTCATGAAGCTGAGTGAAGTTGATCTCAATCTGCTGCTGCTTTTCCAACGGTTGATGCATGAGCGGCGAGTATCGACCGTGGCCGAGCAGATGAACATGAGTCAGCCTGGCGTGAGCAATGCGCTCGCCAAACTGCGTCGGCGGCTTGGTGATCCGCTGTTCGTGCGCGGGCCCGGCGGAGTCGTGCCCACGCCGTTCGCATTGCGGCTGGCCGAGCCCGTATCTCAGGCGCTCGCGATCCTGCACGCGGCACTCAATCCCGAGACCGGTTTCGATCCGCTGCGTGTCACGCGCACGATAACGATCGGCATGACCGATATCGGCGAGGTCGTCTTTCTGCCCGCACTGGTCGAACGACTATCGCGCGAGGCGCCTGGCATCGCGCTCAATACTGTTCGCGACACGAGCGTCAATCTGAGCAACGAGATGGCGGAAGGCCGGGTCGATCTCGCCATCGGTCTGCTGCCGCAGCTCAAGGGCGGGTTCTATCAGCGCCGCCTGTTCGATCAGCGGTATGTCTGCGTTTTCAGGCGCGGCCATGCGCTCGAAGATGCGCCGCTCACGCTCGCCGCCTGGCGTGAAGCCGAGCATCTGGTGGTGGTGTCCGCCGGCACGGGACACGGTCAGGTGGACGATTGGCTGAAACATCGAGGCGTGCAGCGCCGGGTGCGACTGACGGTGCCGCATTTCATGAGCGTCGGCTACATCTTGCAACGCACCGATCTGATTGCCACGGTGCCGGAGCGATTAGCCTTGCAGTTGGCAGCGCCGTTCTCATTGAGCCTGCGCGAATTGCCCGCGACGTTGCCCGCCGCGCCGATCCATTTGCTCTGGCACGCGCGAGTCCAGCAGGACGAGGGCAATCGCTGGCTGCGCGCGATGGTGATCGACCTGTTCGCGGACCCGGCGATGCAAACGCGCAGAACGAAGACCGTGAAAAAAAGCGCGTAGCTCGAACTGCGGCTGACCGGCATCGTCGATCGGACATTCCTTCACTTACCACGTTGCGCGCGATGTTAGAGCCTGTCGACGTCGATCACGGCCTGCGCGAATGCGCGCGGCGCTTCCTGCGGCAGGTTATGCCCGATGCCGCCCGTGATGGTCCGATGCTCATATTTGCCCGTAAATTTCGCTGCGTACGCGCTCGGCGGCGGGTGCGGCGCACCGTTGGCATCGCCTTCCATCGTGATGCTGGGCACGCCGATCGCGGGCGCGGGCACGAGCCGCTGCTCGAGCGGTTCGTATTTCGCCTCGCCCTGCGCGAGACCCAGCCGCCAGCGATAGTTGTGGATCGTGATGTCCACATGGTCGGGGTTGGTGAACGCGGCCGCGCTGCGCTCGTACGTCGCGTCGTCGAACTTCCATTTCGGCGAAGCCAGCTTCCAGATCAGCTTCGCGAAGTCATGCGTGTACTTCTGATAGCCCGCGCGCCCGCGATCCGTTGCGAAGTAGAACTGATACCACCATTGCAACTCCGCTTCCGGCGGCAGCGGCATCATGCCCGCCTGCTGATTGCCGATCAGGTAGCCGCTCACGGAGACCAGCGCCTTGCACCGCTGTGGCCACAGCACGGCGATGATGTCGGCGGTGCGCGCGCCCCAGTCGAAGCCCGCCAGCACCGCCTGCTGGATATCGAGCGCATCCATCAGCGCGACGATGTCGGAGGCAATCGCCGTCGGCTGGCCGTTGCGCATCGTGTCGGCGGAAAGAAAGCGCGTCGAACCATAGCCGCGCAGATACGGCACGATCACGCGATAGCCGCGCGCTGCGAGCAGCGGCGCGACATCGACGAAGCTGTAGATATCGTATGGCCAGCCGTGCAGCAAAATGACGGCGGGTCCGTCGCCTGGACCCAGCTCCGCATAACCGACGTTCAGCAAGCCCGCATCGATCTGCTTGAGCGATGCAAACGACGTGTGAGTGCCCGGCTTGACGGGCGGCAGCGCCGCGCGCTTCGACGTGTTGCTTTGTGCATCCGCAAAACGCGGCGCGACGAACTGGGCAGCCGCGAGCAAGGCTGCCGCGCTCACCAGACCTCGACGGCGCGAATCGATTTTCTTCGACACTTTTCACTCCTCGACAAGGGCGTTCGAACGTCGGCGCATAAGCATCGGCGGATGCGCGCGGGTTCGGCAACTGTACCGCTGATTCGTCCAGCGAGCGGACGAGGTGCCGGTCACAGCCATGCACCCGATGCGTGACGTGTTGCATCGAATGCAGTCGAGGCGACTCTGATCAACCGATACCGAGCATATAGTTCCCGTCTTCATCCGACATCGATTCGAGCCATTGCGCCTCGCTGCCGGGCTCAGGAAGCACGTTGCCGTATTCGACCATTTGCGATGGCGGCAACTCGGACACATATACCCATATATAACGGCGCTCGATGGCAGCGGCATCGGCGATCACCTTCATGATCGTCCAGCAACTGGCGCTTTTGCGCCGAGGTCCTGCCTGCACGGATATGCCCGTGAACGAAGATGTGATCCGCCTTCAATGGCTTTGCGCCGAGGAAATGATCGCCATCGGCAATGTCCCGAAAGATGACCTGTGCGAAGAATCCCTAAGCGCCCGTCGCGCCGCTGTGCGATTGCGTGATGCCCGAAGGGATGGCCTGCCTGAACTCTTTGCTCAAGCGGCCAGCCGCCGCCGACACGACATAGGTTGGCATAAGGATCTCCTGAAGTAGTTCACGGCATCGCGATACAGCCTGTGAACGCCTACAACAATCCGAACACCGCTACGCCGCTCGGCGTGCCGACGTACACGCGCCCATGCGCGATCATCGGCGTGATGTATTTGTTGCCTGCGCCGAACGTATCCCGCGAGCCGGATTGATTGCTGTTGTACAGCTCCTGTCCGAGGTTGCTGGCGTTGAAAGCGTGCAGCGCCGCCACCTGGCCGTTCTCGGCGGCCCATACGATCGCGTTCTGCGCGCCGTTGGCGGACACGCTCGGCGTCGCGCCCGGATAAGGAAACTTGCCCGCGCTTTGCGAGGCGGGCGTGCTGGCCAGATGCGCCGCCGTGATCGGGAATGCCTTGAGGTTGTCGCCGGCGGAGCCGTAATAGACCACGTTGCCGTAGTACGCCGCCATCGAGAACACGCCGCCTGGCAACTGGCCGTCGATCTCCTGCCAGATCAGGTTGCCGCCGGAATTGAACTTGCCCATGTCGTCGCGATTGACCACGTAGATCTTCGAGTCCTTGCCCGCGCCGAGCGCAAGGTGCCGCGTGACGCCGCCCGCGTCGACGAGATCGGGCAGCACCAGTGCGCCGCCCGAGCCGAGGTCGGCGTCTTTCGCGGATTGCGAGACCGTGTCGAAGGTCGCGAAGTAGTCGGCGACGGCGAGCTTCGGCGATGTTCCCAGCTTCAGGAACGCATTGCCGAAATTGCCTTTCGACGGAAATCCCTGTGCGTTCAGCGTCGTGTCGAATGTTCCGTTCGCATCGAGCAGATAAAGCGACGTGCCATCCGACGCCATGCCCGCGCCCGCCATCCACACCGAACCCATCGCGCCGTTCGGCGTCAGGTTGAGCGCACTCGTTTGCGCGAGCGTATCCGCGCTGTACGCCATCACCCAGCCGCCGTAGATGCCCTGATCGCAATGCGACGTCCACGCGAGATAGACGTTGCCGTTGACGAGCGCCAGCGCCTGCCGCTCCGCGTATTGCTGCGGGTCGAACACGGTGACGCCGTTCCTGCTGTTCACGCCGTTGCCGGGATACGTGGCGGCGATCTCGGTGGGGCCTCCGAGCGCCTCGGCGCCCGTCGCCAGATCGACTGCATGCAGGCGCTGATGAATCGATCCGCCTGAGTCCTTGCTCATCGCCACCGCATACATCACACCGTTCGATCCGCGCTTGCGATCGATGACGGGTGTCGACGTGATGCCGATTTCCGGCGTGATCTGACTGCAGTGGCGATCGTCGCTGGTGGTTTCGCCCGCGCCGAGCAGCGAGCGTTGCCAGAGCATTGCGTTGGTATCGGCGTCGAAAGCGTAGACGCTCGCATGTTCCGTCACGACGAATACGACGTTGTGCGCGACACCGCCGATCGAAAGATTGCCGACATAAAGCGGCTGCGCATCGACCTTGCCATCGACGGCGAGAAAGCCCACCTTGCCGAATGTGGCCGGTTTGACATTGGCAGGCGTGAGGGTCGTTTCAGCGAGATACTGGCCCGTGCGGGCGAGGTCGTTGTGGTAGGTCAGCACGTCGGCTGACGTCGATGCGACACTGCCCGTGCCGCCCGCGCTGCCCATGCCGCCCGAGCCGCTGCCCGATCCGCCGGTACCGCCCGACCCGCTGCCCGAGCCACCCGCGCCACCTGATCCACCCGCGCTGCCCGATCCGCCGCCGCCCGCGCTGTCGGAGGTGCTGCTTCCTCCGCTGCACGACACGCAGACTGCCACGACGACAAACATCTGAGCGATGTCGTGAAAGATCGTCGAACTCGGAAACAAGCGGTGCTTGCGGTTCATGGACGTCTCCCGTGCGGTGGAGGGACCGCGAGGATTATCGGCTGCGACTGTGGGGCACCACTACTGAGCAATTCCCGTACCGCGCCGCGTCCAAAAGGGAGAATACGAAGGCTCGATGCACCTCGGTATGGTGGATGACGTAACCGGCAATTTCAAGGACAAGAGGCCGCACCGTTTTCGCAGCCGGCGGCAGCGTTTCAGGTCGACAGTCTGCGCGCCGCCATCAACGGCGCTTCAACCTGACTACACGCGAGACCTGCGCCAGCGTGAATCCGCTGTCCTTGACGAGTTCCGCGTAATCGGTCGCTGGGCGTGTCATCGATTGACTACGCCTGGTCCATCTCGACAACCGCGAAGGGCGGCAATCAAAAGCATGGGCTCTGCACAACCTCTACGATCTCCGGCGATCGAAACCTCACGCCGGACGACGGGACACGGTCGCACTCCAATGTGATTCGTCTGCGCGCACGGCGCGTGCAACTCGAAGTGTTTCTCACCGGCACATCGCCAGAAGTCTTTCGTGTGCATCTCGCGACGCTGCTTCGTTCTCCGCTCGGCGTCTCCATTTCCCGCACCCACGAACTGCATGACAAGGTGCGCGTGCATTTCAACATCGCGCCCGAAGACGTGGACTTCACGCTTCACACGCTGATCGCAACGTTGTCCGGCGCGACAATCGGCACACTGCGCGCGTCGGCAAGTAAAGGCGACCTGCGCAGCGGACTCGCGATGGCAGTTCAATAGACCGTTCGGCCCGAAGCACCTAAGCACCTCCAAGCGCGCGGCCGCAGGCGCCGGGATCACGCGCTGCGCCATTGCCCGACGAGATAGTCGACGAAGGTCCGGATCTTCGGCGACGACAACTTCGTGCGCTCGAACAGCACGTGTACGGGCGTCGAGGGCGGCGCGAACTTTTCGAGCACAGGCCGCAGACGTCCCGCCTCGATATGTTCCGCGACCTGCCACGCCGGCGCGCGCACGATGCCTGCGCCTTCGATCGACGCCGACACCAGCGCATCGAGGCTGTTCATCCACAAGCGGCCCGTCACGTTGATGCGCGCGCGAGCCGTGCCGGACTGGAAGCGCCAGTCGACGGGTCCGGGCGCGTCGGAGAATACGAGGCAATCGTGGCTGCGCAGCTCGTCGAGCGTGCGCGGTGTGCCGCGCCGTGCCAGATACGCGGGCGCGGCGCACACCACCATCTGAAGGTCGTCGAGCTTGCGCGCGACGAGGCTCGAATCGGGCAAGCGGCCCACGCGCACGGCGAGATGCAGGCCTTCCTCCACCAGATTCACGACGCGGTCCACGAGCAGAAGATCGATGGCAACATCGGGATGCAGCGCAAGAAAGCGCGGCAGCAGCGGCGCAATCACGAGCCGGCCCAGCAGGTTGGGCGCGCTGATCCGCAGCCGCCCCGACAACTTGCCGCGACGGGCCGACAACGCGCTGCCGAGCTCATCCACTTCGCCGAGAATCGCCTTTGCCCGGTCGTAAAGGATGCGCCCTTCGTCCGTCATCGCCAGGTTGCGCGTCGTGCGGCGTAGCAGCTGGGCGCCGAACTGCTCTTCGAGCGCCGAGATGTGGCGGCTCACCGAGGTCAACGACATCGGGATCGAGCGCGCCGCCGCCGACAGGCTTCCCGCCTCGACGACCCGCACATAGACGTTCATTGCTTCAAGACGATCCATGATTCGACTCTTCCGCATTGAGCAAGGGTGCTTGCCGGCCGGCTGGGATACCGGCAAGTTCCGGAATAGTCTACATTCGCTGCAATGGGGAGCATGAACGTCAACGCCGCAGCGCCACGGGAGCACGCGCAGATGCAACGTTCGATCTACTGGGTCATGGCGGCCGCCGCCGGTGTCGTGGTCGCGAACAACTATTACAACCAGCCGCTGCTGGCCGACTTTGCGTCCGCGTTTCACACCAGCGAGCGGCAGGCTGGCGCGGTATCCGTGGCCGCGCAGACGGGTTATGCGCTTGGCCTGCTGCTGTTCGTTCCGCTTGGAGACAAGCTGGAACGTCGTTCGCTGCTGCGCACGTTGTTGTGCGCGGCAGCGGTTGCGCTCGCCGCCATCGCGCTTTCGCCGACTCTGCCCTGGCTCGTGGCGGCCAGTTTCGCGACGGGACTCGCAAGCGTCGCGCCGCAGTTGTTGACGCCGTTCGCGGCCCAACTGGCGGGGCCCCAGCAACGCGGCGAAGCGGTCGGCATCGTGATGTTCGGATTGCTGTGCGGCATTCTCGTGTCGCGCTCGGTTTCCGGGTCGATCGCCCAGCATGTCGGATGGCGCGCTGTCTATTGGCTCGCGGCGGCA
The DNA here is from genome assembly GCF_017814945.1 of Paraburkholderia sp. LEh10. GTDB lineage: Bacteria > Pseudomonadota > Gammaproteobacteria > Burkholderiales > Burkholderiaceae > Paraburkholderia. The sequence goes on from NZ_JAGIPX010000014.1 coordinate 85,411, forward strand.
GCGATGCTCGTGCTCGCTGCCGTGTTGTCGCGCCTGCTGCCGAAAGCACAGCCCACCTACACGGGAACGTACCGCGGCCTGATGGGCTCGCTGTGGACGCTGACGCGCGCGGAGCCGCTCGTGCGTCAGACATCCGCCATTGCGGCGCTTCAGTTCGCGGCATTCAGCGCGTTCTGGGCCACGTTGGCGTTTCACCTGCGCAGCATGGACGCGCGCTACGGAAGCGAAATCGCGGGGCTGTTCGGACTGGTCGGCGTGGTCGGCGCGCTCGCGTCGACAGGCGCGGGCAAGTTGATCGATACGCGCAATCCGCGCGTCGTCGTCTTGGCGAGCGGCGCGATCTTCGTCGTGGCCTTCGCGATTCTGGCGCTGGCGGGCGGCACGATTGGCGGAATCGTCGCCGGCGTGATCTTTCTCGATCTGGGGCTGCAAAGCGGGCATGTCGCGAACATGGCCCGCAACATGAGCATCAAGAGCGATGCGATGAGCCGCATCAATACGCTTTATATGACGATCCGGTTTGCGGGCGGCGCCGCCGGTTCATCGCTGGGCATCTGGGCGTGGAGCGTGTGGCAATGGCCCGGCGTGTGCGCGGTGGGCCTGGCGCTCGGGTGCGCGTCGCTGACGTTGCAGGTCCGGCCGCAAGTAACCGCGCGCGCAGCGGTGCGGGAATGAGCGCTCGCGCTGGCGGCGTCAGCGCGGCGGGATATGTCGCCACGTGAGAAGCACGATCATCAGAAACGCCACGTAGGCGACGACGAACACCCAGCCGGGCAGATCGTAGTACATCCAGTCGCTCACCCAGCGCTGAATGAAGCCTTGCTGACTGGCTTCTCCCGTGCGCAGCCGGTCTTCGAGAACGGTGAGCGGGCACGGTATGTCGAGTACGGCCAGCGCCGCGACGATGCCGATCGCCGCGAGATGCAGCATGCGGAACGCGCGGTTGTGCACCCAGCCGTGCCTGAAGGCCGCGCCTGCCCAGATTGCGATCACCCCGCCGACGATGAACAGCACGAGCAGCGCGTGCAGCACAAGTACCGTGACGGCCAGCCAGCGCATGTAACGGCCCTTGATGTCGCGATTCGGATACGACGATTATCGCGCTCGCGCCGGACGGCCGCTCGTGGACGCTTCCACGCCGGGCCGGCGACCTGAAAAGCCCGGCCGCACCCGCTCATTCCTCGCTAATTCAGCGCGACTACGATGAGCGTCATTCCGTAGCCGGACGTTAGCTACGCGTCGACAAACCATCAGGTCTGAAGGAGATCATCATGTCACCCGCAGAAATCATTTATGGCACGCCAATCTGGGTCTGGGTGCTGCTCGTCGTCCTGCTATCGCGCGGGTTCAAGGCGCTGAACAGCGGCACGAGCCCGCTTTCGACGCTCGCCATCACGCCGCTGATCTTTGCCGGATGGGGCATCCTTCATCTGGTGTCGGACCCGCTGGCGGGATGGTCGTCCGTGATCGTATGGGTGGCGGGCGCAATCGCAGGCATTGCAGGCGGCGTGTTCATCGCGAGCCGAAGCCGTTTCATCGTCGATCCGATTGCGAATACCGTCATGCTGCCCGGCTCCGTGGTGCCGTTGCTGCTGATCATCGCGACCTTCGCCGCCAAATTCTGGCTCGGCGTCGAAACGGCGACCGCGACGGACATTTCGTCGCTCGGCATGTACATGTTGACCGATGCTGCCGTGTCCGGCGTCGTCGCGGGCGTATTCGGCGGACGCTTCATCACCTACTGGCGGGCACTGAGCGCGCGCCGGATGCTCCAGTCCTGCTCGCGAAGCGCTTGAGCATCAGCCGCGGACACGCGGGCAGCCAGCAGCATTCACTCGCTGCAAGCTGTCCGCTTGCGTGCGTCGAGGTTCTCGCAAGTCCGCTTGCATCATTCAGCTAGATGTTGTATCAAATCTAAATCTCACGATACGTCATCAAGCCAATGAGAAAGTCCAGACAGGAAGCAGCCGAAACACGTCAACGCATCGTCGAAGCAGCATCCAGGCGTTTTCGCGAAAACGGCATCGACGGTACCGCACTGGCCGATCTGATGGCGCAGGCGGGATTGACGCATGGCGGCTTCTACAAGCATTTTGGATCGAAGGAGCAGGTCGTGCTGGAGTCGATGCAGTTGGCCGCAACCTCGCTGCGCGAATCGTTCGGCCAGACGCTCGAACATTCGCCGGGCAATCGCGGCATGAACACGGCGATCGCCGGCTATCTGTCCGCCGATCATCGCGACGACGCAGGCGGCGGCTGCCCTCTCGCCGCGCTGGCGAGCGAACTGGCGCGCGGCAGCGACGAGGTTCGCGACGCCACGACCGATACCGTCACCCGCTTCGTCGATCTCGTCGCGCGCCATCTCACGGAACTGCCGCCCGCTGCCGCCAAAAAGAAAGCGCTCGTCATCGTGTCGACGATGATCGGCGCGCTTTCGCTGGCGCGCATGGTCAACGACGAACAGCTATCAGCGTCGATTCTGCGCGAGGCTCGTAAGGCTCTGCTGCAATGAGCGTTCACCGGCGGCTGCAGGCGCCTCGCCCGTGGCCCAGCCGCCGCCGAGCGCGCGATATGTCGCGACGGCTGCACGCGCCGCGTCCGCGCGCGTCGCGTCGAGATCATCGCGAGCGACGAGCAGTTGCCGGTCGGCGTCGAGCACATCCGTCAGCGTGATCGCGCCCGCCTTATAGGCCCGCTCGGACAGATCGCGGGCGCGCGTGAGCGATGCGACCTCGCCATCCAGCTCGACGCGGCGCGCCTGAGTCTGTGTCAGCGCGACAAACGCATTCTCGACATCCTCGGCGGCTTTCAGCACGGTTTGCCGATACACCGCCAGCGCCTCGGCGTTGGCGCCGCGCGCGGACGCCACTTCGGCGTCCACCTTGCCGAAGTCGAACAACCGCCAGCGCAGTCCCGCCGTGATCGCCGGCTGGAATGCGCGCGCGGTGAACAGGTCGTTTGCGTTCACGCTGTCGAATCCCAGCAACCCCGACAGCGACAGCTTCGGATAGTAGTCGGATAACGCAGCGCCAATCCGCTCATTCGATGCAGCCAGACGCCGCTCGGCCGCGATCACGTCCGGGCGCCGCCGCAACACGTCCGTGGGGCTCGTGCTGGCGTCGACGGACGGACTGCCCGGTATGTCGCGCGGTTCGCCAAGCTCGCTGGCGTACGTGCCAGGTTGCGCGCCCATCAGAATATCCAGCCGGTTCAACTGCGCTTCGAGACCTGTGCGCAGCGTGGGCACCACTGTCCTCGCCTGCCTCAGCAGCGCCTCGGCCTGCGCGATTTCGCGCTCGTCGGCAGCGCCCGCGTGGCGTCGCGCGCGAACCAGTTCGAGCAGCCGCGCATCGGTGTCGATCTGGTCCTGCGCGACGGCGAGCCGCGCCTGATAGCCGCGCACCTGCAGATACGCATCGGCCGCATCGGCGGCGACCGTGACGCGCGTGCCCAGTTGCTCGGCCTGCGCGGCCTGCACCTCGTTGGTGGCGGCCGACGCGTTGCGCCGCAGGCCGCCCGCGAGATCGATCTCCCAGCTTGCCGCCGCGCCCACCGTGTATTCGCGCTGGTCGCGGCTATAGCCGGGAAACGTGCGCGCCAGCGATCCCGTCGGACTCACGAGGCTCTGATGCTCGGCCGTCGCGGACCCTTCAAAATCGAGCGTTGGCCACAATTGCGCGCCCGCCGATGCGGCCACGGCGCGCGCCTGCTGAACGCGGGCGAAAGCGGCCGCGAGATCGAGGTTTTGCGCGAGCGCGCGATCGACGATCGTGACCAGCATGGGATCGTGAAAGCCCGTCCACCATGTATCGAGCGAAGCCGCCGGACGCGCATCCGCGGCAGGCGCAACGGCGGGCGCATGATGAAACGGCTGCAACTGCACGGCGGGCGGCACGTAGTCGGGCCCAACGGCACAACCGGCAAGCGTCAACGCAAGCGAAAAGCCCGACGAAAAGCCAACCAGCTGCGCAACCTTCTTCTTTCGCGCCGAGGCGCGCGTGTGCATAAGCTTTGTCATCATGCACGCTCCTTGCGGCCGAACCGGCGAATGAATACATAGAACGCAGGCGTGAACAGCAGGCCGAAGCCCGTCACGCCGAGCATGCCGAACAGAACGGCGGTGCCGAGCGACTGCCGCATTTCCGCGCCGGCGCCCGTCGCGACCGCGAGCGGCGCGACACCGAGAATGAACGCGAACGACGTCATCAGGATTGGCCGCAAGCGCGTGCGCGCGGCATGCACGGCAGCCGTCACGGCCGACGAGCCTTCGTCTTCCTTTTGTCGCGCGAACTCCACGATCAGGATCGCGTTCTTGGCCGCCAGCCCCACAAGGACCACGAAGCCGATCTGCGCGAGGATGTCGATCGGCATGCCGCGCATCGCAAGGCCCGTGACGGACGCGAGAATGCACATCGGCACGATCAGCACGATCGCAAGCGGCAGCTTCCAGCTTTCGTACTGCGCGACCAGCACGAGGAACACGAACAGCGCGGCCGCGCCGAACACGACGAGCGTCGGCGTGCCGCGTTGCTGCTGCTGATAGGCAAGCTCCGTCCATTCGAAGCCGATGCCCTGCGGCAAGACCTGATGCGCGAGCTCTTCCATCCGATGCAGCGCCGTGCCCGTCGCCACGCCCGGTGCGGCTACGCCCTGCACTTCGGCGGCGGGGTACAGGTTGTAGCGCGGCACGCGATACGGAATCGTGCGGTCCTGCAACTGCGCGACCGTGCCGATGGGCACCATCTCGCCCGCCTGATTGCGCGCCTTCAGGCGCGTGATGTCCTCTGCCGTGCGGCGGAAATGCCCGTCGGCCTGCACGATCACTTCGTATGTACGGCCGAGATAGTTGAAGTCGTTCACATACTGCGATCCCAGATAGACCTGCAACGTGGAAAACACATCAGTGGGTGTGAGTCCGACTTTCTGCGCCTTCACGCGATCGACGTCGGCGAACACGGAAGGCGAGCCCGCGTTGAAGAGCGTGAAAGCGCCTGCGAAGCTCGGGTCGTGGTTAGCCGCCGCGACGAGCGATTTCGCGGCGCGCACCAGTGCTTCCGAGCCGAGCCCGGCGCGGTCCTCCAGCATCATCTTGAAGCCGCCTGCACTGCCGATGCCTTGCACGGGCGGCGGCGGAATGGTCAGCACATACGCATCCTTGATGACGGAGAGGCGCTTGCGCAGATCCGCGAGGACGGTATTTGCGGTGACGCCAGGCAACGAATGGTTATAGAGCGACGGCAAGCCCGAGAACACCGTGCCCGAATTGGACGCGACAGTCAGCGTCGTCGCGTCTAGCCCGACAAATGGCGCGACGTGTTCGATGCCCGGCGTCGACAGAATGATATCGACGGCCTGCCGCACGACCTTTTCCGTGCGTTGCAGCGACGAGCCCGGCGGCAGCTGCACGACCGTGATCAGATAGCCTTGATCCTGCTCGGGGATGAAGCCCGTCGGCATGCGCGAAAACTCGATGCCCGCAACGCCGATCAACGCGACGTAGACGAGGAGCACGACCGTCAGCCCACGCACGAGTCTGCGTGTGAGACTGCCGTAACCGAACGACAGTCTGTCGAAGCCGCGATTAAAGCGTGCGAAGCCCGCGTGCAGCATGCGCGCCGCCCTGCTTTCGCGTGCCACGGCATGCGCGTCGTGCGGCTTGAAGAGGACCGCGCAAAGCGCCGGACTCAGCGTCAGCGATACGAAGCACGAGATCACTGTCGAAGCCGCGATCGTCACCGCGAACTGCCTGAAAAACAGGCCCGAAATGCCGCTCAGAAATGCCGACGGCACGAACACGGCGCACAACGTCAAAGCGATCGACAGCAACGCGCCGCCCACTTCGTCCATCGTGCGATGCGCGGCCTCGATAGGCGACATGCCCGCGCGCATGTTGCGCTCCACGTTCTCGACGACGACGATCGCGTCGTCGACGACAATCCCCACCGCGAGTACGAGCCCGAACAGCGACAGATTGTTCAGCGAAATGCCGAATGGCGCCAGAACGATGAACGAGCCCAGCAATGACACGGGAATCGCGACGACGGGAATGATCGTCGCGCGCCAGTTCTGCAGGAACAGGAACACCACGCCGACCACGAGCAGGATCGCAATGAAGATCGTCAATACCACTTCATCGACCGACTTGCCGATGAAGATGGTCGGATCGTAGATGATCTTGTAGTCGACGCCCGCCGGAAAGTCGTTTTTCAGTCCTCGCATCGCGCCGAGCACGGCCTTTTCGACCGCGAGCGAGTTGGCGCCCGGCTCCGCATAGATGAGCAGCGTCGATGCGTCCTTGCGGTCCATGAACGCAGTCGAGCCGTAATTGGCTGCGCCCACCTCGACGCGGCCTATATCGCGGACGCGCGTCACGCGTCCCTGCCCGTCCGACTTCACGACGATATCGGCGAACTGGTCAGGCGTGGTCAGCCGTCCGAGCGCTTCGACGTTGACCTGATAGGCCTCGCGGCTCGGCACGGGCGGCTGGTTGAGAACGCCCGCCGACACCTGCACGTTCTGCGCGCGCAGCGCGCTCAGCACTTCGCTTGCCGTGAGATTGCTGGCCGCCACTTTGTCCGGATCGATCCAGATGCGCATGGCGTATTCGCGCGCGCCCTGAAACTGCACGTCGCCGACGCCTTGCAAACGCGCCAGCGTGTCCTTGACGTGCAGCGTCGCATAGTTCGACAGATAAAGCGTGTCGCGCGTGTTGTCCGGCGAATACAGATGCACGGCAAGCAGAATGCTCGGCGTCGCCTTGCGCACCTGCACGCCGAGACGCTGCACGTCTTCGGGCAGGCGGGGCAGCGCGTCCTGTACGCGATTTTGCGTGAGCATCTGTGCGACGTTCAGGTCAGTGCCGATCCGGAACGTGACCGTGACGGTCAGCCGGCCGTCTCCCGTCGATTGGCTGCTCATGTACAACATGTTCTCGACGCCGTTGATCTGCTGCTCGAGCGGCGTCGCAACCGTGCGCGCGATGGTTTCCGCCGACGCGCCCGGATAGGACGTCGTGATTTGCACCGTGGGCGGCACGATCTCGGGATACTGCGCGACAGGCAACACGAACATCGCGCCAAGGCCGATCAACGTCAGGAACGCGCTGACCACCGTCGCGAAACGCGGCCGGTCGATGAAGAAATGGGCAATACGCATGGCTTCGCTATCCGCTAGTTCGGTTGTGCGTCATAGCGGATCGCACCGTCGCGCGTCGCCACTTTCATTCCCGGGGCCGCGTAAGGCAGGCCATCCACGATCACGCGATCGTCGCGCGAAAGACCGGAGCGGATCACGCGCAGTCCGCCGCGCATGTCGCCTGTCTCGACGTGCTTCGGCGCCACGGTGCCATCGGCGGCAACCGTCATCACGATATGCTCCGACTGGTCGGGCAGCACGGCCGCGTCGGGCACGAGCAGCATCGGCGCGGGATGCGCGACGGCGAGCCGCACGCGCGAAAATTCTCCGGGCGTCAAACGCAGATCGGCATTGGGCACCGTTGCGCGGGCGTGTATCGTGCCGCTCGAACGGTCTAGCACGTTGTCGACGAAATCGAGCGTGCCTTGCCGCGTGTAGTCCGTGGCGTCGCCCGATGCGAGTTCGACGCGATTGGCGAGCGGACCTTTGGCGTCGCCGCGATAGCGCTGGAAAGACTCGTAATCCGCCTCGCTCATGTCGAAGTCGAGGTAGATCGGATCGAGCGATACGAGCGTCGCGAGCAGTGTCGTCGGACTCGTTGCCGCGCGGCTGCCCGCGACCAGGTTGCCGGCCGAAACGAGATGCCTGCCGATGCGCCCCGTGAACGGCGCGGCGATGCGGCAGTGGTCGAGATCGAAACGTGCGTCGCGGATTTGCGCGTCGGCATCGTCGAGTGCGGCCTGCGCAGCGTGAAGCTCGGACGCGCGCTGCTGGACGTTCTGGGTCGTGCCCGCGTCGTTGCGCTCCAGTTCCTGTGCGCGCGCCAGCTCCTGTTTCGCGAGCAGCAGTCGCGCCGACGCCGTCTGTTGCCGCGCCTTCGCCTGCTCCAGCCGGATCTCGTAGGGAACGGGGTCGATCGTGAACAGCAGATCGCCCTTGTGGACGATGTCGCCGTCCCTGAAATGAATGCCCGTGAGCGTGCCGCCGACCTGTGCGCGCAGTTCCACCTGATCCACGGCCGAATACTGGCCGAGAAAGCCCAGGCGCGTGTCGAGTTCACGAACGAGTGGCCGGCTCACCGTCACCTCTCGGGGCGGCGCCGGGCGCGCATTGGCGACGCCATCATTGCCGACATGTGTGTGACGCAACCACGCGCCGCCGCCCGCGACCGCGATCGCAGCCACGACGGCCAACGTTCTCGCACGACCTTTCGCCTTCGTACGTTGGCCGCGGCGCGTGATCGCGTCTTCGTCCAGTCTTGTTTTCGTATCCACCTGCAATCACCCTCATAGTGTTGTCATCGCCCCGTTGCGAATGAACGTCTGAGCCGATACTTTAGATGTCGCTTAAACTCTAAATCGCGTTAGATTACAGATGAAATCTATATGGTCAAGTGGTTTCATGCCCCGCGCTGGGGCAAAGTCCGCACTATCACGCGGAATCGCTTTGCTGACAGGGGTTTGGCTGATTGTTCGCGCCAGTCGGTATGTGTTTTCGCGTCGAGCCAATATATAGAGGGGGTGCGTTGCGCTATTCTGCCGACGCCGATGATTTACAGACGTGACATCGGCCCCGGAAGCGGGCGCGCCACCGATGACGCGTCCGCCGCTTGGCGGCATGAAGGCGCACACCTCCTACCCTGCCCTTCCTTTGTCGCGGCGCACGGCATGTGTCGTGCGCTTTTTTTTTGGGGCATGCGGAGCGTGACGGGCAATCGCCATCGCGAGTGGGCGACGTAAGGCGCGTCAGGACGATATCGTGTTCGTTGATGCGGCCAGAAGGCTTCGACCTGAACAGGAAGACAGCTATGGCGAGATCAAAGACTGCCCGCCGGAAGGACGTCACTCGATACCGCGCCGTGCGTTATTCCGGCGCGACTTCCCCTGCTACATGAAACATTTCGAGCGTGTATCCGATGTTGAAGTAGCCCGCGCGCGCGTACGCGGCGATACGTTCGAGTCGCTCGGGATCGTCATGTGGCGCCGTTTCTGGATCGGCGCGTTTGTCAGTTGCCGCACCGGATGCGCGACCCGCACGCAATTGCCGCCGCACGGCATTGAACGGCCGCGACACGGCCCGGCGGCATAACGATGTGAGGTTGGATGGCATGATGCGCCTCTGCTCGTGGCGGATATTCATCCAATCTAGTCGCCCGCTGGCGCACGCGCAAACAAGCATTTCTGCAATGCTTTGCGGCGCGCAGAGCAAGCCGCCCGACCGCGCACGCAATCGTGCTTCCAGAATGAAGACGGCATGACGGCCACAGCAGCATTCGCGCCCGTACCAGTGCCGAAGGACTCTTTTTCCACCGCGTCAACGATGCCCACCGTTATGTCATCGCGCGCAAGGCCATCGTCATACGGAACATGCTAGCCTGAATCTTCATCATTCGAAGTGATCCGGCGAGGCGCGCGATGGAACTGCGGCATCTGAGAATGTTCTGTGCAGTGGCGGAAAATGGCAGCTTCACGGCAGCGGCTGAGAAGATTCACAATGTTCAGTCGAATGTCACGATGCGCATCAAGGAGCTCGAAGCAGAGTTGAATCAGCAGCTATTCATCCGACAGAAGAACGGGGTGGTGCTGACGTCGGCCGGGCAGATCTTTCTCGGTTACGCACAACGTATTCTTCAGTTGACGGACGAAAGCCGCAGCGCGCTGCTCGACAATGCATCGCCAAGAGGACTGCTGCGTCTGGGCTCGATGGAGACGACGGCCGCGATCCGTTTGCCGAAGATACTCGCGAAGTACCACCAGTCCTATCCACAGGTCCAGTTATCCCTCATGACGGGAACGACCGCCGAGTTGATCAAGGCCGTCGAATGTCATCGTCTCGACGGCGCGTTTGTCGGCGGCATGCACCAGAGTTCGTCGCTGTATCAGGAAGAGATCTTTCAGGAAGAACTGGTCCTCGTGAGCGGCACCGAATTCGGCTCTCTGTCCCACCTCACGCGCCAGATGTCGCAAACAACCGTACTCGTGTTCAGGGCCGGTTGCTTCTATCGTTCCACACTCGAGCACTGGTTTTATCAGGCGGGCATCATTCCAGGTCAGGTGATGGAGCTCGGGACGCTGGACGGCATCATGTCGTGCGTCGCGGCAGGCATGGGGATCACGATGCTGCCGAGATCGGTGGCGGAAAGCCACGGCACGCGTCAGTCCGTTCATTGCCATGAGCTTCCGAAGGAATACGCTCATGTCAAAACCGTTTTTATCCGCAACAAAGACTCCATTGTGACGCCCGCGCTCACCGCATTGCTCGATCTCTCACACGAGCAATGCGCAATCGAAGTCGGTGTGTCCGCGCCGCCTGCTGCCGATATGCTGACGCCCACGCTCGGATGCATCGATGCCGCGGAGTCCAGCGCGAGCGTGCACTAACGCGGCAAACGGGTCACAACGAAGACGGCAGTGGATGAACCAACGTTCATCCACTGCCGTCTTAACAACGAGTATTAACGCGCGCTACGCATAGCGCAGTTGAAGTCCGTCGAACCGTCCTGCTGCCGGATTAGCCGTCGCCCGTTCACGCTCGTCGCCGAGACCTTGGGCCAGTTCTTCCACTCGATCGGCCGCCGACATGACCCGGTCGATCTTGCCGACACCCTGGCCCGCGTACAGCGACAGCTTTTGCGCCATCTTCGGCTTGTCGATGGCTCGCGCGCCGCCGCCCATGAAGCGCAACAGGTTCCACTTGTCGCGATTCGGAATGACTCGATGCGGCGTGCCGTATTTCCATCCGAATGAATAGCCGGTGCGGTACTCGGTGTCGTCGACGGTCGCCTCGACGATCTTCTGTTTATAGAGCGGATGCGCGTTCGATTCGTCGCACGCGACAAACGCCGTGCCGGCCAGCACGCCGCCCGCCCCCATGTTCATGACGGTTCGAACGTCATCGCGATTCGTGATGCCGCCCGCCGCCAGCACGGGCCGGCCTTGAGCGACGTCGATCAGCGCGGGCAACAGCGAAAGCAGTCCGATCGTGCCGCGATTCAGGTGGCCGCCGCTTTCGCTGCCTTGCGCCGTGATGATATCGGCGCCGTGCGCGATCGCCTGACGCGCAAGTTCGACCGACCCTACCTGAACCATCACCACCATGCCGGCATCTTTCGCACGCGAGATCATCTGCGGATAGTGCTCCGCATAGAACAGCGACAGCATGCGCGGCTTTTCCTGCATCACCACTTGAAACTGCGCTTCGAATACATCCGGTCCGCCAAACGACGGCACGAGATTCACGCCAAATGGTTTGTCCGTCAGATCCTTCGTTTCCCTGATCCAGCGCCGCAATGCCAGCGGCGGCAAGCGCAATCCACCGAGCGTCCCCATGCCGCCGGCATTGGCGACAGCCGCGACGAGGCTGGGACCGGAGATCGCCGCCATCCCCGCGAGGAAGATCGGATACCTGACGCCGCACAGTTGCGTGACGGCATTTCCGCCAAATTCAACACTCGTTCTGTTCATGATTCAAAGCTCCACGCGTTTGCCAAGCATACGTTTCAAGGCGTCGTTCTTCAGCACGAAATGGTTCTTGCAAGCGCCGAAAATATGCAGCGCCAATCCGAGCAGAAACGGCGTCGCGCCGATCCTGAATAGCACTTCGAAGATCTGCGCGGCCTGCTGATCCGGCCGCATCAGCGCGGGAATGATCAATCCGCCTGGCAGCGCGATAAGCTGACCCGCAGCCGACTTCGCGAGCCACGCTGCAATCGGCAGCAGCACCATCGCGAGAGCCAGCGCAGCCGCCACCGAACGGCTGACGATCACCTCGACGGGATTCGGCGCGCCAACGGGCAGCGGATGCCAGGACGTGACACGCGCCCAGAAGCGATAGACGGAGATCGGAAACAGAAGCGCGCCCAGCAGGTTCAATACCTTCGTGAGTTCCGTACCGGGCGAAACAGACAGCACGATTTCGATCGCGATGATCGATATCACCAGTGCCGCCACGATCCAGTGAATCACGATCGTGATCGGCGAAAAACCCAAACCGTTGTCACGCAGCTGGAACCTGGTCTGCGCGCGCGGGCCGCCCTGCTGGGCGTCCGTCATATGCGACGTTTGCAGCTTCGACATCTTCATCCCCATCGGTAACGGTTGATCGGCGGCCTAGTGGCTCGCTGTGCGTGGCGAGCCGATGCCCGTCTGCGCGCGCACGAACTGGTCGTCGAATTGCTGGCGTTCGTTCGCCGCTCTCGCGCCCTGGTCGGTGACCGATCCGATCCACGTGAAGAAGAAGGCGATCGTCATCGAAATGATGGCGGGGTAGTCGTAGGGGAAGATCGCGCTTGCGTGCCCGAGCACCTTCACCCACACAGCGGGAGAAAGCACCACCATGCCGACCGCGCTGACCAGCCCCGCGATGCCGCCTATCAGCGCGCCGCGCGTCGTCAGGCCTTTCCAGTAAATCGCCAGCGTCAGAATCGGAAAATTGACGGATGCAGCGACGCTGAATGTCAGCGCCACCAGAAACGCGACGTTCTGATCCTTGAACACGATGCCAAGCACGATGGCGACGCCTGCAATCGCGACGGATGCAATCCGCGACACGCGCTTTTCCTTCGCGGAATCGACCTGGTTGCGCTTGAGCACCATCGCGTACAGGTCGTGCGAAATCGCCGAGGTTCCCGCCATCGTCAGCCCGGCGACGACGGCCAGAATGGTGGCAAAGGCCACGGCTGACAGGAAGCCCAGCACGAGATCGCCGCCCATTGCCTTCGCCAGATGCATGACGGGCATGTTGCCGCCGCCAATCAGCTTGCCGCCGACTATTCCGCCCTCATAGAACGCAGGATTGCGGCCCACGATCACGATCGCGGCAGTGCCGAGCAGCGTGACGATCAGGAAGAAGTAGCCAATGAAACCCGTCGCGACGAACACGGACTTGCGAGCTTCCTTTGCATCCGGCACCGTGAAAAAGCGCATCAGAATGTGCGGCAGACCCGACGTGCCAAAGACGAGCCCCACCGACAACGACAGCATCGCAAACGGATCGGCGACGAGCTTGCTGGGCAGCATGATGCCGATTCCGCTCTTGTGCGTCGCGATGGCCTGCTCGAACATGGTGTTGATCGAGAAGCCGAACTGGCCCAACGCGAGTATCGCCAGCAGGCTCGCGCCGAACAACATCAGCACGGCCTTGATGATTTGCACCCATGTCGTCGCGACCATGCCGCCGAACGTCACATAGACGGCCATCAGAACCCCGACCACCACGACCGCGTAGTTGTATTGAACACCGAACAGAAGCTGGATGAGCTGGCCTGCACCGACCATCTGCACGACCAGATAGAAGCACACGACCGTCAGCGAACCGAATGCCATCAGCGTTCGTATTCTTTGCTGGTCCAGCCGGAACGACGCGATATCGGCGATCGTCACCTGCCCGAGGTTTCTGATGCGTTCGGCGAAAAGAAACATCAGCAGCGGCCACGCGACAAAGAAGCTCACCGCGTAAAGCATGCCGTCGTAGCCATTGAAGAAAATCATGCTGGTCAGCCCGAGCAGCGCGGCCGCCGACATATAGTCGCCTGCCAGCGCCAGCCCGTTCTGAAAGCCGGTAATGCCGCCGCCGGCGTTGTAGAAGTCCTTCATCGACTTCGTTTTCGACGCGGACCAATACGTGATGCCGAGTGTCGCGACGACGAATACCAGGAACATCGCAATCGCGGTGACGTTGAGCGGCTGCTTCTGCGCTTTCTCGAACGCCTCTGCGGCGAATGCGCCGTGCGCGACGACCGCCGCGAGCAGGCAGGCTGCGAATCCGATGAATCGTTTCATTGGGCGTCTCCCGCGAGAAGGCGAGCCGTCAGCTCATCGAACTCTCCGTTTGCCCGACGAATATAGATGCCCGTCAAAATCCATGTGCCGACGATCAATAGTCCACCCAGCGGCCAGCCTATCGTGATGACACTGCCGGGAAAAAGCTTCAGTGCAAGTAGTTTCGGCGCGAACCCCGCAACCAGCACGAAAGCGTAGTACGGCAACAAGGTGCCCAAGGTGAGGCACGCGACGAGTCTGCGCCGGCGCGCGACAAGCCGTGCGAATGCGGGCGAAAAGCGGACGCTATGAATTGCAGTCGTTTGGACCACGTTGTCTCCTGTATTTTCGTGACGAAAGTAGGCGCGTTTCGAGGGCTGCCCGATGCGCTCTTCGTGTTTCGTTCAACGATAGGAGCGTGCGTCGATCAAGTAAAATGATGATTGATGATGCGTGCCATCACCGCGAGTGAAATCAGTCGTGACTCGGGTGCGCCGCTATTGACGCTGTGTATCAAGTGTTGTTAGCGGCCCTGTGTTTTTCTTGCTGGCGCAAGTCCGTAACCTGAACGCCACTGGAGAAACGTTATGGACATGGCAATCCCTTTTCACGATCAGCACGTCGAGCGGCCTCCGTTCGAACTGCAAGCTCATCGCGGCTACAACCGCATCTTCCGGCGCGATGCGCTCACGGTCGGCCTGATCCTGCCGCTCGAAACACATCCCGCGTCGCCTCATCCGACCATGAACGACCATCTGCAGATGGCGAAGCGCGCCGAAGACGCGGGCGTCGCCGCGCTGTGGGCACGCGACATTCCGTTCTACGATCCGCAATACGGCGATTCCGGCCAGATCTTCGAGCCGCTGATCTACATCGGGCAACTCGCGGCGGCGACCGAGCGCATTACGCTGGGCACCACAGGCATCGTTCTGCCGATGCGTGAACCGCTGATGCTCGCCAAGCAGATCAATACGCTGGATCGTCTGACGCAAGGGCGCATCGTGATCGGCATGTCGTCCGGCGACCGGCCTTCCGAATATCCCGTGTTCGGCATCGACTTCGCGAGCCGCGGCGAGCGCTTCCGGGACGCGTACGCGGTCTATCGCAGCGCAAGCGAGGTGGATTTTCCGCGTTTCGAATCGCCGCGCTTCGGACGTTCGGACGGCTCGCTGACGATGCTGCCCAAGCCGCTGTTCGGCAGGGTCCCCACCCTTGCCGTCGGGCGTTCGCAACAGACGCTCGACTGGATCGCCACCCATATGGACGGATACCTCGGCTTCGTGCCTGAGCCCGGCGATCTGCCGGCGTTCGTCGGCGAATGGCGGGAGACGAACCGTCGAGCCAATCCGGATGCATCGGACGACGATCGCGCGAGGCCGCTCGCATTCGGCGGTTTCCTCTACCTTCATCCGCGCCGGGACTTTCCGTTCAAGCGCATCAGAGGCGGCTTCGCGATCGGCAGCCGCGCGCTGCGCGGTTTTCTCGATGAGGCGCGCGAGCTCGGCGTATCGCACGTCGCGCTGAATCCGCGCGTGACGCCGCGCAACTACAGGCAGATCCTCGATGAGCTTCATCGCGATGTGCTGCCGTACTTTCCGCCCAACGACTAGCCGTTCGATCCGACCGTCTGTCGTGTTTCGACAAAGCCGGCGCCCGACTGCGGGTGCCGGCTTTTTGCCGTTGGGCGCCGCACGTCGCACGAGCCACGCCTGTGCCGCAAGCGCATTTGTTCCCGCCGCTCACAACTGTTTGTCTACTGTGGGTGTACGCAATCGGGTCGAGGAAGCCTAGATTGACGACCTAACGGCGCTGTCGATCCCGACACAAAGCCGATCAACTCGATACAAGGTCAATCATGAGCAATTCGCAGAAAGTCGTTATCGTCACGGGCGCATCGCAAGGCATCGGCGCGGAACTGGTCAAGGGTTTCCGTCAGCGCGACTATCGCGTCGTCGCTGTCGCGCGGTCCATCAAGCCTTCCGACGATCCGAACGTCGTTTCGATCGCCGGCGACATCGGCGATCGCGCCGTGGCCCAGCGCGCCGTGTCCGAAGCCGTCGCGCGCTTCGGGCGCGTCGACACGCTGGTCAACAACGCTGGCATCTTCATCGCCAAGCCTTTCACGCAGTACACGGCTGAAGACTATGCGGCCGTTCTGAACGTGAACCTGAACGGCTTTTTCCATATCACGCAGCTCGCCATCGCCGAGATGGAGAAAAACAAGAGCGGCCACGTCGTCCAGATCACGACGAGCCGCGTGGACCACGCGATTTCAGGCGTGCCGTCGGTTCTCGCGTCGCTGACCAAGGGCGGGCTGAATGCCGCGACAAAGTCGCTCGCGATCGAATACGCGAAGACGGGCATCCGCGCGAACGCTGTTTCGCCGGGCATCATCAAGTCGCCGATGCACGCGCCGCAAACCCATGAAGCGCTGGGCGCGCTGCATCCCGTCGGCCATATGGGCGAGATGCGCGATATCGTCGACGCCGTGCTGTACCTCGACGCCGCGGCGTTCGTGACGGGCGAGATTCTGCACGTGGACGGCGGCCAGAGCGCAGGCCACTAAGCATGACGCGGCGCCGGCAACGGCGCCTCATACGCACGACATCACGGAGATTCCCATGCCCATCGTCACGATTCAGGTTACCCGCGAAGGAAACAAGCCCGGCACGAGCGCAGTGACGCCGGAAGAAAAGGCTCAACTCATCAAGGGCGCAAGCGAGCTGCTGCTCAATGTGCTGAACAAGCCTCTGGAAGCGACGTTCGTCGTCATCCAGGAAGTCGAGACCGAGAACTGGGGATGGGGCGGTTTGCCTGTCGAAGCGTATCGGCGGCAGAAGGCAAAGAAGTCGGACTGAGCGCTATCGCGCGATGAAGCAGCACGATACGGTTCACGGCGCGGAGAATCTCGCGGATTCTCCGCGCTTTGCCGTTGTGCGCGCTTGCGGCTTTGAAATCAAGGCTCTCGATGAGCCCTGATACGCCGCCATTCGAGAACACCGCTTATCGGCTCTTCTCTGCGTCCCGGCGCGATGTCGATGCGTGCGCCTGCCTGGATGTATCCCGGCTGCACGACACTGAGATAGACACCCGCGTATCCGCTGAGATACATGTGCTTGACGGCCCTTCTGTAGCCCATGACGGCATTCAGCTTGAAACAGGGATTGCGGGGCGCCTCGACGCGCAGCCTGACCTGATCGATAACCAGCGTATCGCCGATCCACAGGTCCGCTTCGAAAATGCCCTGCGTGGTGAGGTTCTCGCCGAACGCGCCGAATTGCAGCGGCCTGTCCGCGTCCGGCACGCCGGCTTCGATGCGCCGTTGCCGCCACCACCTGTAGTGTTCGAACGGATACAGATAGACGGCCTTGTCGAGTCCGCCATGAACGCTCAAATCCGCCTGTTCGTCGCCGGCTAGACCCAGCTTCTTCACCTCGACGACGGCGCCCTCGCTCGCGGTGCTGACAGAGCGCTTGCGAATGGCCGACTCGACGACGAGGCCACCCGAAGCCTTGCCGATTTCCAGCGGCCTGACGCAACCGATGTTGATCGACAGCAACGTGGCGTCCGCCGTACGCGCCGCGCCGCCATTGACTGCATAAGCGTTCTGATCTTCCATCGGACGCCCGTCCGTTCCTTCTTCCATGTGCATTCGTCTGCTGTGCGCGCTCGCTGTCCGTGCTTGCTGTCCGTGCGACACAACAGGTCTGATCGGCCATGCGCAACGACGACGCAGCCATTGGCGCCGCCGCCAATGGCTTGCATCGTCATCGACGGCTTCGATACGTCAGGACGCGAACTGCTGCAAACGGCGAATGGCGACGCCCAGTTCGGCGTCGAGTTGCGCGACCAGTTCGGCCGCGGGCAGCGAACGCGCCAGCGCCGCCGCCTGGCCTGCCCATTGCGCGCCAAAGCCGAATTCTCCCTTCGCTTTGGCCGCCGCGTGCAGCGCTTTGCCGGCGTCGTATGCGACGGGATAGGCGGGTGTCGCCGGACGATCCGCGCTCCGGCCGAGTTCCGTAAATCTGTTCACCATGCTGCGTGCCGGACGGCCCGAAATCGCCGAGGTCAACGTCGTGTGGTAAGCAGGATCGCCGAGAATGGCGCGGCGATAGCCATCGTCGATCGACGTTTCAGGGCACGCGACGAACGCGGTGCCGAGTTGCGCGGCCTGCGCGCCGAGCGCGAGCGCGGCTGCGATGCCTGCGCCGTCCATGATGCCGCCCGCCGCGATCAAAGGCAGATCGAACTTCTCCGCGAACAGACGCGTGAGGGCGAACGTGCCGACGCCTTCGTCGAACGCTTCGGGATCGAACATGCCGCGATGGCCGCCCGCTTCGATACCTTGTGCAACCAGCGCATCGACGCCCGCATCGACGACGGCCTTCGCCTCGTCCAGATTGGTCGCCGAGGCCAGCAGCTTGATCCCGGCGCCCTTCAGCGCGTTGATGACCTCGTTCGAAGGCAAGCCGAAATGAAAGCTCACAATAGCCGGCTTCTCTTCCAGAAACACGTCGAGCATCGCGCCGTCTTCGACGAAGCTCGTGTAGATCTCGTTGAGCTTTTCCGCAGGGCTCGCGCCGTACTGCGCAAATTGCGGAGCGAGCCACTTCAACCATTGGCTTTCGACTTTCGCATCCGCGACTGCAGGGGTATGGCAGAAAACGTTGATGTTGAACGGAGCGCCCGTCAATGCGCGCGTGTCCCTGATCGTCTTGCGCGCCGCCTCGGCGTTCATCGCGCCCACGCCAAGCGAGCCGAGGCCGCCCGCGTTCGATACGGCCGCCGCAAGCGCCGGCGTGCTGACACCCGCCATCGGCGCCTGAATGATCGGCTTGCTGATGCCGAGCAGGCTCAACAGCCGCCTGCCTTCTGAAGGATTGCTCATGTCGTGTCCTCGTCAAATCGGTTAGACCATGCCGGCGATCGAGGCGATCGCATAGGTGCACGTTCAACGCCTGTTCCGCACCGCACCTCTCGCACGGTATCTATACGACAGATCATGTTTTTCAGCGAACGATGGGTCAAGCCTGACGCAGGCAATACACTCTTGAGCGTCCGGAACAGATCGCACGCGTTCGACGGCGCAACCCGCACCGTCGATATTGCCCATCGCGCCACAATGACAGGCACTCATTCCGCACGGGAAACATCAGTGCGTCGATGCTGGACGCGACCCGCCAGATTACGCCGCCAACGATTTGAGCGCCTGCGTGATCTGCGCAGCCTTGGCATAGCCGGAGCTCAGCTGCCCGATCTTCCCATCGACTTCGACGAACAGCGTCGGAAATCCTCGCACGCCCAGACGGCGGGTGAGTGCGAAGTCTTGCTGCGCGGCATCGATTGCGGCGTCCGAAGCCCAGGCTTCGAAGAACGCATCAGCGTTGCTGTCGTAACCTTGCGCCGCCAAAGCCCGCGCGCCGATCTCAGCGAGCACCTTGCCATCCGTCGTATCGAGCCCGTCGACGTAGAACGCGCGCTGGAATGCGCGAAACACCTTTGGCAGATCGCTGTCAGGCGCGATCATCCGTGCCGTCACGACAGCGCGGCAAACAGGCTCCGTGTCGTAGACGAAGTTCTCGCGCGCCATCAGCGCCTCGCGGTTGAACTGCGCGCCGCTCATCTGCTCGACGCGAGCCCAATGCGTGAGCCTGAACTGCTTGGCTGCATCGTCGAGTATCTGGGTCGACCCGGCCGCCATGCCGCCCACGACGACCTGCACTTCGAGATCCGGCATGCTCGCGGCAATCGCGCTCATTTCCTTGCCGAAGCCGTAGCACCACGAGCACATCGGATCGCCGACAAATATCAGTTTCATACGCTGTTCCACCTTCAAGTAGCTGGGCGCGCGGCCTTGCTGCACGCGCGAATCTTCAATGCGTCGCGCGGCGCAAGTCGCCTTGCTCGAGCCGCTGACTGAGCGCCGACTATAGAGGTGAGGCGTGAGGCAATGAACAGCGTGTGCCGCAAATCACTCTTTACACCGTGTAAGTGCGTATGAGCTACTCAGGTTGTAGAACAACCTGCGCGGCGACAACAGCGCGCGGATTCAGAAAAACGAAATGTCGTAGCCGAAACGGGACGCAGCGCTGACGATATGCTGCCCCATCAATTCGCGCGCCGCGGCGGCATTCTTGTCGATGAACGCCTGAATGAGCGTCTCGTGTTCTGCGCGCGCGGCGTTGGGGATATTGCCGAACATCGGACCTTGCCGCGCGAAGTTCGCCGCGATCAGCGGGCGCATGGGTTCGAGCACCGTGCGAATCATCGTCGCGAGATAGTCGTTGCCGGCAGCGGCCGCCACGGCGCGATGGAAGTCCAGATCCGCGTTGACGGTGTCCGCGGTCGGGGCGCCTTCGTAGCGCATCCGCTCGACGGCGTCCTGGATCGGCTTGAGCCTGCGCGCCGTCATGTGCGCCGCTGCGAGCGCGGCGGCCTGGCTTTCGAGGGCAGCGCGCACCTCGAACATGTTGCGGATCGTGTTGTCCCCTTCGAGCAACTGCGGGCTCACGGTTTGCAGCGGCTCCGACGGCTGGCGCGCCGCCGCGACGAATGCGCCGATCCCCTGGCGCGACTCGATCAGCCCTTGCGCGCGAAGGCTCGCAATCGCCTCTCGAACGACATTCCGGCTGACCCCGAAATTCTCCGACAGGAAATGTTCGGTAGGCAGACGATCGCCGGGCTTGAGCCTCCCGGACGCAATCTCTTCGCTCAGCGAACGTGTGATGTGTTCCGCGAGATGGGGCCGCCGTTCAACTGGCCGCACGTTCAGTTCGCTCATGGTCGCCTCTGCCTATTCCTTGTCTTCTTATTCTACATCCGGATCGGCTGGTGGCTCCCATCATTCGTGCCGCTTTCGGGCCATCAGCGCCCGTTCAAGCGCGTGTTGGCCACGTCTGTCGCACCGGGCGCTCAGCTGTATTTCGAAAAAAGTACAAGTTGTTCACTTGCAGTACAACCGGATGTCTCATACCATGCGAAGCACACAGGCGGCTTTCGATCGCCTGCTTCGCAATCCGACTGAGGTACATCCAGATGAAAATCGCCAGCATCGAGACCATCCCACTGCGTGTCCCGTTCACGACGGGAGGACAGTCGGCGGGTGGCGTGTGGGGTCCCAAGGACCTGCAGGTAGTCGACTCGCTCGTCGTCAAGGTGACGACTGACGACGGCACGGTCGGATGGGGTGAAACCTTCGGCTTTACGGCGATTCCCGCCGTCAAGCTCGTCATCGACAAGATCCTGGCGCCGGAGTTGATCGGCCGCGACGTCGCGCTGCGCGAGAAGTCGATGCTCGATCTGCAGAAGAAATTCCACGTCTTCGGCCGCAGCGGCGCGTTCATCTACGGTCTGTCGGCGATCGATATCGCGTTGTGGGACATCGCCGGCAAGGCGGCGAACCAACCGATCCATCAACTGCTCGGCGGAAGCGACGCCACATCGCTGGCGTGCTACGCGAGCCTGATCCGCTACGCGGACCCCGAACTGGTCCGGGTCAACGTGCAGCGCGCGGTAAGCAGCGGCTATCGGCATCTGAAACTGCACGAAGTCGATGTGGAGACCGTCCGCTCCGCGCGTGAGGCGGCGGGCCCCGACATCGAAATCACACTCGACGTGAACTGCCCATGGACGGTCCGCGAAGCGCTCGATATGACCGAGAAGCTTCGCCCGTTCAATCTGCGATGGATCGAAGAACCCGTGTGGCCGCCGGAAAACCATGCGGGTCTCGCGGCCGTGAGAAAGCAAGGTGGCATTCCCGTCGCAGCAGGCGAAAACGCTTCGACGCTGATGGACTTTCAACACATGCTCGAAGCCGGCTCCGTCGATTTCATTCAGCCCAGCCCCGCGAAGATGGGCGGCATCACCGAACTGCAAAAGGTGTTTGCACTTGCAAACGCCCATAACGTCACCGTCATGGTCCACACGTTCTACGACGGCCCCGGCCTGCTGGCGAGCGTCCACGCAAGCGCGGCGCTCGGCGGCCCCAAGGCGCTGGTCGAATGGCGCTATTTCGATCTCGAAGCGCAGCTGTATGGCGACGCCATCATCCCGCGCAACGGCCGCATCGACGTGCCGCAAGGCCCCGGGCTCGGCATCGAGCCGAACGCCGACGTGATCCGCGACTATCGCATCGATCTTTAACCGCGCTTCGAGCGGCGAAGGAAAGCCGCTCGCGGCAATTGCATAACAAAACCAGGAGTCAGGAGATGTTGGACAGGATCGTTGGTCCCCTTTTACCCGTTGCTTTCGTGATCGT
Source organism: Paraburkholderia sp. LEh10 (assembly GCF_017814945.1). Lineage (GTDB taxonomy): Bacteria > Pseudomonadota > Gammaproteobacteria > Burkholderiales > Burkholderiaceae > Paraburkholderia. The sequence continues at coordinate 107,560 of NZ_JAGIPX010000014.1, forward strand.
GCTCGGCTACATAGCGGGCAAGCGCGGACGTCTCAATCACTCGGACAGCCTGCTGATCAGCCGGCTCGTGCTCGGCTGGATCTTTCCGGCGCTGCTGCTGGTCGGCATGGCGAGCACGCCGCGCGCGCAGTTGTTCGATATCAAGCTGATCGTCGCGACGTTCATCGGCATCATGGGCATGTATGCAGCCGCGCTGCTGATCGGCTGGTGGCGGCATCGCGAGCTCAAGGCGGCGACGCTCAAGGGTTTTGTCTGCGGCTATCCGGATGCGGCGTTCATGGGCATTCCGATCCTGCAGGCGATGTTCGGCGCAGGCAGCATTTACTCGGTGTTGATCCTGAATCTGATCGCAAGCCTGTTGATGATTCCGCTGACGACCATGTTGCTGACGGTCGCGAGCGGCAAAGGCAGCGGCGTTCAGGCGTTCGTGGCGAGCGTCAGGAGCGCGGTGCGCCGTCCGTTGATGTGGGCGCCCGCGCTGGGCATCGTCTGCTCGCTGCTTCAGATCAAGTTTCCGCCTGTGCTCGCAGAGGCATTCAATCTGCTCGGCAAGGCAACGCCCGGCGTGTCGCTGCTGTGCCTCGGCTTGATTATGTCGTCGGTGAAGCTGAAGCTGTCGAGCGAAGTATGGGCCAACCTCGGGCTCAAGCTGTTCATCCACCCGGCGTTGATGTTCGCAGCGACCGTGATGCTGGGTGTTCACGGGCTTTACGCTCAACAGATGATCCTGCTCTGCGCGCTGCCGTCAGCGACCATTCCCGCGATGTTCGCGAACGAGGCGGGTGCGTATCAGAGCGAAGCCGCGACTTCGATTCTCGTCAGTACCGTGCTGTCGATCATCACGTTTTCCGCGGCGATCTATCTCGTCGATGGCGGCCTTGCGGCCGCGTAACAGGCAAACGGGGACGCGTTGTTCCACGCGTCCCCGCTTTGCTTTGAGCATCATGCAGGCAGCGGCTCGCTGCTGAATGCAGCCAGCTCCCGAATGAGGCTCGATGCCGCGAGCCTCACGAGCTCGCCGCCTTTCTCCGGCGATGCCTGGTTCGGGTCCGAGCCCATCCGTCCGTCGGGATAGCGGGCGCGGAAATCGAGCGCCTCGCGGATGGGGCCGGACGGTGCGATTTTCGGCGAGTAGTCGGCGGATTTGATTCTGTCGGGGAATGCCCACTGCGTAATCGCGATTTCCGAGGGCGTGGCGTGAACGCCGTGGCCTTCGGGAAACTGCTTGCGCGCAAGTTCGCCGACGCCTTCCAGATCCCACCAGTTGCACAGCTTCATTGCAAAGCCGGCGCGGCGCTTCGCGAAGCTCGCCTCGACATATACCTCGGAGAAGGCGGCCTCGATCGATGCGATGTTTCCGCCATGTCCGTTCAGGAACAGGATCTTCTCGAAGCCATGCGCCGCGAGCGAGCGGACCCAGTCGCCGATGGCGGCCATGAAGGTGGAAGGCCGCAGCGAAATGGTGCCGGCAAAGCCCAGATGATGCTGCGCCATGCCGATATTGAACGTCGGCGCGATCAGGATATCGGCCGACTTCTCGGCTTCGCGCGCGATGATTTCGGGGCACAGCCAGTCGGTGCCGAGCAGGCCCGTCGGGCCGTGCTGTTCGTTCGAGCCGATCGGCACGACGATCGCACGGCTACGCTTCAGGTATTGCTCGATTTCTGCCCATGTCGATAGATGTAAAAGCATTTGAACTCCTGGTTCCTGGTTTCCAAGCCGATGCCGCCAAGCCTACAGATAATCGACGCCGCGACCAACAGCAACGAGGTTCACGGCGCGTTGTCTCCAGGGCAACGGCTGAGAGCCGCGCCCAGGACACGGTTGCGGGCAGACGCAATTATTGCCCGCCGCGCGCAGCTTCGCCGGATTGATTCCGGAGCGGAAAACACGGTCGACGCACGCCTTCACACGGCGTTTCCGCCGATATATATCGCACGCGATTGTATCGCACAGGATTGACACGGCCGGCACTATGCGTATGATTCGGCTAGCGCGCTTTAATCGCATGCGATTTATATCGCGATCATTCCGCCGCAGCGGTTATGAACGCTGCGCAGACCGCGCGGCAAACACAGACCCCGGATACGCCCGCATTCACGATAGACATGGAGATTGACAATGACGATCACCCACACCGACGCACAGAACAATACGCTGCCCGTCAAGCGCCTTCGCGTCGATTCCTACACGAACGGCATTCTCGGCCCGAGCCAACCGATGCTCGGCCCGCTCGCCGATGGCGGCACGCTGATCGCGGGCACGCCGCCGGGCTGTTGGGGGCCGATGATCACGCCCGCGTTTCAGGGTGGCCATGAGGTCACGCAGCCCGTCGCCATCGAAGGCGCGCAAGTCGGCGACGCCGTCGCGCTGAAAATCCAGCGCATGCGCGTCACGTCGCACGCGACGTCCTCCGGCGTGATGAAGTTCGTCGAGGGCCGGTATCACGGCGATCCGTTCGTCGCCAAGTTCTGCGCGTCCTGCGGCGCCGAGCACCCCGCCAGCCATGTCGAAGGCATCGGCCCCGAGGCCATTCGCTGCGATCATTGCGGCGCCGAAGTCAGCGCGTTTCAGTTCAGGCACGGCTATGTCATCGTGCTCGATCAGGAAAACGGCGTGAGCCTCACCGTGAACCAGGAAGTCGGCAACCGCCTCGCGGGCAAAGCGTCGGCGATGTCCGCGCTGCCGGAGCTGGCGGCGCAGCATTCGATCCTGTCGATGGCGCGCGCCGACATGCCCGGCGTCGGCGCGCACATGAGGCCCTTCCTCGGCAACATCGGCACCACGCCGTCGCGCGATCTGCCCGACTCACACAACTGCGCCGACTTCGGCCGGTATCTCGTCGGCGCGCCGCACCGCTTCAGCATGACCACGGAAGAATTGCACGCCGCGAAGACGGACGGGCACATGGACACGAATTCCGTGCGCGAAGGCTGCATCGTCATTTGCCCCGTCAAGGTTCCAGGCGCGGGCGTCTACCTCGGCGACATGCACGCGCAGCAGGGCAACGGCGAGATCGCCGGTCATGCAACCGATGTCTCCGGCGAAACCGAGCTCACCGTCGAGGTCATCAGGAACCTGACGCTCGAAGGGCCGATCCTGCTGCAGAACCTCGACGATCTGCCGCCGATGGCCCGCCCGATGAGCGCCGTGCAGCGGCAGAAAGTGGCCGAGCTCGGCGCGCGATGGGGCCAGCACGAGATCGAGCGGAATGGACCGGTGACGTTCATCGGCAGCGGCATCAATCTCAACGAGGCCACGGAGAACGGTCTGCGCCGCGCCGCCGCCGTGACGGGCCTGCGTTATGAAGAGGTGCTCAATCGCGCGACGATCGCCGGCTCGATCGAGATCAGCCGGCTGCCCGGCACCGTGCGCGTGACCTTGCTCGTTCCGATGGACATTCTCGACAGGATCGGCATCGGCCATCTGGTCCGCGAGAAATACCAGTTGGCGTGACGAACGCGCTGGCGATTGCCTGTCGAAGCTGAGCGGCGTGCGCTGCGCGCGCGTCGCTCGGGCGCAGAACGCGCGACAGACCTGATATGCTGTCCGCACCCGCCGCGCGGCCATTGCGCCGCGCCACATTTTGCGTTTTGCGGCAGCGCGTGCCCGTGCATCAGGCAACGCGCCCGGCACGGGCCGATGATGGACAAGCCATGCAGCGTCAATTCGAAGACCTACTCCTCGGCAGCATCGAACTATTCTGCCTCGCGGCCGAACTGGAAAGCTTCACGGACGCGGCGACGGCCGCCGGCGTGACGCCCGCAGCCGTGAGCCGTTCCGTCGCGCGCCTCGAAGCTCGCCTTGGCGTGAGGCTCTTCGTGCGCACGACGCGTCAAATCAGACTGACGGACGCGGGACGCCGCTACTTCGAGCAGTGCCGTCAGGCGCTCGCCCAACTCGCCGATGCCGAGCGCGAAGTGACCGGGCAGCAGAGCACGCCCACGGGCGTGCTGCGCATCAGCATGCCGACACCGTACAGCCACTATCGCGTGCTGCCGTTGCTCGCCGAATTTCGCAAGCTCTATCCTGGTGTCACCATCGAAACGCATCTGAGCAACCGCAATATCGATTTCGCCGACGAAGGCTTCGACCTCGCCATTCGCGGCCGCGCGCCCGACGACTCGGGCCTGATCGCGCGCAAGCTCGAAGATGCCGAACTGGTCGTGGTCGGGTCGCCTGCTTATCTGGAATCGGCCGGCAAGCTGGAGACGCCCGACGATCTGGCCCATCACGAGTGCATTCAGTACGCGCTGCCGAGCACGGGCCGCTACCTCCCGTGGCTGTTCCGGCTCGAAGGCGACGACGTCGAAATGACGACGCAAGGCGGGTGCAGCACGTCGGGCGATGCACTCGCGGGCGCCACGCTTGCGCATCACGACTCGGGGCTTTTCCAGACCTATCGCTTCGTCGTCGAAAAAGACCTGCAAGACGGGACGCTGCGCGAAGTGCTCACGCCGTACGGCGGGTGCACACGGCCGTTCGTGTTGCTCTACCCGCACGCTCGCCATCTGTCGTCGCGCGTGCGCTGTTTCGTGGACTTCCTGATGGAAAAGCTCAGAGTGTGAAGCCTTCGACGCGCCGCCGGGCGCTGACGACTGGTCACGCCTCTAAAAAGCGTCGCGGCTTGCGCGCGGCGCGTCCCCGCTGTTGAACCGTTGAGCCATTCTCCTTCACGATTTATGCTGCCGAACGTCGATTCGATTGTCGCCCGTCTGCGCCTCAAACAACTGCGCCTTCTGATCGCGCTGGACGAACACGGATCGCTTCACCGCGCCGCCGACGAGATGGCGCTCACGCAGCCCGGCGCGACCAAGGCGCTGCGCGAGATCGAAGCGACGTTCGGCGCGACGCTCTTCATGCGCTCGCCGCAAGGCATCCAGCCGAACGAGCTCGGGCGCTGCGTGGTCCGCTACGCGCGACTGATTCATATGGACGTCGCGCATCTGCGCGAAGAAATGGCGGGCATCCTGCAAGGCTCGGGTGGACGGCTCGCGGTCGGCGCGATCACGGGCGCGGTGTCCGGCGTGCTGGTGGACGCGTTGACGCGTCTGCGCAAGCGCCAGCCTACGTTGACCGTCGAAGTCGTCGAAGACACCAGCGCGCGCCTGCTCGCGCTGCTCGACCAGGGACGGCTCGACGTGGCCATCTGCCGCACGACCGTCGCGCGTCAACCCGATCACTACGACTATGTCGAACTGCGCGACGAGCCGGCTGCGATCGTCGCGAGCCCCAGGCATGCACTCGCGGGTGCGAAGCAGGTGAAGCTCGCGGATCTCGCGTCGAGCCGCTGGATCGTGTACCCGGGGATCATGCCGCTGCGCGGCCTGTTCGAGCGCGAGTTCAAGGAAGCGGGGCTGCCCGTGCCGCCTCATCCCATCGAGACAGCATCGACGATGACGACCGTGCTGATGCTCCAGCGCGATCCGACGCTCGTTTCCCTGATGCCACGCGACATGGCGCTCCTGCTCGCCGATCACGATCTCGCGAGGCCGCTGGCGATCGAAGTGCGTTCACGCACGGAGCCGTACGGCATCGTGACGCGGCGCGGCGCCGCGCTGTCGCCCGCCACGCGGCTGATGATCGAAGAGCTCACCTGATGGCTCACCTGGCCGCGCGTCGGCGTTCAGCGATAGGTCATGCCGTGCCATATCGCGCCGCAACGCACGCGGCGCCAAAAACGGAACTCATGCGCTTTCGGCCTCGCCGTTGAACGCCCAGCCGAACGCCTGGATTTCGGACTTGTGCAGGGTAGCCAGCCTGAGCAAAAGCCGCTCGCCTTTCGGCGTCAGATGCACTTCAACCTGCCGGCGGTCGCTGCGGCTCGCCCTGCGCACGACGAGCCCCGCCGACTCGCAGCGCGACACGAGCGCCGCCGTGCCGTGAGGCGCCGCCTGCAAACGTTCGGCGAGTTCGCCGACCGTCGCCCACGCGCGGCCCGCGATGCCTTGCACATGCAGCATCAGTTGATACTGCAACGGCGTGACGCCTGCCGTGTGCGTGACCTCTTCGGAAAACCGCAGGAAGCGGCGCAACTGGTACCGGAACTCGGACATCGCCTCCAGATCCTGCTTGGTCGGGGCTTGGACCGCAGCGGTGGGACGTGCTGCCATGGGGAGACTCCTGATGTCGGGTGGTTTGCAAATAGGTCATCGCGTGACTAATATCGACTTACAGCGGCGGATCGGCGCATCGTGCGCAGACGGCACGCCGGCATCAGACTCACGCGGTCCCGTCGCAAATGAAATCTTACGTCGTTCTGCTAGCAGCGTGGATGGCCGCGTTCAGCGCAGCCGGCGTGTATTCGGCCCGCGCGAACGGCCCCGCAGGCAGCGGGATCATCATCGCACTCGCCAGCACGCCTTCCGACTTCGATTCGGCTCTCACGCAGCCGGAGCGTCGCGACCGGCATCGGGCGTCGACGCCGTCGCCCGCCATCATCCACGGTCCGTCCTATCTTTCGGCGTTGCGCGAGTACGACGTGCGTTTGCTGATTCACCCGTTCTCGTATGGTCCGTCGTCGTCGGGATTCAAGCTGAACGAGCACGGCGAGTAGCCCGCGCCATCAATGCACGACAGCGGTTCGGCCTTCGTATTGCTGCATCGATACGCCGACGACGTGCTCGCGCCAGATGCCGCACTTCGCGACCACGGGGATCCACGACTGCTTGCTGCGAACCCGCGCGAACGCGCGCATCGTCACCGTCGATTCGACCTGCTGCGGACCCTTGTTGCCCGAGAAGAGGCCGTCGTTTTCGTCGACCTTCGCCTTCAGCGCGCGACGGTCCGGCGCGAGAAACATGTCATAGCGTGACGTAGTCCGGATCCAGTTGTCGAGTTCGGCAATGCAATTGATGACGGCCGGGCGCACATGCAGACGCGCGAGGTACGCATAGTCGTCGGGAACATCGGCTTGCGACTGCGAAAACGCGCTCGAGCAGAACCAGACGAGACAAAAGAGGCCGAATGCAGCAGTGAAGTGTTTCATTGCGGAGTGACGCCTTGGGTGCGAATGTGTTGCAAACGTTCAAGGCGCGAAAGTATACCCGCTCCGCCGGGCGTGACTCGCTGTTCGCTTTGGCTTTGCGCCGCGATCAGAATTCGACCAGTGCAAAGTCTTGCTTGCCGACGTCGCAAAGCGGACAGCGCCAGTCTTCCGGCACGTCGGCCCAGCGCGTGCCGGGTGCAATGCCTTCTTCCGGCAAGCCGGCTGCCTCGTCGTAAATCCAGCCGCAAATCACGCACACCCACTGCTTGAAGTCATCGGCTGTTGAAGACGGCCGTGCCGCCGCCGCGTCGTTCGATGCCGGCTTCGTCGCGTGCCCGTCGTGATCGAGCGTCACGACGAGCGGCGTGCTCCGCTGATCCGCATGCGAGTCGAGATAGCGCTGCAGCGCCTGATGCAGCGCGGCCGCCTCCGTCAGGTTCAGATCGATCCAGAAAGGATCGCCTGCCCCATCGTTGAGCCGATCGGGCGAGAACTGGATTTCGACAGCGGTGGCTTTCTTGTACATGTGAAATGAGGGGCGAAGTGCCGGAACGCCTAAAAGAAGTGACGCAGCAACGCACTGCACAGCACGGCGGCGATGCCTATCAGCGACAGCGTTTCGAGGAGCGTCAGCGAACGCCGGGAGTGGGTACGGTTGGGAGTCGACATGAAATGGAACGAAAAATTGACGGGCGACCGGGGGATTGCAAACGGTCAAAGAAAATCGCGAGCCCGGATTTTAAACGTTCATTCGGTCCGTAGCTTTCTTTTCGCTGTCGGCTTGCTCGAATCGGGGTGTGGCATCCGGAAGGGTTGACTTGCGTTTCGAGCGCGAATTATCGCTCGTGGGAAGGCCGTCATTACCTCTTTGCAGTGAATAGACTCTTTCTGCACGGGTGTTGCGGGTCGTCCGACGTTCGTGCCCGCGCTGCGCGCAGGGCGACGCCAGCGTCAGCGAGCGCTGCGCGAATGTTTGCAACACGAGCGAAACGAAACGAATCCGCGAGGCGACGCATCACCTCGCGTCGCCTCGCGTCGCGGAGAAGGCCGACAGCGCGGCAATTACTGATTCGCGGCACCTGGCGTCGCGCTGCTGCCGCACTTGCCGCTCTTCTGGCAATCGGCGTGCTGCGCGGCATCCTTCGGGTCGCCAGACGTGTTTCTCACGCGATCTTCGGCGCGATAGTAGTCTGCGTTCTGATCGATCTTCGCGAACGACGAGATCGGCGCGGCCAATCCAGCGAGGCCCGCAAGAGCAAGCACGCAAGCAAGGGTTTTCATTGTTCGACTCCTTGTTCGATCGTTGCGGCAGCAATCGACGGCACGCTCGTTTGCAAACGACGACGCGCGCAACTCATTCATCAGTCGTTTGCATGAAGACGACGCTCGCGCCCTCTACCAGCATAGCCGCTCGATCGCCATCGCGTTAGCGAGGCCTGAGCGGGACCATGCGGCAGACCGCGGCCCGCGCCACGCAGGCATTCGATTACAGCGCCGCGCCCTTGCCCGACGGCGTCAGGACCTGCACGAGACCGTCCGTATCCTTGACGATCAACGCCATCACCAGTTCGACGCCCCACGCCGGACGACGGCCATCCACGCGTCCATCGATCCTTTCCAGCAATGGGGCAAGCGCCTCGCGCGCCTGCCGCAGCTTGCGCGCATTCACGGGCAGCGCGCCCGCGCCGTCGGCGAGCAACGACAGCGCGCGCGGTAACGCCGACCACGCTTCATCGACATGCGCGTCGCTGTTGCCCAGGCGCTCATGCGCAAGCGCCTGGCCGAACACCAGCACGTCGCGATGCAAGCGGCTCAGAAACGGCGGCATCTTGTCGATCGCATCGGAGCTGCCACGCAGGATCGGCACGAACACATGCTCGCGCCCGGCCTCCTGCAATGCTTCCGCAAGCGCCGCCTGCGCGTCGATGCTGCGTTGCTCGAGACGCGTGAGCGCGGCATCGTCCTGCTTTGCATCGAGCCTGAACTGGATCATCTGCGCGAGCGCATCGAGACATTCGCGCGCATTGCGGTGCGCGCCCTTCACCGCGCGGTTCGGCCACGTCACCGTGGCGATGAATGCGGCGGCTGCGCCGATCAGAATCTCGGCTACGCGATGCAATGGCCGCTCGAACGCCGATCCGCCGTCACCCGGCACGAGCACGACGATCACCAGCGTCACGCAGGCAAGCCGCAAGCCGGGCCGCGCGGCCGCGAGCGCCGCGAGCGGCAGCAGCGCTATCGAGAACACCGTGATCGGGTCCGCGCCGCGCTCGACGACCACGATGCACAAGCCGCCGACGATCGCGCCGATGCACGCGCCGATGATCTGGTCGCGCGCGGTTGTGATCGCCTGCGTGAGGCTCGGCTGCGTGACGACGATCAGTGTCGTGATGAGCGCCCAGTATCCTTCGGGCAAGGTCGCAAGACGCGCCGCGCCATAGCTGAGCACGCAGCCCGTCAGCGTGCGCGCGAGGCGCCGCGTTTCGGGCGCGGCAATCAGGTCTCTGAACCCCTTTCGTTGCTGGACAGTCATCCCGTGCTTCCATCAAAACGCATGCTCGATATGCGGTTCTCGACCGCGCATGTGCGTGGTTTCGATTTGTCGGGGAACTTAGCTTGCTGGCGCGACTCGTCTATGCGAACAGACTTCGTCCCAGGAACGACATGCCGATACCGCACACCCCAGCCTGCCGCATTCTGCCGGCAGCGCTCGACGCAGCCCGTATCGCCCTGTGCGCCGGCGCGCTGCTGATGCTCAATGCGCAGCAGGCTTTCGCGCAGCCTTCGCCTGCCACGCCGATTCCGGATGCATCGGCGGCTGCCGCCGCATCGGACGCGGGCACGCGGAACGCGTCGCCCGTCGTGCCCGTGCCGCCATCCGATCTGTACGGCGAGTTGTATCGCGACGTCGAACTCGCGCATCTGTATCCCGACAGCAAGACGTTCGCCGATATGGTGCCCAACGCGCCACCTCAGCAGATCGTCGCCGATTATGCCGGGCAGAGACAAGACGTGCAGTTCGACCTGAGGCGCTTCGTCGAACAGCGCTTCACGCTGCCCGCGCGCGAAACGAAAGACTATGTGTCCGATCCGAATCAGAGTGTCACCGCGCATATCGACACGCTCTGGTCCGTCCTGCGGCGCGACCCCGATGCGAGCGCCAGCCCGTGGTCGTCGCTGCTGCCGCTGCCCGATCCGTACATCGTGCCCGGCGACCGCTTCGACGAAATCTACTATTGGGACTCGTACTTCATCATGCTCGGACTGCGGCAGAGCGGGCGCGAAAAACTGCTGAAAAACGAGCTCGACAACTTCGCGACGCTGATCGACCGGTACGGCCATATCCCCAACGGCAACCGGACGTATTACCTCAGCCGCTCGCAACCGCCGTTCTTTGCGCAGATGGTGCGTCTCGACGCCGACCGCGAAGGCGACGCGGCGTATCTGCACTACCTGCCCGTACTGCGAAAGGAATACGCGTACTGGATGGACGGCCACGACAGGATCGCGCCCGGCAGCGCGTACGGACATCTCGTGCGTCTGCCGGACGGCACGTTGCTGAACCGCTATTGGGACGACCGCGCCGCACCGCGCGACGAATCGTATCGGGAAGACGTCGTCGCCGCGCAAGCGACACCGCAGCGCAACGCCGAAGACCTGTGGCGCAACCTGCGCGCGGGCGGCGAAACGGGATGGGACTTCAGCTCGCGCTGGTTCGCCGACGGCAGGTCGCTCGCGACCATCGACGTCACGTCGCTGATCCCCGTCGATCTGAACTGTCTGCTCGTCGAACTCGAACGGACGCTGGCAAAAGCGTATCGCGTGCAGGGCGACGCCACGCATGCGGAGAACCTGGAGCAGCGCGCCGCCGCGCGCGCCGATGCGATCCGCCGCGTGTTATGGGATGCGCAGATGAATGCATTCGGCGATTACGACTACGTCAAGGGCCGGCTCACGCACAGGCTCAGCGCGGCGACCGTCTACCCTCTGTATGCGGGCGTCGCGACGAAAGCGCAGGCTGGGTCGGTGGCCGCCACGTTGCGCGCGCGGATGCTGCGTCCGGGCGGCCTCGCGACCACCACGGTCCAGACGGGACAGCAATGGGACGAGCCGAACGGCTGGGCGCCGTTGCAGTATCTCGCCGTGACGGGCCTGCGGCGCTATGGCCACATGGACCTCGCACAGCAGATCGCCACGCGCTGGATACGGACCAATGTCACGTACTACCAGCACACGGGCAAGCTGGTCGAAAAGTACGACATCGACGCGCAGGCGGGCGCGACGGCCGCGGGCGGCGGCGAGTATCCGTTGCAGGATGGCTTCGGCTGGACGAACGGCGTGCTGCTTACGCTGATGGCGATGTATCCCGACGCGGCGGGCAAGTCGACGCGCCCCGCCGATCTGCCTTCCGGTCCCGTCGGCGTGTCGGCAGCGGCGTCGGCGGCCGCCGCCGCGCCGAAAACGACGCACCGTCTGCACGAAACGCCAGCGCATTGACGAAGCCGTGTCGCGCGACGGCTGCGCGATACTCACGTGCTTTGCGCGACCTAACTGCTTGTTACGAAACTCGCAGACATGTTGCACCTTCGGCATGGGGCGCCGCGTACACTGCGCCGACACTGTGAGCGCCATCAGCGTCGCGAGCGCAAGCGGCGTTCGAGTGCGGCTTTCGAGTGCTGCTTTCGGTGCTATTGAAATCGAAGCCGCGGGCGCAACATCGGATCGAACAAAACCAACACACATTAAACGGACATCAGCATGACAGCTTTCGGGAAAGCCACGCTCGCCGCCGCAACGCTCTTTTTTGCCATCGGCGGGACGGCGCATGCGGCGGGCTGCCTCAAGGGCGCCGTGGTCGGCGGCGTCGCGGGACACTATGCGGGCCATCATGCCGTGGTCGGCGCGGTGGGCGGTTGCATCGTCGGACGCCATCTTGCGAAAAAGCACGCCGAAGAACAGGCCGCGCAACATCAATCGCTCCACGCGCAATACCAGTAGATTCGACGAAGCCTGAGCGTACCGATCGAACCGCGCGCACGATTTAATTCTGCCTTAATTGTCGCGGCTCATTATCCGCTCGCAGGCTTGTCATTGATTCCCCTGTGACGTGCCGCCAGAACATCGGCGGCACCCTTTTTCCGCGCAATTCACAAGCCATCTGCCGCCGGAAACGAAGAAAAGAGGTACACCACCATGTCGCACAAATCGCGAAGCCGCAAACAGACCCGTCCCGCCATGTCGCCGCTGCTGCGCGCGCTGACGTTCAGCCGCGCGGCGCACGAGCCGATCACGCGGGCCATGCTTCTGCAGGCGTACGCGAGTCTCGACGCGTTCCGCCGTGGTCATGGCTCGCGCGAGCTTTTCACCACGCTCGGCAGGCAACTGCTGGTCGCGGAAGAACTCAGCCGCATTGGTCATCGCCCTGACGCGCTGGATGACATCGCCGAAGCGCAGATCGCAATGACGGACATCGACGCCACCGAAAAGGCGAGCGGCCAGTGGATGATCGACGGCGAGAACTACGCGTGGCTGTCGATCGCGCTCGGCATCTTCGAACGGCAGCTCGCCGCGGCATCGCTCGAAGACATCGCGAAGGCCGAAGCACGCATGGTCGAAGGCCTGATGCGCACCGAGCAGGATATGGCGCAAGCCGTCGCGACCGCGTAAGCACGCGACACGCAACACATCACGCCGATGCCGTGTCGCCCGGCACGATGCGGGCAGATTCCGGGCAAGCTAGAGCTTTTGAAGTTCCGCCTGCATCCAGTCATGAACCTCGTGGCTGAGTTCCTGCGCGGACCGGTCGACGGGCGACAGCGTAGGACCGACGACCACGCGGATATGACCCGCGCCCGTTGGCCAGCCCTTCGCGGGCCACACTTTCCCCGCGTTGTGGACGACGGGCACGATCATGGCGCCCGTCGCGCAAGCGAGACGCACGCCGCCCGACGTCAGCTTCACGGGCGCGCTGTGCGGCACGCGCGTGCCCTCCGGAAAGATCACGACGATATCGCCTTTCGCGAGCCGCTGCGCCGCTTCCCGCGTCACGGCGACATGCGCCTGGCGGGGTGAACCCCGATCGAGGCTCACCATGTCGAGCCCTCTGAGCACCCAGCCGAAAAACGGAATGCGCAGAAGGTCCTGCTTGAACACAAAGCTGATCCGGCGCGGAAAGAGCGCAAGGAACGCAAGCGTCTCCCACGTGGACTCGTGACGGCACAGGATGATCGACGGCTCTTTCGGCAGATGCTCCAGACCTTCTATGGAGCAGCGGATGCCCGGCAACACGCGCATCACCGCGACGAGCGCCCGGCACCATAGCGCCGCGAGCCCGTAGCGCCCTTGCCGTCCGACGAACGGATACAGCAGCAGCATCAGCACGGACCAGATCGTTCCGCTGCCGAGCAGATAGACGATGAACAGCCATTTGGTGAGGACAGCGCGCAGGTTATATGTCATTGGCAAAGACTTGGAGGGGCGCAAGGCAAACCCAGATACTACCGGCGATGACGAAACCGCATGCGGCAAAGCTGCGGCACGCGAAAAAGAAAACGCCGGCCAAGGCCGGCGTTCAGAGTGTAGTTTTGGAGGCTGAGGTCGCCTTACGGCGCCAGAAGGTTAGGCATTCGGCAAAGTCTCGCACCGCACGGCGCGCTCGCTTTGCAGACGGTTCAACGCTTCGCCCCTTTGGACTTGTCGCTATGCGCAAACTTCCCCCGTGCGCACGCAGAGTATCGCCGAGACACACTCGACGAATTGTGTGCCAGCCAACACTCAGACGAAATGCGCCGCCCGCGCAAATCGTGCCGATCGCGCCGATCGGTGGATCGCGCCGCCGAGGCGCTCGCGTCATGACAGGGTCGCCTGCGGGCACATGGCCCGGAAAGCACCCAGATCCGCAGCTGGCACGGGCCGTCCGAGCAGCAAGCCTTGCAGCGAATTGCAGCCTAGCCGCGTCAAAAATTCCTTTTGCGTGTCTCGACGCCTTCCGCGACGATATCGATGCCGAGTGTCTGCTCAAGCGCGACCACGGACGATACGATCGCCGCATCCTCCGCGTCGTGCGCAAGCTCGCGCACGAAGCCGCGGTCGATCTTCAGCTCGCTCGCCGGCAGGCGCTTGAGGTACATCAGGCTCGAATAGCCGGTGCCGAAGTCGTCGATGGAGATGCGCACGCCCATGTCGTGGAGGCTTTGCAGGATTCTCAGGCTTGCCTCGACATCGCGCATCGCCGCCGACTCCGTTACCTCGATCGTCAGATGGCGAGGATCGACGCGATGCCGCGCGAGCGTATCGCGCACGAGCGCCGTCAGTTGCGGGTGGCTGAACTGCACGGGCGACAGATTGACGGCCACATTCCAGCCGAACGCACCCGTGTCGTGCCATTCGCGGATCTGGCGGCACGCCTCGTCGAGCACCCACTCGCCGATGGGCACGATCAGCCCGGTCTTCTCGGCGAGCGGAATGAATTCGTCGGGGCCGACCAGGCCGCGCGTCGGATGCGCCCAGCGCACGAGCGCTTCGACGCCCGTAATCGGCCCGTCCGGCGCGGCGAACTGCGGCTGGTAGTGCAACACCAGCTGCTTGCGCTCGATCGCCGTGCGCAGGTCCTGCGTCAGCTGCAACTGGCCCTGCATGTTCTCGTTCATCGACGCGTCGAAGAAACAAAACGCATTGCGGCCGAGCGACTTCGCGTGATACATCGCGGCGTCGGCGTGCATCAGCGCGTCGTGCGCGCACGCGCCGTCGGCGGGACACAGCGCGATGCCGATGCTCGCCGAAATCCGCAGATCGTGGCCCGCCACGTCGAACGACGCGCCAATCGCGGCGAGCAGCCGGCTCGCAACGGCCGACGCGCCCGCCGCGCCCTCATCGGGAATGAGCAGCACGAATTCGTCGCCGCCCACGCGCGCGACCGTATCCCTCGCGCGCACCGCCGCCGCGAGCCGCTGCGCGACCTGGACCAGCAGGCGGTCGCCGACCTGATGGCCGTACGCATCGTTGACGACCTTGAAGCCGTCGAGGTCCATGAACATCAACGCAAACTGGCCGCCCTCGGTCTTCGCTATATCGACAGATGGGGAGCCAATGTTAAGTGCAAAGGTAAAATTCCGAGCCTCCGCTCGGTTTTACGATTGCGTCGGTGCGCGTCCCACTGGCCGGGACGCAGCGTTCCGTGTAGCGCGTCAGTCGTGCATCACGACTATCCGGACCTTGCTGGTCAGCGACGGCAGCACGAGATCCGATACGCGGACCGCGCGCCCATCGAAGAGCCGTTGCTCCAGCTTGCCCAGTAGCGACCGTCCCTGACCGAGCGCGAACGCGCCCGTCCCTTCCGTCTCTTTCTGAACCGTGCGACGCGGCGAACATGATGCGCTCGACGCGGCTCGATCTCGATACGAAAAACGCTTCCACGCAGGTCGGATCCTTTGCGGCGCCCGTTCTTGCCCGACGGCTGCGCCGCGCAGCGGATGGTGAAACAGACCCGTACGCCCGACGGCCCGCGATGTAAGAAACCGTGAGGCGGCGGTTGCTTCGCAATACGCCGGCTTCAAATCGCGCAGCCCGCGAACGTTCTTCTATTTACCGGCGCGCGCCATCGCGCACGACTCGACTTGCGAACGTCACGCTTCGGTACGGGCGAAGTCTGGATTTGGAACTTCCAGATTGTGAGCGGTAAAGCGCGGCCTTACTCTGCACTGCACGGGTTGCCGGCATCACGCGCCTTCGCATCTGCATCAGGAGACACCCCATGCTTTCTGCTTTGGTCGAAACAGTCGGCGCGCTCGGCATCCTGGCGAGCGTCGCGGCGAAGATCGCCGAATTGCGCAAGGAGTCCAAACGTTGCGCGAAAGTCCGCGGCGATAAAAAAGCCCCTCCGAATAGGGGTCGATGAATCGCCTGCGAACCGTGAATTGCGTTTCGGTGCAAGGCGCCGTCAACTTCCCCGCGATGAGGCCCGAGGGAATCGCCGCAAGCGCTGCTGTCACGCGAGCTTGATCGAACGACGCCGCGGCGAACGCGGCGGGTGTCGCGGCGGGCGCGTGGCTCGTCGCGAGGTCGTTGCCGCCGCGGCAGGCCGCGAGCAGCGATGCCGTCGCCGCGCTGCCGAGCGGCAGCTACCGTTAGCCACCGTTAGCCAGCGATGATCGTCATGGCCTTGCGACCTGCGTAGTCGAGTGGCTGCGCGATGTTTTCGTGATCCATTGGTGGGGTTGGCTGGCTGGTTTGTCGGCTCAACAGGCTCAACGGACTCAACAATCAGCCCGCGCCCAGGCTCGCTCGTGCATGGCGGCGCGCCGGTCTGACGCGCTCCCGTCAGACCCTTCCGGCGACAGGAATCAGCGCCCCCGTAATGCATTGCGCGTCTTTCGACAGCAGAAACGCGATCACCGCGGCGATCTGTTCGGGCGTCACCCAGCGCGTGAAATCCGCATCGGGCATGTCGGCGCGGTTTTGCGGCGTATCGATGATGCTCGGCAAGATCGCGTTGACGGTCGCGCCCTTGTCCTTGAGTTCTTCGGCGAGCGCCTCCGTCAAACGCATCACCGCGGCTTTCGACGCGGCATAAGCGCCCATTCCCATGCCGGCCTTCAACGCCGCCATTGCACCGATATTGACGATCCGCCCGCCCGCGCCCGCCGTCAGATGCGCAAGCGCCGCCTTCGATGCGTTCAGCGTCGTCTTCACATTCACGTCGAACATGCGTTCCCAGCTTGCCGCGCTGCCATCGGCGACCGTCTCCCAGCTGAATCCGCCTGCCACGTTGACGAGCGCGTTCAGCCCGCCGAGTTCGCTTGCAATCGAATCGATTGCGGCCTGCGCAGCGTTCGGCTGCGCGAGATCGACACCGCCCGCAACGCACGCCTGCGCCAGCGACGCGGGCAAGTTTGCGGGCGCGTTGCCCCTGCCGATCAGCGCGACTTTCGCGCCGCGCTGCGCCAGCACTTGCGCCGTCACGAGACCGAGGCTGCCGAAGGCGCCCGTAATGGCGACGATGGTTCCGTCCAGACTGTTCATGAAGTACGCGCTCCCAAATGTAAGTCAAAGCCCGTCGAGCCACTCCACGCCCATTGACGGGGACGAACTTCCACACGCATGACATTTTTATAGAGCAGCGGGAGCGAAAGCACACGCCGAGCGTTGATAAGGGCAACGGCGCGAATGCGCGATGCGCACCGGCACGTCCACACGTTGCCGGACGCGCGGCAAACCGCGCCGGACACCCGGCAAAGCGCGCGCGACGCGTAGAGCAAAAAAGGACGATGGGATAAAGACGCGCGACGCGCGGACAAGGTTCGTTCGGATACTCGGCCGCATAGTGAGTCTCGAGACGGCATCGAGCACCATGAATCATCTGTTGCAGCAAGCGCGTTACAGAACGTCGGGCAGCAAGGTCTCTTGAAGTCAGGTGTCCAGCCATTTCCATCGCCGTAGTCAGGCATGAAGCGCCGCCGACCAGCACGGCCACGAAAATTCGCCGACCCCTTTCGTAACAGGAGGCTTTGTCATGCGTCACCTGCCGGACCCGCAGCGATGCTGCATCAGTGAAGACTCACAAGCGGCGTATCTAGCGCAATTGCACAGCGATCCGCTGATGCGCGACAGTCTTGCGCTGCTGCCGCCCGTGCTGCTGCTCGCGTTGCTGCATGTGCATACGCATGTCGGCTGGGATGCCTGCTTCGCGGTGGTGCGCCAACTGGACAACGACCACGGCAGACACATGCGAGAGCTCAGCACCGCGCTCTCGCTCCTGAGGTCGCTGCGCGGCACGCGGATACTCGATCCGCTCGTATGGCACGCCGCCGCGCGCCGGTTGATGCACGCGATCGCCGGACCTTGCGCTGCGTCGCCTTCGATGCCGATGCGAACGGCGCGCCCCGACGCCGCACACCGCATGCAAAGCGATGCGCGCGCGGACACGCCGGGCGAGCGTGCGCGCCCGATGCGTGCCGCCCGCGTGGGCCGTGCAATCATCGATTGGGAACGTTACGGGCTTTCGGCCATGACGTCGGCGCCGTTGACGTGGCTATGACGCTTTCGCCAGGCCGCTGGCGGCATGCCGAACTCGCGCCGGAACGCACGGTGAAACGCCGATTCCGATTCGTAGCCGACTTCTTCGGCGATGGCTGCAATGGCCTTGCTGCTGTACGACAACTCCTGCGCCGCGACGATCAGGCGCCAGCGCGCCAGATATTGCATCGGCGGCTGTCCCAGCAGGTCGCTGAAGCGGGCCGCGAACGCCGAGCGCGACAGTCCGACTTTCCGCGCAAGCTCATCGACGGTCCAGTTGTACGCGGGCTGCGCATGCAAAATGGACAGCGCGCGGCCGACGAACCTGTCCTTTACGCCCGCGAGCCAGTTCTTGCGGTCAGCGGGCAAGTCGTCGATGCAGCGTCGCACGGCCCACACGAACAGCAGTTCCGACAGCCGCGCGAGAACGATCGCGCTGCCTGCGCGCCGTTGCGCCGCTTCGGCGGCGGCAAAGCGCAGCGACGCTTCGAGCCACGCCGATTGCGGGTCGTTGCGCACGTCGACCTTGAAGAGGCGCGGCAGCGAGCCGAGCACGGGATTGCTGAGCGCGTCGTCACACGCAAGGAAGCCGCACAGGATGCGTGTCGGCGCGCCGCCTCCTCCGTATGAGAGGTTCATCACTTCGCCCGGCATGGTTTCGATCTGCGTTTCGAGAAGCGGTCCCGCCGGCACGGGAGAGAGATCGAGCGCGCTGCCCATGATGTGCGCCTCGCCTTGCGGCACGACGAGCAGCTCGCCGGCGCCGACGTGAATCGCGGGATCGGTCCGATCGGGAAGATGCGCCCAGCAGGTCCCCTCCGTGATCAGATGATAGGAAACGACGCGATCCGATCTCGGCAGATAGGCCGTGCACAACCCCTGATCGGCGTGTCCGATCAGACACCACGGCGCCGTCAGCTCGGCGTGGAGATAGACTGCACCGCCAAGGCGCACGACGCGCAACACGTCGGAGACCGCATCCATGAAGCACCGTCCTTCATATTCGGCATGCTGCTAACAAGACGGCGGCCGTGCCGTCTTTTGCAAGTCCACCGAAAGGATACTCCGATCGCCGCGCACGGGTGCCGAACCTGCACACCGGCTGCATAAGCGTGACATAAGCTTCGGCCCGTACGATCGCATCGGCATACTGCGCTTTCTTCGGAGGGCGTTCCAGACCATCGGCATCGACGCGATTACGGCATGACGACACTCGAAGCATTCAACCAGGCGCTCTTTCTCACGATCAACGCGACGACGTCGACACCGCACTGGCAAATCGGCGTCGCGCTGGCAGTCGCCGATTACGTCGTCTATCTCGTTCCGCTGGTGCTGGGCGCGCTCTGGCTGCTGGGCGGACAACATCAGCGCGAAACGGCAATCCGCGCATGTTGCGTCGCACTGCTTGCGCTCGGATTCAATCAGATCATCGGGCTTTACTGGATGCATCCACGGCCGTTCATGATGGGAGTCGGCCATACGTTTATCGAGCATGCGCCGGATTCATCGTTTCCGAGCGATCACGGCACGGTATTCGCCAGTGTCGCGTTGACCTTGCTGGTCGCGCGCATGCGATGGTACGGCTCACTGATGCTCGTTGCCGGGCTTGCCGTTGCGTGGGCGCGCCTTTTTATCGGCGTGCACTTTCCGCTCGATATGGCGGGCGCTGTCGTGATCGCTTGTGTCGCGTTCGCCGTTGTGATGCCGCTTTGGTCGTTGGCAGGTGAAGCCGTCACGAATGCGCTGATCGCGCTGTATCGAAAGCTACTCGCGTGGCCGATCGGGCGCGGGTGGATATCGCAGTGAGCGGCGGCCAGCCGTACACGCCGCTATTCGAGCGGCTCGCGTGCGGCCTGCGTCCCACTTCGAATGGGGAGGCGCTGAACGAGCACGCGCGCCGTCCATCGGTTCAGCGCGCGCCGCCTGTCAGCCGCTGACGCTCACGCAGCACGCCATGAACCTGGCCGACCACAGCGGCACCTTCGCCGACAGCGGCCGCGACGCGCTTGGTCGATCCCGAACGGACATCGCCGATCGCGAACACGCCCGGCACACTTGTCTCGAGCGTCAGATCGACGTCTTCGTAACCGTCGTGGACAGAGGACCCCGTCCGGATGAAACCTTTGTCGTCCGTTTCGACGTTGCAGCCTTCGAGCCAGTCGGTGTTCGGGTCCGCGCCGGTGAAAATAAACAGATGCTTCACGTCGAACGACACATCGCCTTGCGGCGATTTGCAATTGACGGCTGTCAGCGAACTTTCATCGCCGCTCAGGGATACGACCTCCGTTTCCGTGTGCAGCGTCACGTTCGGCAAACGCGCGATCCGGTCGATCAGGTAGCGCGACATGCTCGACTCCAGCTCACGCCCGCGTATCAGCAGATGCACATGGTTCGCCTGCGATGCCAGATACACGACGCCTTGCCCCGCCGAATTGCCGCCGCCGATCACGACGACGTCGAGCGCACGGCACAGCTTGGCTTCCACGGGCGACGTGCCGAAAAAGACGCCGTGCCCCGTCAGCCGGTCGAGTCCTTCGATGGCGGGCTTCCTGTACGCCGCGCCCGATGCGATCACGACGGTATGCGACGCGATTCGCTTGCCGTCCGCGAGCTCGACTTCGAGGGGCATGCGGTCGCAATGCAACGCGCGCACACGGGTCGGAATCGAGATGTGCACGCCGAACTTCTGCGCCTGCACGAACGCGCGGCCTGTCAGCGCCTGACCGGAAATGCCCGTCGGAAAACCCAGATAGTTTTCGATGCGCGCGCTTGCGCTCGCCTGCCCGCCGGGCCCGCGGCTGTCGAACACCGCCACCGACAATCCCTCCGACGCCGCATAGACAGCCGACGCGAGGCCGGCTGGCCCGGCACCCACGATCACGACGTCATACACATGAATGGGATCGAACTCGGGCAGCCAGCCGAGATGCGCCGCCAGCTGATTTTCGTCGGGCGCGCGCAACACCGTGCCATCGGGGCAAATCACAATCGGGAAATCGGCCTTGCAGGCGGAGATACGCTCGAGAAGCGCGACGGTGTCCGGCTCGCTGCCCGCATCGATGATGCTGTACGGGTAAGCGTTGCGCCGAAGCAGGCTTTGCAGCGAGATCATGTGCGCGTCGCTGGTATCGCCGACCAGCACCGGGCCGCTGCCGCTTTCGATCAACCCGACGCGCCGCAGGATCAGCGCGCGCATGATCTTTTCGCCAAGCTCCGCTTCGGCGACCAGCAGGCTGCGCAATTGCGGCGAAAGCACGACGAGTCCTTTCGTATCTTCGATGGCATGACCGTCGCCGAGACATGGATGGCCGTACAGTTGCGCGATTTCGCCGAGAAAATGGCCCGCATGCTGGTCGGTCACGCGATGCAGCTTGCCCATCGCATCACGGCGCGCGACGCGCACGAGGCCGCTCAGAATCACGACGAGGCCGGGACTCGGCTTGCCCATCGTGAACAGCGTCTCGCCTGCTTTCCATGTCGTCTCGAAGCCGAACGGCCGCATGCGCTCGATTTCCCGCGCGGACAGAGACGGGAACATCTGATGAAGACGGCTGGAAAGCGGGGAAAACGCCGCGTCCGATTCGATCGAATCGATTTCGTCGGCGCTATGGTGCGAGACGATGTTCGCCACATCGCCCAGACGATAACGGCCAGCGCCCGCATGCGCGTCTTCCGGCACGCCCGATGAGGTCTCGTTTTCGTCGCTGCTCATGTGCGCGCCTTTGTGTCAGAGACTTCAGAAAAGGCCGTTCACCCGAGCGTCGCCTTGCTCCTTTGCTTTCGGCCGGTCAAAGCAGCCGACGCTTGACGAAAGCCGGCAACCCGCGGGCATCGTCAGATTAGCCACGGATCGGATGAATCGCAAATGAGGTCGCCCAGTGCTCATCGCCGCGCGTCGCGCTCGCCAAAAAACAGAAGCCGCGACACGCGCTCCGTCGTATGACGGTGCGTGTCGCGGCCTGTTGCGTTACTGCGTTCGATGCTGGCGCCGGCAAGGCCAGCGCCCGCTGCTTAGTGATGCTCGAAGAGGGGCACCGAATACGCGCTCGGCGCGAACGACGTACGTTGTCCCGATTGCCACGAGCTATCCGCGACACCGCCGACACCGCCCGTTTCGCTGCCATTGGCAGCCGCGACCTTCGCTTCCGCTGCCTGAATGTTGGCCGGGTACTGCGTGTCGTTGCTATTCGATGGGACGTAACCCGTCTTCTCCAGTTGCACCAGCTCTGCGCGAACCTGTGCACGGGTAACCGGCTGACTGGATTGCGCGAATGACATGACGGGAACAGCGAGGACAGCAGCAACTGCGACAGCCTTGATGAGCGATTTCATGATCATTACCTCCAGGATTCGTTTTCGGTTGCTTCGAACTGGTTTGTTCGCAGCGTTGAAAACAGTTTAGGAGGCTCGCCCCCGGGGATAAACACCTGATCGCCCAACTCACAGTTGCACGAAACGAGATAAATCGCACGAATAAGGTGCACCTTGCGGGAGCAATAGATCGCCGCGGCCTCGCGCGTCATACGATACGAACGGGGTAATCGCGGCCCAGCACGTGTTCCTCAGCCTGATGCCGATGCTCGCCAGCCGTTACCGGCTGATCGCGCCGGACCTGCGGGGTTTCGGGCAGACCAAGGCGCCGCCGCGCGGCCAGTTCGACTGCATCAGCCGCCGCTTCTCGCTGTGTGGGGCAAGCATGACCCCGCGTTCATTCCGCCCAGTGCATTCGCGTACCAGCGCGACATACCGCCGGCTGAAGTGCATCTGCTCGATAGGCACTTCGCGCTCGAAACACATGGCGCGCAGATTGCCGCCCAGACCGACGAATTCCTGTCGCGCAAGCTGCCTCGTGACGCGCGTGAACTCGCCGCGCCGTTACGGGCAGTTACAGACGCAACACGGCGATTGCAACATGAGAACGACTGCGTTCCTAGAATCGCGTCACTCGCCAACGAATGGCATTCATCCGCAGACGCACGGAAGGGAGCAACCAGTTGAAACGCCTGACACTCATTTGCGCAGCGGGCCTCGTCGCCGCGTGTTCGTCTACGGTAGCGCTCGCTCATGTCGATGTCGGCGTGACGTTCGGCGTTCCCGCGCCCGTGTACATCGAGCAGCCGCCTGTCGTCTATGAAGCGCCGCCGCCCGCAGTCTATGCACCCGCACCCGTCTATTACGGTTATGGATACGGCTATCGCGACGAGCGCTGGTGGCACGATCATGGCCGCCATCGCGGCTGGCATCGTCATCATCACGACGATGACGATTGACCTCCGCTGACGGCGACGGGCACTCGCGTTGCAAGTGGTAAGGCGTTTACGTAGACACATCAGTTGCGCAAGAACGCCTGGTCAAGCGCGGTCACGAGGGCATCGGCGAGACGTGCATCCGATGCCAGATGCCCGGCCTCGACCAGACGGCCACGCACGCCGGGAACGGCGCGCATCAGACGGCGCAGATTGTCGGGCGGACATACGGGATCGCGCGAACCATGCACGGCATACACCGCGACACCTGACGCGACGGCCCGCTTTGCCAATGCGAGCAATCGCCGCTCGCCGAGCCAGCAACCGTGCGCAAGATAGTGTGCCTGGATGCGGTATTTCTCTGTCGTCGTGAAGTCGCGGGCCGGCGCTCGTCTCTCGTTGCGCGTCTTTGCGCGTCGCGACGAAGCGTGCATGAGTACCGCGTTTTCATAGGCACGCCACGCGGCGGCCACAGCATCAGCGCGCGTGTGCGAACGCCGCTGCATCGATCGCATGCACGCCGCTGGCAGCGCCGACGCACTCGCGCATTTCGCCGCCTGCATCAGCCCGCGCCATGCGTGCGGCGCGCGCGAGCGCGACGTCACGAACAACTGGCGCACTTCGCGCTGCGTCGTTAGAAAAAGCCCGCGCAACACGACGGCGCTGACGCAAGCGGGATGCGTTCCCGCGTAAGCGAGCGCGAGCGCGGCGCCCCACGATCCACCGACGACGCCCCATCGCGCGATGCCCAACTGTGCGCGTATCGCTTCGAGATCGCCGACCAGGCGGCGCGTGTCGTTATGCCGAACGCTGCCTCGCGGCTTCGACGCGCCCGCGCCTCGCTGGTCCACCAGCACGACGCGCATGCGCGAAAGATCGAACAGACGCAGCGCTCCCGGCTGGCTGCCGCTTCCGGGGCCGCCGTGCAGTACCACCACAGGCTCGCCGCAAGGATCGCCGTGCACGGACCAGGCCATGGTATGTGCATCACGGGTCGTCGTGCGATGCGTCGTGCCGCGCGAATGCACCGACGATACGGCGCGGTTCCGGTTCATGTTCAGGTCATCCGTTCTCGTCCGTTTGTTTTTGTCCGCTTGCCTTGCGGCGGACACAGCACACGTAAGCGTCTATCGTGCCACGAACGTCAGGTGGTATCTTTGGGTCGTCACCAATTCGCGAACCGTTGTATGAAGCCAGTCCAACCGTCCGGGGCGCCGCGATGCGCGTAGGCAAGCCCGTCAAGGCGCTGCCGCAGCCGCTCTGCGATTACTGCGGCGCAAAGGCCGTGCTCGCGCGCGCCGGCGACGAAAGCTACCCGTATCGCGACGATCATGGTCCCGTCTGGGTCTGCGCGCCATGTCAGGCGTGGATCGGCATTCACGCGCGCAGCACGCGTCACGTTCCGCTCGGCCGCCTCGCGGATGCGGCGCTGCGCGAAGCGAAGAGCCGCTTGCACGATGCGCTCGAACCGCTCGTCGCCGGCAAGGTGCGGCGCGATGGCGTCAATGCATTCGAGGCGCGCGCGAAAGCGATCCGCTGGGTCTCGACCGAACTCGGTTTTGATCCGCTGCCCAATTCGATTCACATGCTGACGCCCGATCAATGCGAGCAGGCGATCCGGTATGTCGAAGCGTTCATGGCAGCGCGCCGCAGCAACTGAGCCGCTGCGCAAGCCGCGCACGAACGGCATTCACTGTCGCGGCCAGACTCCCGAACTGCCCCGGCGATGACTGTCGACGAGATGCGTATCGACGATGCCCGTCGCTTCCATCAACGCATGCATCGTCGTCGGCCCGACGAACACGAAGCCACGCTTGCGCAATGCCTTGCTCAGCGCGACCGATTCGGCGGATGTCGTCGGAATCTCGGCGATCGTGCGCGGCGAGGGTGTCATATGCGGCTGGAACGACCAGATCAGTTCGGCCAGCCCGCCCTCTTCGCGCAAGCTGACGGTCGCGGCGGCATTCGTGATCGTCGCGACAATTTTGGCGCGGTTGCGAATGATCCGTTCATCGGCCATCAGGCGCGCGACGTCCTCGTCGCCGAACGCCGCGACACGATCGGGTTCGAAGTTGGCAAAAGCCTCACGAAACGCATCGCGCTTGCGCAATACCGTCGCCCACGAAAGCCCCGACTGAAACGCCTCCAGACTCAAGCGCTCGAACAGGCCGCGCTCGTCCCGCACGGGCATGCCCCATTCGGTGTCGTAGTAGTGCTTGAGCAGCGGATCGACGGCGGCCCATGGCGGACGCGCCAAGCCGTCGGCGCAGACGACGGCGTCGAGCGGTTGCGGCTTCTTTGGGCGCGCGGCTTTCTTTACGGCAGCGCGGATTTTCTTCGCGGCGGGCTTCGTGGCGGAAGTGGCTTTCTTCATCGTCGATGCCCATGCGGGCAATGGGTTCGGCGCGGGGTGCGCATCAGGCGTGCTGGCAATGTGCCGCTATTGTCGTATTGCCCGCCATCCCGTCGCAAGTTCGACGAATGATTCCGCACGCGCATCAACCGATGCGCGCTGTCCCGGCGGTGAGCGTATCACCAGTCATTTTGCCAGCCGTTGCCGTGCCGCCGGCCCTGGCGATAACCGGGGGGCGGCCCCCAATACACGGCAGGCGGCCCCTGATAGACGGCGGAAGGCGACACGTAGGTGCCTGGAGTCCCGTTCGTGCCGGGGGCGCTGTAGGCGGGCTGATACGTGACGGATGGCGGGTGAGACGGGACGGGCCCCGGAACCCCAAGACCGCGATAGACACCGATATTGCCCTGCGCGAAAGCAGGCGCAGATACGGACACGGTCGCGAGAACCGTGAGAAGCAGCGAAATTGCGTACTTCATGATGTGACATCCCTGCCGGTTGGCCGATCGGGCTCAACACGACTGTGAGGCATTGATTGGCAGCATAGCCGCTGGATGCATCAGCGGGTGAAACCGTCCGCGCGCATCTGTAACGACGAGTAACGCATTCAGTTTAGCGCGCTTCGCGTTTTCTATCCGGGAGGTTCGCCGCGACCGTGCGCAACCTCCGCGCGCCTGCATCCGGACGCCGGCACTTTCCGTATATGGGTCACGGCCGCGCAATCACGTGCGACCTCTTCTGGAGACAGGCATGAAACGCAAGATGCTTCTGACGGCCCTGGCACTCGCAATCGCGACGTCCAACGTGTTTGCCGCTGGCGAAACGATGGTAGGCGGGCAGGCGATGTATCCGACCAAGGATATCGTGGACAACGCGGTCAACTCCGAGGACCACACTACCCTCGTCGCTGCCGTCAAGGCAGCGGGTCTTGTCGATACGCTGAAGAGCAAAGGACCGTTCACCGTTCTGGCCCCCACCAATGAGGCGTTCGCGGCCTTGCCTGCGGGCACCGTCGAAACGCTCACCAGGCCCGAGAACAAAATGGCCCTTACCCGCATTCTGACCTATCACGTCATCCCTGGCCGTTACGACTTTCGCAAACTCGACGCGGCCATCAAGGAGAGTGGTGGAAAGACGGAACTCAAGACCGTCAACGGAGAAATGCTGACCTTTTCGGAGAATGGCCCACACAATATCGTCGTTGCCGATGCGTCCGGACACACGGCCAACATTTCGACGTACGACGTGATGCAGAGCAACGGCGTCATCATGGTCGTCGACAAGGTGCTGATGCCCAAGTGACGGTATGGATTGTCGAGCCGGGCATCGGCTGGCGAAGTGGCTTCGTCATTCGGCCCGGCTTTGCCCACATGACTTCGATGCCGCGTTGCTCATTGACATTACTCATGCTGTCGGCCTTTTTCATTTCATTCGATATCCTGAGCATCGGCCGCTCCCGTTTATCCGCCACCACATCCAAGCCGTTGACGCCAGCCCCGAATCAGGTCGTCACTCAGCGCTCATAGTCGTTACAGGCACCCACCTGGCGCCTTTTACCTGGTAGAGCGTCGAGGTTGGATGTTTGAGATCACCATACGAATCGAACTCGATTTTCCCTGTGATACCGTCGTATTGCGTCGTTCGAAGTGCAGGCATGAAGACTTCAGGCTTTGCCGAATTCGCCTGCTTCATTGCATTGATGGCAACCCATGCGCAGTCGTAGGCGAATGGTGCGTAGCTCAACGTATCTGCGCCAAACCGTTTCTTGAACCTTTCTGCGAACGCCTTGCCCTGAGGCAGCGACTCGACGGGCCGCCCGTACTCCCACGCCATTGCGCCTTCAGCAGCACTGCCCGCAACACTGATGAAGATGCTGTCGGCGATACCGCCGCTTCCAACGAACTGTGTCCGCATGCCGAGCTGCTTCATTCGCTTCGTCAACAATGCGGCCTGGTTGTCGAGACCGGCGAAGTACAGGAGGTCTGCGTTTGCCGCCTTGATGTTCGTGAGTTGCGCATTGAATTCGACGGCCTTGTCGTTGGTGAATTCGGAAGCGACGATATGACCACCGGCTGCCACCACGGCCTTCTTGAATTCGTCGGCGGCGCCCTGGCCGAATGCCGTGCGGTCGTCCATCACGGCAATACGCTGCGCCTTGGTCACCGTGACCGCATACGTTCCCGCATTGCCGGAGTTCTGTGCATCGGTGGCGATAATGCGAAACACGTTCTTCAGGCCCTGCCGTGTTATAGCCGGATTGGTCGCTGCGGGGTCCATCAACGGAATGCCGGCTTTTGCAAAAATGGGCGACGCGGGCAGCGCGACGCCAGAGTTGTAGTAGCCCACCACCACCACGACTCCGTCATCCACCAGTTTCTGTGCCACCTGCACGCCGACGCGCGGATCGCCCTGGTCATCGACGGAGTTCAGCTCGAAGCGTACCTCCTGTCCATCGAGCCTGATGTGCTGGGCATTCGCTTCATCGACGGCGAGGCGAACGCCGTTCTCGATGTCCTTTCCATTGGCTGCGCTCACGCCCGTCAGTGGCGCTGACACGCCGATCCTCACGACCTGCTGTGCAATGGACTGATTGCCCGCAAGTGAAATCCCAACGACAGCCAGCCCGATGATAAAAGATCTTCGCAAGATATGTAGCATCGTTTCCCTCCCGTTGCGACCTCATTGACGCGAGACACGCGGCCTGTCTTGTGATTCAACCGCTCGTCGCGGGAAAGCTGCACGGCGCACCGTCTGGCCGGAAGGAGATCGGTACCGTCGTCTGGTCACGCATGGCGCCTGTGTAGCGCTTGCATAACAGCGGGTTCGAAAGTGAGTCCGTCAGTCGTCCATATTTGGCGCCGGTTTCCGGCTGATGGCAACGGCCCGAAACGAATTTTCGGGACTTACGGTTGCTGGTGATGAACGCCGAGTCAAAGCGAACGTCCGGGCCTGTTCACTCGTTCGCATTGCTCTTCGGCGTCCCAGTCGCCGTCGAGTACATCTTCAGGTTGCTCAAATGCTGCGAGCCTGGCGGCATATGCTTTGCCGCGTAAGAGATCCTTAGCATCTGGACGAGAACCTTGGCTGGCGATGCAAATGTGTGTCTCACGGCGAAACAGACACGCAGGCGTGCGCGGGAAAACACCCGGGTGGCGCGCGCACTGCAAGCGAACGGACATTTGCGTATGCTTGTGCGTATCCACACTGCCCATATATATGACTGCCCGTCGCATGCAGCGTCGAAAAGCCGGTCATCGGCCCGAGGCGGCGAGCGCCGAAACAACGCGCGTCTATCAAGGAGAGGTTTACACATGCCCGTCTACGAAAAAACACCCGAAGCATTGGCCCGTCTCACGTCCGAACAGCGTCGCGTGACGCAGGAAAGCGGGACGGAACGCCCTTTCTTCAATGAGTTCTGGGACAGCAAGCAAGTGGGCTTGTATGTCGATGTCGTATCCGGCGAGCCGCTTTTCACGTCACTGGACAAATTCGATAGCGGATGCGGCTGGCCGAGCTTCACGAAGCCGCTCGAGGACGAGCATGTCGTCGAACTGCGCGACATGAGCCACGGCATGATCCGGACCGAAGTGCGCTCGAAACACGGCGACAGCCATCTGGGCCATGTCTTTCCGGATGGCCCGCCGGAAACGGGAGGACTGCGTTACTGCATCAATTCGGCGTCGCTGCGGTTCATTCCCCTCGCGCGGCTGGAAGAGGAAGGCTACGGGCAGTACCGCAGTCTCTTCGATATCGCGAAGAAGTAAGCCCACACGACAGCGATCCGGCGGCTTGAATCACGGTGATCACCGTGATCGCCGTCACGCCGGCGGCATGTGTTCCGATAAGTTCCGCGTCGCGCGACGCGGCTGCCGGTATCAAATGAGTGAGCCGATTGCGGGCAGCGCCTCGATCTCGTCGCCGATCCTGATCGCCCCGCCCTTCACGACGCGCGCCGTGATCCCGCCAAACCCGCGCACCGCGTTGTAGCCCCCCGCGCCCAGCACTTCCTCCATGCGGGAACACGGATGGCACTCACCCGTTGTTTGCAGCACGGCATCGCCGATGCAAAATCGCCGGTCCTTCAGCGCCATCAGGTTGATGCCTTCCGTCACGATGTTGCGTCGCAGGTCACCCGCCAATACGTCGCTGCGCCCCAGATGACTTGCGATGGTGCGCAAACTCTCGGCCTGAATCAGCGTCACCTGCCGTGCGCCGCCGCGGCTCGCGTAGTGATCGCCGACAAGGCCGTCGTCAGCATCGAGCTCGGCCGATTCGACCAGCACCATCGCGGCCTTTCGCCGCGGCCGCAATCCAATCCAGACGATCCGCCCGGGATGCACGGGACCGTTGATCAATCTGGCAAGCGGTGACAAGGGGTTGAGCGGCATGAGCGTTCTGCTGTCGAGTCCGGTCGATATTGATCAGCGGGCGCTCGCATCCGGCCGCCTCGCGAGAGCCCGCGTCTTTATACTATCGCCCATCTGATCACAGGAACCGGAAATGAAACGAGCACTACTCGTGGCGGCGCTCGCCGTCGGCGTCGCGCAACCGTCGATGCCGGCGTTCGCGCAGACGGTCGCCGACCGATGTTTCGCAATTGGCGATATCGCAGGCCAGGTGGCATCGTGGCGCCTCCATAAGAAGACCAAGGCACAGGCGCTGACGCAGGCGCAAACGTACTACAAGGACGAGTCCGACCGTCAGGCGTTCACGGCCGTCATCGACAGGATCTACAGCGGCGCGGCC
Source organism: Paraburkholderia sp. LEh10 (assembly GCF_017814945.1). Lineage (GTDB taxonomy): Bacteria > Pseudomonadota > Gammaproteobacteria > Burkholderiales > Burkholderiaceae > Paraburkholderia. The sequence goes on from NZ_JAGIPX010000014.1 coordinate 137,906, forward strand.
ATGACGCCGGACCAGGCGAGCATGGTCTTCACGCAGGAATGCGCACAACAAAAGAAAGCGACGCCCGCGCAGTAACCCGCGCGCCCGCACGCGTTAGTTGAGATGCAGCCGCACGAGCGCGAACACCTGTGAACTCGCGTAGAGCAACAGGCCGATACAGCCGCCGACAAGCGTGCCATTGATGCGGATGTACTGCAGGTCCTTGCCGATGTTCAATTCGATCTGCTCGGACATTTCGCGCGAATCCCAGTTTTTGACCGTATCGCTGATGTGGCGCGTCAGATAGCCGGCGAAGTCGGGCGCCATCGCGCGGGCCGCTTCCTCCATATGGTCGTTCAGTGAGCGCCGCAGCGCTTCGTCTTGCGCCAGCTCGCGCCCGACCCATTGCCCCATCGCGGCCACCTTCGCGCGCAACACGGAATCGCGGCGCTGGAGGTCCACCCGAAGCCAAGCGCGCAGTTGACCCCACAAGTCTTTCACGTATAGCGCAAGATTCTCGCTGTCCTTCAGATAGCGCTTGATTTCCTCGCCCTTCTGCAAAAACGCGGGATCGGACTTGAGCTTGACGATCAGCCGGCCGGCCGCGTCGTCGAACTTTTGACGCAACTTGTGTCCGGGATCTTCGCTCACGCGCAACAGCATGTTGTTCACGGTATCCGCGACGATATTCGCCCCTCTCTCGCCAAGCCAGTCCGACGGCATGTATTTCTCGATCGTCGGATACTCACGCTTGAACCAGTCGACGATCTGCTCGGCGATGAACGCCCGCACGCCCGGCTCGCGAAGCAGCGTCATCAGGTGCTCGATGCCTTCGTCGAGCAATTGCTGGTGACGGCCGTCGCGCGTCAACGTGTCGAGTATCGCGCCCGTCGTTTTGGACAGGTCGATTCTGTCGAGCATCGCGTCGAGCGCATCCTTGATGAAGGTCTGGATGCGCGCGTCGTCCAGCAACTCGAGGACCCCACCCGTCAGCTTCAGCACGTAGTCGCCGAGACGCTGCGTATTCGCCTCGACGCACAGCCAGTTCGTAATGCTGTGCGCCGGATCGTGCTTGCGGATGAGGCCGATAATCGACGACTCGTCGAGAAACTTCTCGCGCACGAAAAGCGCCAGATTGTCGGCGATCTTGTGCTTGTTCTGCGGAATGATCGCGGTGTGCGCCGCCACGCCGGGAATGGGCACGCGGCGAAACAGCGCGACGACAGCGAACCAGTCTGCCAGCGCGCCGACCATCGCCGCTTCCGCAATGGCCTTGACGCCATCGACCCACATGCCTCGTTGCATGAAGGCCGTCGCAACGAAGACGCCCGTGGCGATCAGGAGCAGGAGGGTCGCGCGTTGCTTGGCTCGTTTGAGTTCGACTTCCTTGTTCATCGGATTGGGTTGGTCGATTCGATGGTGGTCGGGACGCGCAGCGCGCTTCGGCGATGAATTCCTTGTGGCGCAACAATCGCGTACGGAGGAACAGAGCTTAGCGGTTTGACCGGATATTTTCGCGCCCGCTTCAGGCGTCAATTGCCGCACCGGGTTTTTCGTTCGCTGGATTTTTCTGGTCGTCGAGTCAGACTCGCGACTTTGCTGTCGTATTGCCCGCGAGCGGATCCTCGCCCCGGCACCAACGCTTATCGATGACATCGGCGGTTAGCGTTTCGACCGTTCACCTCAGTGAACGCAGCATTTCTTGACTGCCGATATCGCTTGATGCGCCCGAAACTTCGGGATGAAGTCCGCGCAGTGGGCCCAATGCCGGCGTCTGCCTCGTCAGTCGCATGAAATCGCCCCAAAGTCGTAGCAAATACGACGCGCTACGTAACGACCGCTACAGTCGAACCGTTTTGAATTAGAACACGGGCGAAATCGGCATTCGGCGCAAGAAATCTCGCGTCCGGGGGAGAAAGGCGTGAAACATTCGCGGAACGGCGAGCTAACTCATTGCATTATATAGGTTTTATTAGATCGCCGGGTTTTCTTAAGGTTGTTTCACGGATTCGGCGCCAAGTCCTTGCCGACGCACGCTTTTTGGTTCGGACACTGAGCGTAATGTGCGGCGTGCGACGATTGACGATATGGTGCGGCTGGCACGTGCGTCGCCCGCCGCTGCTTTGTATTACTTAGGTTGACTTACGATTTTTTTGAGATACGGTGTTTCTTGCCGAATCGGTGCGAATACCGGGTGGGCGCGCATAGTCCGAAAATCAGTAGTTTGGTTTGGTCGTTTGCATGCAGGTCCTGCTAGCCTTGTTTCGGTCGCGTGTTATCGCGCGCGTTGGTTATGGAGGCCGGTACCTGCCATTGTATTGATGTTCCGATCGGACAGATCGGGTTGCGCCATTGGTTTCGTTCGATAATTTCGCGCCAGTTTTCGATGTGACTGGTCACGTTGTTCGCGCTTCAGTCACGTTTGAAGAGATCACGTTGCACCGCTTTTGTTTGTGCTCTCGATTGATCTGCGCTCCACCTGGCGGGGTCTAAAACGGTCTGGGTGTCGTGTTATCTCAAGATGGTGCGCGTATCGGGTGGCCCGAAACCGCGGTTCGGCAGAATCAGTACGTGACGCTTGTTGAGACTGGCGCGGCATTCCTTCCGACTTCCGCTATGACATCGACTGGGAACGACTGGATCGAGCCTGAGACTGTCAGACGCTTCCCGCCGCTCATACTAGCGCTATCCTGGGAATCTGCCCGCCCGCCTTTTTTGAAAGACTTCTAGCGAAACGTCCTTCCGACGATTGCGCACAAGGACTACCCAAACGGCGGGATCAATTTCCACGGTCAGCCGCGATCGAGTGGTCGCGTCGCGCTGGAGGAGTCTGTTAGTGCAACCGGAATCCCGACAACGCCAGTTCCGTACCCTCAACGCTACCTCGTGGCACAGGCTTCCGGTTGACAACGCCAGCATCGCAATGGCGTTTGCCATAGTTTCACGCGGCTATGCGTCTTTCCGTCGGCGTGATCAATTGCATTAAGCACGGCGGCACCGGCAATCGCATCGGACGACGCTAGCAGAGGGATGTGTGCGTTGCCCTCACGCCTCGTCGTCGATTGCGTAGCGTCGGTGGGGTTAGTTGAGGGGTTGGCGACTCGTGACAGTCCGATACTTATTTACGGTAAATAGCCCGCTCGTCTTCATTGGGTTCGGTGTATCCCTCGGCCTATTTACCGTAAATAACTCGAGACTACCGTAAATAGCTCGAGACGGTCCGTGCAGAGACGCCGCGCGGATATGCCCCAAAAGTACAAACGTCTACCCGCTAGCGAATGGCAAAACCTCGCGCTCCGGACGGACACGCCGCGCATATCACCGTGCTCCGCGCCATTAACTCCCGATCCCGCCAACCGATTCATTCCGGGGCCAAGCGGCGCTGCTTACTTACCGTAAATAACCCGACCAACGCATTCGTGATCCAAGGGACCACGGTCCTACGCGGACACACCTGGAGCCCACGCGGACGGTTCAGGACGACATCGCGAGAAAGGAGCGCCCGGGTACAAAGACGGCACAACACGCGTGGATGCCGCAAAAACTCACTAACCTCTCGAGCCCCAACGACCATTCGCAGACAAATGCCGACACGCCGCGCGCCTAAATCAGACGGGCACCGGCAAAAGAAAATACAGGGGGGAATAAAGAAGTGGTCGACGCGACCGAGAGAAGAAACACGCCGTCGATAGGCATCGACACCGCGACGAACGAACCAGCCTTCGTCCGTTACCGCAACCGCAAACTTTAACGGTGCCTGCCGCAAGCCGACAGGCACCCATCAATCGCCTTAATCCGCGGACGACTGCACGTCCTCGAGAAAGCCCGTCACCAACTGTCGCAACTCTTCCACCCGCTCTTGCGGAACACCACTCGCGCGAAGGCGGATCACGAGCAGATCGCCCTTGCGTTCGATACCAACTTCCTCCTCCTTCCTGACAGGCGCCGCGGGCCGCGCAGCGCCCAAAAGTGCTGAAAGCACCTCCGGCGCCGTCCTCCCGGAATCTTCCGACAGCTCGACTGCCCGTTGCACAATCTCTTCATGTGCCTTCTTGAGCGCGACCGACAACTTTCGCGCCGCCTGAAACTGTATGTCATGCGGCGATGGAAATGCCCCAATCACCTCCGCAGGCAGTTCAGCCACCAGCAGCGCGCTCGAAATGTTCCCTTGCGACAACCCGCAAGCCTTCGCCATCGCGTTCTGCGACGGCCACAACTTGTCGTCCAACGCTCGCTTGTACCACACGCCCTGCTCCCAAGGACTCAGGTTCTTTCGCGCCCGGTTCTCCTGATCCATCTGGACGAATTGGCCCTGCTCGGTGATTTCGCGATCGACGATCGCATTCACCGGGAGGTCGAGTTCAAGACACGCGCGGTGCCGACGATGTCCGAAGACGATCTCGAAGCCGTTGCCGTCCGCCGCAGGTCGAACCTTGATTGGTTGCGTGTTACCGCCCGTCTCCGAGATGAGCGACTTCAACTCGGCGAAACTCTCATCGCCAAAATCCTGCCGGTTCGCCCACTTCGATGCACGGATCGTCTTCGGATCGAGTGCGCGAATCGCGACGGCGCCGTCGTACTCCTTTAGTTGCGATTCCAACTGCGAGACACGATCGGAACTTTCCCGCATCGCGCTACGAAACGCGAGCATCTGACCGGGCGCCGTGCGCGGAGAGGCGGCACGGCCCGTCTCCGCCGTAGGGGCCGGCGCGGGCACCATCAGGTCACCAGTCTTTTTTGCAAGCCTGTCCTTGATAGACATTCACTCCTCCCTTTATTTCGACTTTGCCCAGAAGGCCACGATGGATTGCTCGACGATCTCCGTGACACGGTCGTATGCCTCGCGCGCCCGCCGATACGTCTTTGCGTTGCCGTCATATCGGGATATGTCGTACACGGTGCCGAACTCCGCCGAGCTTGCGGCTGTCACCGCCGTCTTCGGAATCTCGACGGGCAGCACCTTCTCGGCATACGTCGCCGAAATCCACTCGCGGACGACGCCGGCGGCCGCGTCGGCAGGATCGACACGCGAGAGCAGCACATGGATGAACTCGAACGATTTGTCGGTGTTCGTCTCTGCCGTCAGATTTGACGCGAGATCGCTGAATAGAGTCCAGAACTGCGCCGAACTGGCGAAGTCGAGTGCATTTGGCGGGGTCGGAACAATCAGCCCGTCGGCGGCCATGAACGCATTGACGGTGCCGTAGCTGAGCGCCGGCGGCGTATCGATGATGATCACATCGTAGTTGCTCCGCGCCTGCTCAAGACTTGCGTTCAGCACGTTCCAGAACTCGAAGTCCGGCTCCTTCATCTGACGACTCGGCAAGATGAACTCGACGTTGAACAGCGACGACGACGCGGGCACGAGGTCGATGCCATCCCAATACGTTTCGCGGATCGCGTACTCGATGCTCGACTGATCGCCCGTGGCGAGGGCAGTGATGGTCGAATCTTCTTCGACCTCGGTATCCGGAAGAATGCCGAACAGCGTGGTCAGCGACCCCTGCGGATCCGTGTCGATCACGAGCACCCGATGCCCCCGCAGACTCAGGCCTTGCGCGAGCGTCATCGCAGTGGTCGTCTTGCTCACGCCGCCCTTGAAGTTCCCGATCGCCACCGTCATGGCGGGTGCGCTGTCAGGCCGCAGCGCATTGCCGCGATAGGCGCGAACCCATTCACGCGCCTCGGGCAGCGAGAATTCGCGGCGCGAACCCGTCGCGTTGACGGTGCCGGACGGCAGGTCGCCTTTCGAGGTGCGATAGGTGATTTGGCTTTTATCGACTTCACACAGTGCGGCGAGCTGTGAAGCGTTGAAAACGGGCGGGTTTTTGCGTGCGTTTGGGGCCAGCATCCGGCCCCGAACCTGGGAGACGATGTCAGTCGCGCGAGCGGCTTGATCGACGATGTCTTGAATAGTGATGTTCATTAGCTGATCCGCGGAAGACGATGCAGTCAGCTTATATCAGATGGCTCGACATAAAGCCATCAATTCAACGGAAAATCGCGTTTTCTAGGAATTCCGTTGCAACGCAATTTCCTGGTGATTTTCCGAAAGCCACGCGTTGAACTTGCTCATATCGAATTCTGGGCGTACTTGATTCCTCAGCCACGAAGCGAAATTGACACGGCCGACCGACCCCGAAAAGAGCCCCGGGCTGTCCGGACGAAACTCCCGTGCGTACTTCGCCCCGTCGCCCTCGACGAAATGGCGCGCGAAGTCACGCTTCTCATCTTGCGTCAACGCTTTGACGGCCGCCGCACACTGGAGACGATCGAAATCGATGCGCAACTCCTGCAGCCGGGCATCGAGGGTGCGCGAACGCGCAACGGCAGCCTGCTTCTGTGCCTTCTCTCGCTTCTCTTTTTCGTATTCCGGCTCCGAAACATCCGCCTTGTTTTCGATCAACGTACGGATAAAACCGGCAGTAGAGCGCTTTATCTGGCCTTTGCGATCCTTCTCTTCAGCAAGCTGGACAACGAGCCGCGCGCGCTCTTCATCCTCGATTACGAAACTGAGCGCGAGCTTATCGCCGATGCCATGCGCGCGAAGCTTCCGATAAATTTCGCTGTCGCGTACGTGCGCAAACTCATCTTCTGTTTCGGGCGTAAGAAGCGACTGCTGCGCGCCTTGGCGGATCAGAAACTTTACGCCCGTGACCGAACGACCGACCCGCTGATACTCGACATCAACGTTGATATCAGAAACATCGTTGATTTCCTTCACCGCCTTCTGAATGACCTTGCTATTCAGACGGCGAAAATCGTCGTAGTACTCCTGGGTCGCACCCAGTATCTTTCGCAGAACGGGCAACTCGATCCAGCCGGTGGAACCAACCTTCTGAAAACGCAGGCAATTTTCATAGAGCGTTAGCGCGTGCGATTTCGAAAACTTACGCTGCACGCCGAGATTGACGGTCGCGTAAATCGACGGATCGTAGAGTTTTTCCGCGAGCGCCTCATCGTAGCGATACGAACACACACCCGCGCGAATTTCCGCAAACGACAGAATCGGCATGACGCTCCATCGCTCGCGGCCATCATCCATCACGTTGAATTCGACGGCTGTGGTGGCGAGCTGCCGCAGCGCTTCGCGGAGCTTCTCGGTATTTTCGCTTTCCGTCCAGCCGAGCACGAGCATGAGCGTTCGCACCGGAAGACGGTGCGTTCTCGTGGTCAAAAGGTTGTCGTAGGAATGCAGTAGCAGCACGTTGGAAAGCTTGCGCTCCAGCAGCGAAAGTTCGCCGCTGGTATGGATCGCGGCTACGTGCTTTTTGACGCTTTCGGTACGAACCTCAGTCGGCATGGATCTTCGCATGCCCGGAATTGTGCGCTAAATGACCCCAGCTTGCAATCATTGCATGGGACATCTCGGATGCAAGTACGCCGGTTTAATCGATTTCCTCGGTACCGAGCCATGTGAATAAATGTCCCTTTCCGCTTAGTCACCGTAGACGGGGACAATTCCACCCTGTTTAGGGGCGTCTGACGCCCCAGACGGGGACTTATAACCGGAGAAGGCACCCCAATCGGGGACGGAAGCCACCCCAATCGGGGACGTTAACGCCTGCAAATCCTTACTAGATAAGGTTTCTAGAGGTGTAAACGGTGTAAACGTTGTTTACCAAACGGTATACAAACCTCAAAGCACCCCAGAAGGGGACAATACCCCGCGGTTTGTTGCTGCTATTTCGCAGACAGACCAACTGCCAACTCCGAAGGCCATGCCGCCTTGAAACTTGAACAAACTCGAATTTTGATGAGAGAGTGCATCTAACTCTATGAACCGAAAACGCAAATTTTTTCGAAGCGTCCATCTGACCCCGTTGCGCCGCGTATTTATGGTAAATACCCGATCGCTCGACCGACGCGCCACGAGAGATCACCCTAACTGGGGACATGAAATCCCTCGTTATTCCGCCGCGGATTCGAGGCGCCCCAGTTGGGGACATTAGGCCATTTGGCCGTATTTCTTGCCGCCGCAGCCGGCCAACCAGCTCGAATTTCACTCCGAGACCACGCATGCATGCGCATACGCACGAATAGTCACCCCAGATGGGGACATTCACCGGTTCAGCGATGGCCGCAGCGCAGGACGCGATATCCGTCCACCCCGCTTGGGGACAATGCTACTTGAATCGCCTATTTACGATAAATAGACGCCGGCTCACTTGTTCATCCCGTTCGGCCCAATCCTCCAACAAACGAACTGGCGTCAAAATGCCTCACAGTGCCGCCGACACCTCAACGTCCTAAACCGTCGCGACATTTTGTCCGATTCGCGAGCCCGCCCCGCCCAACGCGGAACGGGATATTCCAATAGCACCCATTCGCGACGACCTCTAACGATAAATCAGTAAGGATCACGAAATAAACAGTTCTGCCATCGGTCATCCCGCCCGCCCTCAACCACGCCATTTTCAAAACTGATAGTTTATCGACACGTCACATACGCCATTCGTCTTCGACTGCGTGATCGGGCTATTCGCCGCGCCGCCGAGTAACCGCTTGATCGCGCCGTCCGCCGTGACAAACCAGTGCTTATTCACGAACCATATCAGCGTCACGCCGAAACCCGCCGATTTCAGCCCAGCGCCAGCGTCGTACGGTTGATATCGGGATGTCGCGGCCTGCGACGGACTTACGCCAAACCAGCTGTTCATATATTTTGAGTCGGCGAAAGTCACCGAGGGCCCGGCGAACCAGAAGAAGCTTTCCGAACTCCCCGGCAACGGCATATAAGTACCCAAATCCGCGACCCATCCGTTCGAGCCACCGAAACTGCGGGTCACTGCTGCCCGGAAAACAAGGGGAAACTCCTTCGAAACCACGTACTCCCCCGCCAGCTTGACTTCCGGAGCGGGGTTGATATTTCCGAGTCCGTCGAGCCGTGACGGATCGTCGTGTGCGCGCCGGCCGAGATCGTAGACGGCCGCGATGCTCACTCGCCAGTTGGGGCCTTGAAGCACGTTGACACCCAGACCCTCGCCCGTGGACAGGAAAGCGAGATCCTTGTAACGAATATCCGTGCTGGGCCCAACCAACGTGTGGTAGCGATCGGAGCCGTCATACCGAGGCTCGAAGGTCGAACCAATGCCGATGCGTACTTCCCAATCAGGGCGGGTTGGCGCGAACATTTTCTCAAGCGGAACCCCGGCCGAGTATTGCCACTCGCCGAGCGGCGAAGGCGTTTGCGCCGTGCCGATGGACGCGCTACAGGCCAGAAAAGCCAGGCTGATGTAGGCGGGTAGCTTTGTCATTTGGACGAACGTCATGAATTGCGAGCTCGCGCAAGCGAGTCGTTGGTTTAACGCATAAGGCTTCGAATTCCCGCCAGTGAGCCACGCGGGAGTCAGCAAACGCCGTGCCCGACCTCGAAGGGCGATCAAAGTCAGCAATGCCGCGCCTGACAGCACCTTTGACTATAGTTGTCGTTCTAATTAAATCATCATCGAGATCCGAAAAGCACTCAAATGACCGACCGTCTGCGCTGACAAGTCGTTGTCTTCCAATCAAGGTCCATGCGGCGTACGAGGACTGCCGCACCTCCTTTCCCGTCCCGCGACTTGCGCATCGTGTCTTTCCCGCCGCGTTATGAATGGCCATATATTCCAATGGCCCCGCTTGACGCTGCAGTCGTGAACGGACGGACCTTGCACGAACCCGTGCCCCGTCTCGCCGCGCTTTAATCCGTTGCTTGCGCGTCGGTCAGCGTCGCGCGATCCCAGCCGCCGCCGAGCGCTTTCAGCAGTTGCACGCTCGCATCGACGCGCCGCGCGTCGATCTGCTCCGTCAAGCGCTCGTTGGTCAGCGCGATGGTCTGCGCGGTGACGACGTCGAGATAGCTGACGGCGCCTGCCTGATAGCGGTTGGTGGTCAGCTTCAGCGAAAGGTCGGCTGCCGAGGTTGCGCGCTGTTGGCTGTCCGCCTCGCTTGAGAGCGTATTGAGCGCGGACAGATTGTCTTCGACCTGCTGGAACGCGACGAGCACCGTTTGCCGGTAGTCGGCGACGGCCGAGTCGTACTGCGCGGTGGCGTTCTTCAACACGGCCGTGCGGCGGACGCCGTCGAACAGCGTGCCCGCGAGTTGCGCGCCCAGCGACCAGAAGAGACTCGACGCGGTGAGCCACGGTGCAAAGTAGCTGCTTTCGAGTCCGGCCGACGCCGACAACGTCAGGTTAGGATAGAACGCCGCGTGTGCCTGGCCGATCTGCGCATTCGCTGCGGCCACGCGCCGCTCGGCGGCGGCGATGTCGGGCCGGCGTTCGAGCAGTTGCGACGGCACGCCCGTCGGAATCTGCGGCAACGCGATGCTTTCGACTTTCGAAGGCAGTGCGAACGATGAAGCAGGCTGGCCGATCAACGTCGCGATCGCGTGCTGAAGGTGCGCGCGCTGCATGTCGATGTCGCTGTCCTGGGTGCGCGTGCTTTCAAGCTGTGTTTCAGCCTGGGCGACAGCCGACGCATCGATTGCGCCGTCCTGCAATTGCTGCTGCACGATTTGCAGCGAGGCCGCGTATGCCGTCACCGTATCGTCGAGCAGCTTCTTCTGACGGTCGAGCGAGCGTAGGTCGAAATAGTCGATCGCGAGATCCGTCGACATCGAAAGGCGCACCGATTGCAGATCGGCCTCGCTGGCCTGCGCGTTGTCGCGTGCGTTGACGGCTGCGTCCTTTACCCTGCCGAACAGATCGGGCTCCCAGCTTGCCGCGAGGCCGACCGAGTAGTCGGGCACCGTATGGCCCGCCAGTCCGCGGTGAACGATGTTCTGCGACGTGCGGGACCGCGTCACTGCCGTCCCCGCCGTGACGACGGGCGCATAGCCCGCGCGCTGATAGTCGACCATCGCGCGCGCCGCTTGCAATTGCGCGACGGCCTTGCGCACGGTCTGGTTCGATACATCGACTTGCGCTTCGAGACGGTTCAGCTCGTCATCGCCATAGAGCGTCCACCAGGGGCCGCGCGGCTGCGCGTCGGCGGGCGCGGCGACGCTCCAGCCGGATGAAGCCTGCGGCGTGCTTGCATAGTGATCGGGCACAGCCGTCTGCGGCTGCGAATAGGGCGGCAAGGTCGAACACGCGGTCAACACGCTGGCGATGCCGATGACTAGCACCTTGCGGATAAGCGATGCGCGAAAGTCGAACATGATGAGCCTCGCGCCTAGCCGTGCGTTGCGGGCGTTGCCGCCTGGGTTTGCTCGACCCGCACGGTTTCGCCGTTGCTGATCGCGTCGCCGGGATTGTTGATCACGCGGTCGGTCGCTTCGAGCCCCGTCGCGACCTCGACGTATGTGCCGAAGTCGCGGCCGATGGTGACGGTCCTGAGCTGCACCTTGTCGTCGGTGCCGACGACGGCGACGCTCACGCCATCGGGCCGGAACAGCAGCGCGCTGACGGGCACCTCCAACGCGGGATGCGCCGTCTGCAGCGCGAGATGCACCTGTGCGTATGCGCCCGGCAGCAGCGCGCCGTCGCGATTGTCGACATCGACCTCGACGCGCAGCGTGCGGCTCACGGGATCAATCGAATCGGCGCTGCGCGCGACGGTCGCATCGAACCGTCGCGCCGGATACTGCTGCGTCGTCAGATAGACCCTCGTGCCCCGCGTGACGCTGCTCGCATCGTTCTGCGGCACATCGACATACACACGCAAACGGTCGGTCTGTTCGATATGGAAAAGCTCGCCCGAGCCGGCGGCCGCGAGCCCGGGAGAGCCGCCCGCCGTCACCAGCGCGCCGACGTTCACGTTGCGCGCGGTGATCACGCCGTCGAACGGCGCCGTCACTTTCTCGTACGAAACCAGCTCGGTCAGGCGCGCGACATTGGCCTGCGCCGCCTGCCACGCTGCGAGCTTCGCCGCGCTGTCGCTCGTCTTCGCGTCGGTGTCCTGCTGCGAGACGGATTGTGTTTGCAGCATCGTCTGCCAGCGCTGCGCGGTGCTGTGCGCAAAGCCGTAGTTGGCCTTCGCCGTCGCCTCGTCGGCGCGCGCCTGAAGCAATTGCGCGTCGAGTTCCGGCGTCTGGATGTCCGCGAGCGTCTGTCCCGCTTTGACCTTCGCGCCGATGTCCGTGTACCAGTGCTCGATATAGCCGCTCGTGCGCGCGAAGATCGATGCATCCGCGTACGGCATCACGGCGCCCGGCAGCAGCAGCTCCTGCGACGCAGGCGCGCGCGTCGGCGTCACCGCTTCGACGGACAGATAACGCTGCGCTTCCGACTGTTCCGTCAGCGCCGTGCTCGCATGCAGGCGCGGCACGATGCCGATCGCGAGCAGCGCGGCGGCGACAGCCGCGAGCGCGACGGGCAGCACGAAGCGTCGGCGTGTGCGCGGATGTGCGCCGTCGATGGGAACGAGGCGGGTGCGGGTCGACGCATCGTCGTCTGTCGGCAGATTGGGCGTGGTCATGGCTTGTCCTTATTGAGCGTGTGTGGTCACGTCGGTGCGACGGGCGTCCTGTTTCGCGCGGCGCTTCGCGAGCCATGCATGCACCATTCCGAACACGACGGGCACGAACATCAGCGTCGACAGCGTGCCGACGGCAAGACCGCCAATCACCGCGCGGCCAAGCGGCGCATTCTGTTCGCCGCCGTCGCCGAGGCCGAGCGCCATCGGCAGCATGCCGATCAGCATCGCGAGGGCCGTCATCAGCACGGGACGGAAGCGGTTGAAGCCTGCATCGAGCGCGGCGGCGAGCGGCTCCATGCCGTTGGCGAGCGATTCACGCGCGGTGTTGATGACGAGAATGCTATTGGCTGTCGCAATGCCGATGCACAGGATCGTTCCCGTCAACGCAGGGACGCTGAGCGTCGTGTGCGTTGAGAACAGCATCCACGCGATGCCGGCCAGCGACCCCGGCAGGCCGCTGACGATGACGAGGGGATCGACCCACGACTGGAAATTCACGACCATCAGCAGATAGACGAGCGCAATCGCGAACACGAGACCCGCGCCGAGGCCCGCGAACGACTCGTTCATCGATTGCACCTGGCCGCGAATCACGATCGACGAACCGGGCGGCAACTGCGCGCGCGCGGCGTCGACGAGCTTCGTGACATCGGCTGCGACGCCACCCAGATCGCGTCCTTGCGTCGACGCGAAGATGTCGAGCACGGGCTGCACGTTGTAGTGCGACACGACCGCCTGTTGCGTGCTGCGCGACATCGTCCCGAGCGTGCCCAGCTGGTTCTGCGGATTGATGCTGACCTGGTTCGTCGTCAGCGGAATGTTCGCGAGCGTTTGCAGCGAGTGAATGTCGTACTGCGGCACTTCGGCCATCAACGGATAGCTGACGCCGTTCTTCGGATCGAGCCAGAAATTCGGCGTGGTCTGCGAACTTCCCGACAGCGCGATCAGCAGGTTCTGCGCGACGTCCTTTTGCGTGAGGCCTGCCTGAATCGCCTTCGTGCGATCGACGTTGACGTCGATGGTCGGCTCGTCGCCGGGCTGCTGGATGCGTGCATCGACGAGGCCGCGCACGCCGCGCATCTGCGCGAGCAGCTTGTCCGCGACGGCGCGGTTCTGCGCGAGCTTGTTGCCGACGATCTGCACGTCGATCGGCGCGGGCAGGCCGAAGTTCAGGATCTGGCTGACGATGTCGGCAGGCAGGAACGCGAACGTCACGCCGGGAAACGATTGGGTCAGCACGTTGCGCAACTGCGCGACGTATTGCGCCGTCGGCTTGTGATCGGGCTTGAGCGTCACCATGATGTCGGCATCTTCGGGGCCGATCGGGGCCGACGAGTCGTACGTCAGATTGATGCCGCTCACGGGCACGCCGATGTTGTCGAGCACGGCCGCCTGTTCGGACTTCGGAATCACCGTGCGAATCTTCGCCTCGACTTCATCGGTGATGCGCGCCGTCTGTTCGATGCGCGTGCCCGTCGGCGCGCGCAGATGCAGACGGATTTCGCCCGTATCGACGGCGGGGAAGAAGTCGCGGCCCGCGAATGCGATCAACGCGAGCGACGTAAAACACAGCACGAGATAGATCGGGATGAAGCGGCGGCGATTGGCAATCGCGCGTTGCAGCGCATCGCGATAGTGGTTGCGCAGCGCTTCGAAGCGCTGTTCGAAGCCGCGTTGAAAGCGCGCGAAGATCGCGAAGGGACCTGACGCGCCGCGTCCATTCGCTGACGGTGCGCGCATCAGGTACATCGCGAGCGTCGGAATCAGCGTGCGCGAGAAGAAGTACGACGCGCACATCGCGAATACGACGGCCTCCGCCAACGGCACGAACAGATAGCGCGCGACGCCCGACAGCAGGAACATCGGCACGAACACGATGCAGATCGAAAGCGTCGAGACGAACGTCGGCACGGCAATTTCTCCGGACCCGTTCAGGATAGCGTCGTGTAGCGGCTCCCCTTTTTCGAGGTGATGCGTGATGTTTTCGATTGCCACGGTCGCATCGTCGACGAGAATGCCGACGGCCAGCGCAAGACCGCCGAGCGTCATGATGTTGATGGTTTGCCCGAGCGTGGAGAGCGCGATCAGCGACGTGAGCACCGCGAGCGGAATCGACACGGCGATGATCAGCGTCGCGCGCCAGCTGCCGAGGAAGAGCAGGATCATCGCGGCCGTCAGGCATGCGGCGATCAGCGCTTCGCGCACGACGCCCGAAATCGCGGACTTCACGAACACTGACTGATCGGATAGCGGCGTGATGTGCAGCGCGCTCGGCAGGCCGGCGGCGATCTTCGGCAGCATCGCCTTGACCTGCTCGATGATGGTGAGCGTCGACGCGCTGCCCGTCTTTTCCACTTGCAAGAGCGCCGCGCGTTTGCCGTCGCTGCGCACGATGTTCGTCTGCGGCGCGTATCCGTCGATCACATGCGCGACGTCGCGCACATAGACCACGCTGCCGTTCACCGTCTTGATGGGCAGATCGTTGAGCGCGGCCACCGTGTTCGTGCTGCCGTTCATTTCGACGTTGTATTCGCGTGAGCCGATTTTCGCGGTGCCGCCAGGCAGAATCAGGTTTTGAGCGTTGACGGCGTTGACCACGTCGATGGGCGCGAGGCCTTTGGCTTGCAACGCTTTCGGATCGAGCTCGACCATGATCTGGCGGATCTTGCCGCCGTACGGCAGCGGCACGGCCGCGCCCTGGATCGTCGCGAGCTGCGTGCGGATGAAGCTGTTGCCGAGGTCATAGAGCGTCTGCTCGGGCAGCGTCGGACTCGACAGGCCAAGCTGCAGCACGGGCACCGTCGAAGCGTTATACGTGATGATGTTCGGCGGCAGCGTGCCCGGCGGCAGCACGCGCAGGATCGACGCGGAGTTCGACGCGGCTTCGGCGATCGCGCGGTTGATGTCTGCGCCCGGATGGAAGAACACTTTCACCACCGCGACGCCGTTCAACGATTGCGATTCGATGTGCTCGATGTCATCGACATCCGTCGTCAGCGCGCGCTCGTAGTTCGACACGATCCGATGCGCCATGTCTTCGGCGGAGAAGCCGTTGTACGTCCAGACGATGCTGACGACGGGAATGTCGATGTTCGGGAAGATGTCCGTCGGCGTGCGCAGGATCGCGAGCGGCCCAATGATGAAGAGCAGCACGGCCAGCACGATGAAGGTATAGGGCCGCCGCAGGGCCAGCTTGACGATCCACATGACGTTTCCTTGGACGATGATCTGCCGGGAGGCCCGGGCGCGGCGGACGCGCGGGGGCTTCGTGAGGTCGAAGTGTGGCGGGGGCGCACTTACCCATCGGTGACTGCCACATTACAAAATCGACATCTCGCCGCGCGGCGTAGATGACGCATTTGTCACGTGAGAGACAGGCTTAGGTCAGCGCTCATTGCACACAATGGCGTTAACCCTTTGCGAACGAGCCCGGAACCGATAAATGGCGAACTGCGCGAAATGCGGCGAAGGGCATTGGGGCCACATTCATCACGAACGTGGCGCTGGTCAATGACTCACATGCAGGTGAACCATCATGAAAGCACTGATTCAGGCAGTCCTCGTTTCGTGCGCGCTGGCTGCGCCGGCACTTGCCTTTGCCCAGGCCGAGCAGGGCGGCGAGACGCGCGCGCAGGTTCGCGACGATCTGCAGCGCGTCGAACAGGCGGGCTATCGCGCGACCAGCGACGACGCGACGTATCCGGCCGACATCCAGGCCGCGGAAGCAAAGGCAGGCGAGCAGCCGATGGAGCAGACCGCGGTGGGTGGCGTGGCGTCGAACGGTACGATGCAGACGGGCGCCCCCCGCACGGCGGACGGCCATCCGAGGACGATTTTCTTTGGAAATTGAGCGCGGTGGCGCGCTTGAGCGCTGTCGGACTGGAATCATGCCGCCGGTTCTGGTCCGGCCTCTATTCCAAACGGCGCGCGTGACTGACGGCGTGAAGCCGCGCGTCATGTGATGACACGCTGCACGCGGCAGCGCCTGGAGACGCTGGCCGGAGGCGGCGTTGTGTCCGGGTCGGCCGTCCGCCGCCACCTTCGATCCGCACGGCGATCACTTTCGTATTGATCGCGTCCCGCCGCGGCCGATCTCGCGCCTTTCCCTTTGTCGACGCACAGCTCATCGGCGATTTGCACGGCGAACGCGTTGTCGCGCTGCCCGGCGGCCGCGCCCATGTTGCGGCCGCTCGCCAGCCGCGTCGGTGCAGGAGGCGTATATTCATCCACGACCCACACAATTTCCGCATGATCGCGACGATCCGGAGACCGCGATGAACAATCGATGGTGGAAATGCGTCGTTGCAGCTTTCTGGCTAGGCGGGTTCGTGTCGATTGCGCCCGCGCAGCAGGGCGGCGGCGCTCCCGTCGTCTATGTGGCGGATTTCGAGCTCGATGCGGCCAACGTGACGCCTGACCAAAGCCGGCTGAGCAGAGCGCGTCGCCTTGCAGGCAGTCTGTCGCCGCTGCATCTGACGGAACAGGACCCGCAGAAGAAATCGCAGCAGATCGTCTCCGGGATGTCGGAGACGCTCATCGCCGATCTTCAGCATGAAGGCTTCGATGCCCGCCGTCTTCCCGCTGGCGCCGACGTGCCGGCGCAAGGGTGGCTGGTGCGCGGCGTCTTCGTGAGCGTCGACGAAGGCAATCGCGTGCGGCGCGCCGTCGTCGGCTTCGGCGCGGGACAGGGCAGGATCGAACTGGCCGTCGCGATCGATCAGCTGCCCAATCCGTCGCCGGCGCCGCTCTATCAGACAGTCGAAGGGCAATCGGACACGCATGCGCCCGGTGCGATCGTCAAGCTCAATCCGTACGTGGCGGCCGCAAGGTACGTGATGGCGGGCAACGACGAGCAGGCGAACATCAAGCAGGCCGCCCGCCAGGTGACGGATTCCGTCGTCGCGCGCGTGAAGCCGCATGCCGCGCAAGCGCCGCAGCAATGAGCAGACGGCGGCATTCCGCCAGGCAGTGGGCGCGCTTTTGAACCTGCCCTCGCGAACTTACCCGCGCGAGTGGCGCGAGGCCATCTCCTGCAGATCCAGGTCGTGCTCCATCGTGTGCAGCAGATCGTCGTGGATCAGACCGCTTCGATGCATCCGCAACAATTCAGCGCGTCCCGCGGCGATCGCGGCCAGCACGACGTCGTAGTGCGCTTTGCGCTTTTCGAGCGGAAAGGCGGCGGCATTCTGATAGTCGCGTGTCAGGCGGGCCCGGTAGCTGTACTGTTCGAGCAATCGCGGATGCAGCACGCTGCCGTCGGGCGCGTACACGAGCGGCTTGATCGCTTCCAGTTGGGCCGCTTCGAGCCGCGCCCATGCGTTGGGCTCCGTCAGATAGCTTTGCGGATGCGCATCGGTCGCCGGCTTGACGCGGCGGATCAACAGTCCGAGGGTGGCGCCTTGCAGCAGCACCGTAAAAAGAATCACGACGAATGCAGAGAAGAGGATCAGGTCGCGTCCCGGAATCGTTTCCGGCAGCGACAGCGCGATAGCCAGCGTCACGACGCCGCGCATGCCCGCCCAGCTGACGATGGTGGCCGAGCGCCAGTCGGCAGGCTCGGCGACGCGCGCCGAGACGCGATGGACGATCGCCTTGATCGACTCGATACCGAACGTCCACACGCAACGCGACACGACGACGGTGGCCACAGTCGCCATCGCGACGGGGCCGAGCAGCGTGATCGCGTTGTCGATGCCGCCGAGCCGCTGCATCACGCCGCGCAGCGACAAGCCGATCAGCACGAACACCAGCGCTTCGAATACGAATATGACGACCAGCCAGAATGCCGTGCCGCGCGTGCGCACCGTCGCCGAAAAGACCTCGTGCTGATGCCAGCCGAGCAACATGCCGCAGGTCACCGTCGCGATGACGCTCGACACGCCGAGCATTTCGCCCGCGATATAGCTGATCCATGCGGAGACCATCGAGGTCGTGATGATCAGGTAGTCGTCATCGAGCAGGCGTAACAGCCACAAGACCGCATAGCCCACGGCGCATCCCACGACGATGCCGCCGAGCGCAAGCGCGCCGAAGCTCAGCACCGCATGCGACGCGCTGAACGCTCCCGTCAGCGCCGCAGCGACGGCGAAGCGGAACAGCACGAGGCCGGCGGCGTCGTTGAGCAGGCTCTCGCCTTCGAGCAGCACCATCAGGCGGCGCGGCAGCGCGACGCGTGCGAGCACGGCCTTTGCCGCGACGGCATCCGGCGGCGAGACGACTGCGCCGAGCGCGAAGCACACGGCCCACGGCAATGACGGCGCGACGAGATGCACGACGACGCCGACGATCCATGTCGTGAACGCGACGGCGCCGATGGCGAACAGCAGAATGGGCGCGAGGTGCCGCTTGAACTCGGTCCAGACGAAGAAGTACGCGCCGTTCATCAAAAGCGGCGGGAGGAACACGATCAGCACGAGATCGGGGTCGAGCACGACGGGCGGCAGGCCGGGGGCGAACGCCATCGCGGCGCCGCCGACCAGCAACGCAGCGGCGGGCGGCAAGCGCACGCGTTTCGCAAGCAGTTCAAGCGCGATGATCGCGATCAGCGAGAGCAGCACCAGCTTGAATGCCGACACAGCAGACATGGTTCCTCCTTTTCTTGCGGGACTTATCCGCTAAAGTATGTAGTAATCCCGTGGCAAGCCGATAGAAAGGATGTGGTCCCGGGTTCGTCATGGCCGGTGGCGCGATGCCGGTGCCGCGCGGCCACGCGATGTTGAACGATCCCGCTGAATTTCGCGCGGAAGGGAAGGGCGATTACCGCTTTTCCGTTGGACGCCGGACGCCAACAAAAAGACCGTCAGAAATTTTTCACCACCATGGCACTATGCTGGGCGCCCGGCACGCGGCTCGCGCGGCCGTGGTGCTTTTCCGCGCTAGAGGAGCGCTTTCATGGATGACGATTTGCATGTCTTCAACCAGCTTCGGCCGCGCCTGCAGAAGATCGCGTATCGGATGCTGGGGTCCGTTGCCGAAGCCGAAGACATCGTGCAGGACGTCTGGCTGCGCTGGCATGCTGCGGACCGCGAGGGCATCGACAACGCCCAGGCGTGGCTCGTCTCGGTTACGACGCGAATGTCGATCGACCGCCTGCGCGCGGCGAAACTGCAGCGCGAGCACTACACGGGCATATGGCTGCCGGAACCGCAACTGACCGAGTCCCCCGCCACGCCCGAAGAGATGACCGAGCGCGCCGACGATGTCTCCGTCGCTTTTCTGATGCTGCTCGAACGGCTGACGCCGGAAGCGCGGGCGGCGTTTCTGCTGCGCGAAGTTTTCGACACGGATTACGATGACATCGCCAATGCGATCGGCAAGACGGAAGCCGCATGCCGTCAGCTGGTGAGCCGTGCGAAAGCGCAATTGCGCGACGAGCGCCCGCGCTATACGGTGTCGCGCGAGACGCATCACCGCCTGCTGGAGACGTTCGCGCGCGCGCTTCAGCTTGGCGAATTCTCCGCGATCAACGCGCTGCTTGCCGAAGACGCGATTCTGTTCGGCGACGGCGGCGGCAAGGTGCCCAGCTTCCCGAAGCCGATGGTGGGCGGACGGCGCATCGCGCAGCTCTTCTTTGCCGCGTGCCGGCGCTATCGCAGCGAGGTTCGCGTGAAGCTCGTGTTGCTCAATGGCGAGTGGGCGCTGCTGCGTTTTATCGAAGGTCAGCTCGAATCGGCGCAATCGTTCGAGACGGACGGCAACCGCATCGTCCGCATTCATGTGCAACGCAATCCCGACAAGCTCGCGCGCATCGCAGCCGCGTGCAGCATCGGGTGATTGCCGAGCCCGTCCGGCGCGCACGCGGGCGTGTGCGCGATGAGGCCCTGACCCGGTGCGCAACGGGTGATGAAGCCGTAAGTCCGCATGCACACCGATACGCCCGCCGCGAAAAAAACGGCCGGCCGTGTCACAAGCGAGGGCGCTCGTACGTCTAGTCTCGTAACGGACTCTACTTGCCTTGCGCTTTCAATGTCAGACTACTCATCACGCAGTTCCGTCACCGACGCCGAAGACCCGTTCGCAAGCAGCTTTGCGACCAGTTATGCATGCGTCGTCTCTTTTCTCGCTGTCGCCAACGAAGGCAGCTTCGCGCGCGCGGGCGATCGCCTCGGCATCGGCCGGTCGTCGGTCAGCCGCAACGTGCAGAAGCTCGAGGCCCAACTCGATGCGCGCCTTTTTTTCCGCACGACGCGCAGCACGTCGCTGACGCGCGAGGGCGAACTCTTCTACGAGAAGTGTCAGCCCGGCGTGGAGCGCATTGCGCAGGCGCTGGAAGACATGCGCGAACTGCGCCACGGGCCGCCGCGAGGCCACTTGCGCATCTGCTCGACGGCCGGTTTCGGGCGCAAGATCGTCGCGCCGTTGCTGCGCGGCTTTCGCGAGCTGTATCCCGACATCACGCTGGAGCTGATGCTGATCGACCGTCATGCGGACTTCACGGCAGACCGCATCGACGTGTCGTTTCGCGATGGACGCCTGGAAGACAGCGAAATCGTCGCGCGGCAATTGATCCCGATGCAGATGATCGTCTGCGCGTCGCCCGAATATGTACGGGCGCATGGCTTGCCGCATCAGGTCGACGAGCTGGCGAGTCATCAATGCATCAACTTCCGGATGATGTCGGGGCGCGTGCGCGAGTGGGAGTTCAAGGTGGAAGGTTTGCCGCAGCGGCGCCAGCTCACTGCGCATCACACGTTCAACGACCCGGATCTGATCCTGCAGGCAGTGCTCGACGGGCAGGGCATTGCGCAACTGCCCGCCTATGAAGCTTGCGATCTGCTTCGCAAGGGGCAGCTCGTCAGTTGTCTCACGCAATATGCGCCCGACGATGGCGGTCATTACATCTGCTATCTCAGCCGCAAGCATCTTCCCGCGCGCATTCGCGTGTTCGTTGACTACATGACGGAGAAGACGCGGGCGCTCGATCTGCAGTGCCTCACGACGATGACGCCATGCCGTGCCGCTGCGCCAGCTTCGGCTATGACGGTCGAATGACATGCCAATGCCGGGCGCGCCCTGCCGATTGGTGCTTCTGATGCAACATGGTGCGCCGCGTAATGGTATCGTCGAGATCGCAGGCCCGGAACGCGCGCGACTTGCCGACATGGTGCAGCGCTTCCTGAACGCGACTCACGATTCGCGCAAGGCCGTCGAGGACGCGCAGGCCCGCTACTTCGGCGCCAAGCTTCAGGACGACACGCTCTGCCCGGGCGCAAATCCACGCGTTGGCGCGATGAACTTCGACAAGTGGTTCGCTCAGTCGCAGTACGCGAAATGGCGGCGACGCGCGCGGCATGCATGCGGGCGGCAACGCGACACAAGCCACAATCGCACACGACAGAGATGACGCGCGCCATGACCACTTTGAACCCACCTCCGCTGACGCTGCTCGACAAGTACCACGGGCGGGACCGTCAAGCGCTGTATTCGACGACGGTCACGGTGACGGGAGGCGACGCGGCTCATGGGCGCGCGTCGGGTGTCGTGCGTTCCGACGACGGCAATCTCGCTCTTGAGCTGCGATTGCCGAAAGAGATGGGCGGACCGGGCGACGGCACCAATCCTGAACAGCTATTCGCCGCCGCCTATGCGGCCTGCTTTCATGGCGCGTTGAGTCTGCTTGCGACGCGGGCTGGTCTTTCCATGGCCGATACGTCGGTGGACGTCACCGTCGAGTTGAGCCGCGATCCCGTCGATGGCCTGTATCTCGTCACCGCGCATACGCGGATTCGCATGCCCGGCGTCGACCGCGCCGTGGCCGAGGAACTGGTGCGCAACACCGAACGCTTTTGCCCTTATACGAAGATGGCGCGGCAGGGCATCACGAATGTCGTCGTGCTCGTGCCGCCGGAGGGCGCGAGCGAATCGTGATTGCGGTGCGTGGTGTGAAGGCGTTTTTCGCTCACCGCAAATGCGCACCGTCGCGCACCGTCGCGCGCAGCGCGCGTGCATGTGCACGCTGCGCGCCGAGTGCTGCGTTGCGTACTTTACGGCTGAGCGAATACGTCCGTGCGATTGCTGAGATTGCCCGAGTTTGTTTGCACGAAGAACGGCACGAACGTCGAGCCGAACACGGCCAACCCCTGATAGTCGCCGACGAAGAAGCCCTCCGCGTTCGGCGCCGTCTTGAGGTCGAACGACCCCGCCAGATGAACTTCATTGGCGAACGTCGTTCCCTTGTTCGTCGATGTCGTTTGCCAGATATCGGTTGGTAGTGTCGTGGTGTTGCCATCCGCCAGATTGCGGAAATCGTAGTACGTCACTGCAACGGTCCCCGATGAATTGACGTTAATGCTTGGATTGAATGCCGGCCGTCCCGTGGGCGTATTGACCCGGATCGGCGCGCTCCAGGTACTGCCGCCGTCTGTTGACGTAGAGAGCGCGATCTCGTCGTAGTGCCCGCCATTGAAGCGCGAATCCTGCCAAACGACATAGAGTTGCCCCGTCTTCGGATCGATCGCGGGCTCGGGAATGATGTCTCCTGAACGCACCGCTTCGCCCGTGTTCGGATCGAACACCGATACGGTCTGCAAACCCGAGATGATTTTCGGCTTCGTCCACGTTGCGCCGTCATCGGTCGATTTGATGAACGCCACCTTGCCGGCCGCCTTCGAGAACGGCGGAGAGATCAGGTTGAAGAAGTCATAGAGCGTTCCGGTCTGCGAGTTGACCACGATCTGGTTGCCGATCGTCTGCTGCCGCGAAGGCACCGTCACGATCACGGATGGCGGACTCCATGTGTTGCCGCCATCGAGCGTCCTCGAGAACATCGATGGCCCCCGGAAGGCGGCCGTATGCCTGTTGGCGTAAGGATTGCCGTTCGGCAGTTCCAGCCGGTCCCACACTGCATAGGCGACGCCTGCCTTGACGGGATTCGCCGTCACCGATTCCTTGTCGTTGAAGAATTGCAGTGACGGTTCGTTGTTGGCTATGATGATGCTCGGCTTCCCCCATGTCAGGCCGCCGTCCTTCGAAACCGACGCGAGCACCGCATTGCTGTTGTTGGATTGATTGAAGGAGATCGACACGGCGTACGCCGTTCCATCGGGGCCGATCGATACCCACGGATCGGACGCGCGCTCGTAACCAGTCCCGCCCGCGCATGCAGAGAAAGGCAGTGCAGCTGGCGTGTTCCACGTAAAACCGCCATCGAATGACGAACGGGCAACCAGGCCGTGGGCGCCGCCGTTGTTCCACCGGTCCTGCTGCCATACGCCGATAAGGTTCGAGGGATTTTTCGGGTTCGTGGCGAGCCAAGGCTCGACTTCGGCGTTCACATAGTTCGTGCCGGGGCCGCCTATGGTGCACGTGGCAAAGAGACTGGGACCGGAAACCAGGACGGGCGCAGCCCGACTGGCTGTAATGCCTGTTGCGAGGACAACAGCGAGCGGAACACTGCTCAAAATTACAGAGGGCTTGTTGCAACGCATGGACGGCTCCTTCTCCATTGCGGCCTGTAACAGCCCACGGTAGCCTGCTGGCAGTTGCGAAAGAAGTGGAGCGCCATTGCACCCATGCCTGAGGTCTCAACGATGGCATCGTCGGCGCGCCTTCTTTCCACCTTATCCGCTCGCCATACTCACTACCGCTTCAACTGCACAGACTGCGAGCGCTGATCACCGCCAGCGCGTCGGTCGCGACTTCACTACCCAACACCAACCGGTTTCCTCGTGCGTCGGAAATTTTGCCTCGCTACGAGCGTTCCCTTTGCGATGAACCATCATTTGTCAGACGCATGGAATGACTTTAGGTCGTGGCAAAGAACGCTGCGCGAATTTTTTGTAACAAACTGAAGCGGTGAACGCTCTTATCCGTCAAGCCGCAGTGTGCGGTGGCCGGCACATCAGGCAACGTCCGCCGCTGACGTGACGCAGACGCTTCACTGGCCGTTTGGCATCTGCGGATTCAAGCGGTCCGTGCAATCGTAGTTGGGGCCGACCTGTGCCTGATGCGGTCGGCAGGAACAACGTGTCCTGGCGGCAATCGCCGCGGTCGATCGTTGCAAAGCAGTCCAGATCATTCGCTTGAGTGGACATCGATTCAAACATCGCGACGACAGGGCGATTCGGCGGGGTCGCAGTTTCAACCTTATCGGTAACATCCAGGCTGATTACCCAACGCTCAATGCGAACTTGCGACGTCCTGGTCTCGCGCTTCTGCGATTTTTAAACGAGGTGCCTCTTAAATCGGCCAGTCGGTCCTTAGCCGATAGTAGAAGGAGGTTATTCGCTATCGCCCTGTTACTCGCAAGCCATCGCTTCGCGTTATTTCCGCGTCAAGGTTGAGTAGATTCGCACATAGATCATTCTCTTCTATCTTTTCCCAGTTCGATCCGCGCGTCGCTTGGCGCGGACCGTGTCGTATCGTGTATGTCGATGCTATGTCCACGATCTCGCAATCCAATCTGATTCGGACTAACAGGCACAGCGAATGCTTCACTTGCATCGTGTCGTCGCCAACTGTGGAATCATCGCGGGAAGCCCACGGACGGCGACTCTAGCCACCCGTCCAGATCGGCCACGAAGATGGCGAGCGCTTTCATCGCTCGAAGCCTTACTATAGGCAATTGGTTTTCCGCTCCCATTGCCGTGGCGGAGCCAGAGGTCGAACACGCAGAACGGTCCCGCGGCGCATTTCGATGAGCATTCCGCAAGGGGACGGCACATGAACGTAGTGAATGGAAGGATCAGACGAAACGAGCCGAAGCGTGTTGCAGTGTCCCGCGAGGCCGAGCTTGCGCATTCGGGGGCGAGTAACCCGGATGCAGACATCGAGGCCGCACCGCCTGTGCGGGGCAGACGTCTTGCGCTTTGGGTTGCGTGGGCGAGCGCATCATTGGCTGTCGGGGTGATGGGTGTCGTCGCGTTTGGCGATCGGTTCCACTATGATCAGGCGCCCGGGATCATCGGATCCACGACGCCAGCGGAACACACGTCCTGGTCCGGTGATGTCGCGCTACCACCGTCGCCTCCCGCTCAGGGAACTGCGGTTGCCAGTGCAGAGCTCGCGCCACCTGTGTCGTCCGCTCCATCCGATCAACGCGCTGGACCTCCTCCGGATTCTGCTGCACCGCAGTCGGTTGCACGAGTGCCTGGTCAAGCAAGCTATGCCGCCAGACAGAATCGCCGCCATCCCGCGCCGCAAGCGGGAGCAATCGCGCGGCATGCGCCCCGGATCACCCGACCTATATCGCCAACGCAACAAGCGTCTTCGTCCGGTCATGTCGCGAGTTCATCGTCACCTGCTGCCCAGGGAACTGCTATTGGCAGTGCCGAGCGCACCGCGCCAGTGGCTTCCGCTTCGGTCGATCATCGCGGTGCACCTTCTCCGAAACCTGCTTCACTGAAGCTGGCTGAAGGACAGCCTGCGGTCGGTCAGGGCAGAGGTGGTTCGGGTGCGGGCGGTCCGGGTGCGGGCGTCGGCGGTGCGGGCGCAGGCAGTGCGGGCGCAGGCGGTGCGGGCGCAGGTGGTGCGGGCGCAGGTGGTGCGGGCGCAGGTGGTGCGGGCGCAGGTGGTGCGGGCGCAGGTGGTGCGGGTGCAGGCGGTGCGGGTGCAGGCGGGGCAGGCGCAGGTGGTGCGGGCGCAGGCGGTGCGGGCGCAGGCGGCGCGGGCGCAGGCGGCGCAGGCGCAGGTGGTGCGGGTGCAGGTGGTGCGGGTGCAGGCGGCGCAGGCGCAGGCGGTCACGGCGCAGGCGGTGCGGGCGCAGGTGGTGCGGGCGCAGGCGGGGCAGGCGCCGGCGGTGCGGGCTCAGGCGCAGGCGGTCACGGCGCAGGCGGAAATGGTTCAGGCGGTGCGGGTGCAGGCGGTGCGGGTGCAGGCGGTGCAGGCGCAGGTGGTCACGGCTCAGGCGGAAACGGTGCAGGCGGGAATGGCTCAGGCGGTGCGGGCGCAGGTGGTGCGGGTGCAGGCGGTGCGGGCGCAGGCGGTGCAGGCGCAGGCGGTGCGGGTGCAGGCGGTGCAGGCGCAGGTGGTCACGGCGCAGGCGGGAATGGCTCAGGCGGAAACGGCGCAGGCGGGAATGGCGCAGGCGGTGCGGGCGCAGGCGGTGCGGGCGCAGGCGGTGCAGGCGCAGGTGGTCACGGCTCAGGCGGAAACGGCTCGGGCGGTCACGGCGGCGGCGGGAATGGCGGAGGCGGGAACGGCGGAGGCGGTCACGGCGGGGGCGGGTCAAGGTAACCGGCCGCCTTGTTTTCAGCCGCCCCTTTCGCGCAAGAGACGAAGGTCATGGCGGCTACCAGACCGGTAATCCCGATTGTATGGAGATGAATCGCGGGAGCCCATGCGTATGTCCATCTCTCTAGCGGGAGCTGCGATGGCTGTGTGCAGCATGCCACGCCATTCCGGGCAACGCGGAGAGGCCAATGTCAGTTGCCGATCCCTCTCCGGTCATACGCAACCGCACTCGCATGACGGCCGCTTTCGAATGCACAGCGGCCAGTCTCGTTCCGCACCGGTCAGGCCCCGGCGCGGCTACATTACATGCTCAGCCGCTCAGTTGCTGAACTGCGCTGGTCCGCCTGGCCTGTGGGTCCTTGAGGAGGCAATAGGATGCGTAGTACTTGACGTGGTTGTCTCAATGCCAATTTCTCAAGTACTGCCGTTCACCGTCAAAGTCCCGGCCTGGCTGGCCAGATAGTCAACCATCCGCTGTGCGGCCGGCTGCAGCGCGTCAAAGCTCCTGAAACACACGACGAACCGGCGCTGAGCCCACGCGTCGGTGAGCGGGATCACCTTGATGCCACGCACTGGGCGGTAGGTCTCGGCGACCTCCACGGGCACGACACTAATGCCAAGACCAGCCGCAACCACGCGAAATGCGGCATCGAAACTCGACACGATCACGCGATACGACACGCTCTTGCCCGCGCCTGCGGCCGCGCGCTGCAGCATCGTGTGGACGGCCGTCGACGGTAGCAGACCAACGTGTTCGTACTCCAGCGTCTGATCAAAGCATAGGGACGCTTCGTTCGCGAGCGGATGATCCTGATGCACGGCCAGCGCCAGCCGGTCCTGCCGATACGGCCGGTGTTGCAAGCCCTGAAGGTCGACGTTGTCCCAACACACGCCCAAGCTCGCCGCGCCTTCGCGCAATAGCCGCACGAGATCGGATGACAGCCGTTCTTCCACATCGACCCTGATGTTCTGATTCGCGGGTTCGCGCATGAAGGACGAAATGTCGTCGGGCAATGCCTCGGCGATCGCCGACGCTGACGCGCATAGGCTGACCCGCCCCTTCAGCCCGCCACCGAACGCCGCGACGTCACTCGCGATGCGCTCCATCGTGAAGAGCACGCTGCGCGCGTGCTCGAGCAGCGCATTGCCCGCGGCAGTCGGCTCGACACCCCGCCGCGAGCGCGTGAGGAGCGGCACGCCCAGATCGCTTTCGAGTTGCGCGATGCGCTTGCTGATCGCGGAGGGTTCGATATGAGCTTCCTGCGCCGCCCGCGCCATATTGCGGTGATCGCACACGGCGACGAGCAACCGCAGCGTTTTCAGGTCGATGTCGCGCATCTGCCGTCTCCAAGGACGTAGACATTCCGGTTTGGAACTTTAGGGAAAGTGTTCAAAACTCGCCCATGCCATGCTGTTCAACCCGAAGCCTGCCAGGCACAATAAGCGCATGAAACAGACCGACCTGAACCTTGACCTGAGCAACC
>NZ_JAGIPX010000150.1 GCF_017814945.1 Paraburkholderia sp. LEh10
ACCATCTCCCCTACGGTACTGAAGTTTCGGCGAAATCGAGAGCACTCGCTACTACGGGGATTCTCGGGCGGATACGTGCGTACCGTCTTGCCCCGCACCACACCGCGCAGGCCCATCTGCTTCATCAGCCGCTCGACCGTGCAGCGCGCCACGACAATGCCTTCCCGCTTCAATTGCGTCCAGACCTTGTCTGCGCCATAGACCTGGAAGTTTTCTTCCCACACGCGCCGGATCTCATCCTTGAGCATCCTGTCGCGCTGGGCCCGCGGCGGCACAAGTCCAGGATTGGCGCGGCGGGCCACATGCGTGTAGTACGTCGACGGGGCGATTGGCAGCACCCTGCAGATCGGCTCGACCCCGTAGACGTGCCGGTGATCATCGATGAACGTGATCATCACTTCGGTCGGCGGTCGAGCTCCGCCTGTGCGAAATACGCTGACGCCTTGCGCAGGATTTCATTAACCTGGCGCAGCTCACGATTCTCCCGCTCCAGCTCCTTGAGCCGATCCTGCTCCTGCGTGCTTGTGCCCGGGCGCAAACCCCGATTTCGCTCTTCCTTGCGCACCCAGCTACGCAGCGTCTCGCCCGAGCAGCCAAACTTCGCTGCGATCGACGCGATCACTTTCCATTGCGATTCGCGCTCGCCTTGATGTTCCAGCACCATGCGCACAGCCCGCTCACGAACTTCCGGCGAGTACTTCGGTGATTTCTTGTTTGTGTTTTCCATAGCTCCATTTTCTCAAAGGTTGGAGTCTTCGGAAAACCCGGGGCGGTTCATTGCCCTGGCCGGGAGGTGTACGATGAATACGCTTCGGCAGGCCGTTCAGGATTACCTCAATCTGAGGCGCAGCTTAGGATTCAAGCTGAAGGAAGCAGGCAAGGTATTGCCGGATTTCGTCGCGTTCATGGAGCGGCATCGTGCTTCATACGTTACCCAAGCGTTGGCTCTCGCCTGGGCTCGACAGCCATCGAATGTCCAACCCGCGCAATGGGCGCGACGACTGGGCTATGTACGCCAGTTTGCGCGCCATCGCAGTGCCACCGATCTCCGCACCGAGATACCAGCGCCGGGCTTGTTACCGTTTCAACCGAAGCGGGCCCGACCATACCTTTACTCGGCCAACGAGATCCGCGCACTATTGCGGGCTGCGCTTCGGATGCCATACCGCTATGAACGAGGAGCACTGCTGCCGTTGACTTATCATTGCCTGTTCGGATTACTGAGCGTATCGGGCATGCGTCTGGGTGAGGCGCGCAATCTTGAGATACAGGACGTGGATCTGACGGCGGGGATACTGACGATCCGTGGAGCGAAGCTGGGCAAGTCGAGGTTCGTTCCTTTGCATGCCTCGACCTGCAAGGTGCTCGCGGACTATATCGCACGACGCGAGCATCATTGGGCGGGGCGGCCAGTGTCTTCCTACCTGTTCGTTTCGAGCTGGGGAAACCGGATGGACTGCGGACAGATTCACCGCGCTTTCTATGCGTTGTCGCGGCAGATTGGCTTGCGCAGTGCATCCGACAGTCACGGCCCGCGTCTGCATGACATGAGGCACGTATTTGCGACGAACACACTTGTACACTGGTACCAGTCGGGCCAGGATTCCGAGCGCCGTTTGCCAATCCTGTCGGCCTACCTCGGCCATGTCCACATCGAGGATACGCAGTGGTATTTGAGCGGCTCGCCCGAACTGATGCGTGAGGCGATGCGCCGCCTCGAACAGCGCTGGGGGGACCGGCCATGACTACTTCCGCCACCTTTGCTCCGCTACTCGAGCGATTCTTCACGCAGCGTCTGATGCAGGAACGCCAGGCGAGCCCTCAGGTCCTTACTCATTAGAAAGACGTTGTAGTTCTTGATATATGCTTTCCACTTGCCGGTGAATCGCTTGTGATTCGACTATCGCTTTCAGCCGTTGGCGTGAAGTCTCGTTATGAAATGACAAGATTTCGTCCTGAGAGATCCTAGTGCAGATGTAGCTTGAAAGATCACAACTCCACTGAACGGAATTAATGGAGAACAGCAACTGGTTGCCGTCTTGTCCGATTTCGAAGCGGTCAAAGGGCAGCGAATTGCCTCGGAAATTCGAGGAGGCCGCCTTATTTAAGGCTTCGGCAAGGCGGCTATGATCGAAAGCCGGTTGCTTCTTCCCAGTTTTGATATTGAATTTAATGAACTGGCGCTCACCATGTGTCGTCCGTCGGTAGGCAAGGGTCTCGGGCGAAAGCTAGAAAGGGGGGGTATCGACGAAATTGACAATTTTATCCGAGTATTGATAACGAACTGTGAGAGCCCGCTGAAAGTCTGAGGGGGTAAGAGCAAAGGGGGGGCGTATGGTTCCGTTCCCCTGGTTGTCAGCAGCCGATAGCAACGTGCAGTAGGAAATTAGAAGCAGAAAGATGGTGACAATTTTTTGCATGGATGTTTGGCCTTGACTATGTATAGGTTACGTCGTCGGCTTACCCCCTTTTCGTCGTCGAAACAATGAAAAGGTTAACAGCATTCATCGACGGTTAACAGCCCCTTCGTGTATTTTGTTAAGGGTTCTTACTGCGACAGAACCCCAAATTCCGCCCCTTCGGAAAACCCGCAATCACTTGAATCAATTCACAAGGTCAGCTACCTCGATCACAGCCATTCCGCAGAGATCCTGGTTTGCATTTCCCACAGCGGCGGCACGGCTAGCCGCTTGCGGGGGTAGCCAGCGAGCGAGCGCCTCCTTGACTTGCAGCACAGTGCAAGCGAGCACTTGTTGGCGGAAGGCTCGCCGCATCTCCTGCGTCACACCGCGACGCTCCGAACGATCGGCTGCACTGGCGAGGGCATATGGTGCACGAGGTTTGTCGAGTTGCTTGATGACTGAGACGATGGCTTCGTCCAGGGTCTGTTGGCTCAAGCTTGCGTCTTGGATCTCATGCACCGAGCCCGTGAAATCCGCGTAGGTGCCCGCCAGCCGGGGATCGCGAAACGAACTCATCGTAAAAAGGCCATCCGCCGCGCTATATCTGGCCCAGCCGCCGTAGGCTCCACCCTCTTCGCGCAGTTTGCGGTGCAGCGCAAGATGGGTTAGGAGCTTGGCGGCCACGGCGAGAGGCGCAGCATCGGGATGCTCGAAACTAGGCGCGGCCCATGCGATGTGGCAATGGTTCACCTGGCTTGCCACACGCAAGGCCACGTTGGCGACTTCATGAGCACGCGAGATCGCGTCAGATGCACCGAGCCTGCCCGCCCGAGAGGGGCGCAGGTCCAATGCCTTCGAGGCCTCGAGCGGTGATCCGTTCAGGCCAACCCAAATGACGCGATTAGGCACCTCCCGCAACAGTTGGTGAATGCGCTTCAGGTGGTCGGCGATAGCTTGAACGCCCTCCGGCGACTCCAGCATCTTGCCTAGCGCGGCGACGAATGGCAGAGAGGCTAAGCCGTGCACGCGGTGGGCAAATTGCCGACGAATCGAGTAGGGCGCGGCCGCGGCCAGCGAAGCGTACCGGTCGGCCGCCGCTGCCAAGCCGTTGACTTTACGGGCGACGCGCGCTTTGGTCAAAAACGAGATGCGGTCGAGTTCATCGAATCGCGGCACCAAGGTCCACGCCGCGATGGCGGAGGGGATTCCGGCTTCGTCCTCAGTCAGCGCGGAGGCATGAACGTTCAGTTGCGGCGTCAGGCTCGTGCGACCGGCCTCCACCACGGTGTCCAGCGTCATTGATAACGAGGACACCTGACGCTGGCGCCAACGGCCCGCTTCTTCAAATCCCAAACTACCAGTCCCGAGCTTCGGCACGATGTCGGCGTACAGGGATAGCCAGGGCCAATCGTCATTCTGGGCCGTGCTCAGATCAAAAAGCGTGGTCGCATAGGTGATGCCGTTGGTGGCGGCACCGACGACGCTAATCGAGCTGTGCTGATGTTGAATCTCTGGGAACGCGATGGGCTCACGCCTGAGTTCGCTCGCCTGGATGCAAGGCAGTACATCGGTGTTGCTTCGAGCCTTGCGGTGTTCGGCCAGTGCGGCCTCCTCGGCACCGATCTGGCGACGCTCGTCGTCGCTCAGCTCGCGATCCCTCAGCGCTAGCGCCTTGGCTTCCTGCACCTCGCGCAGAGTCGTGAAGTCGGCATCTGCAATCACGTGCGTGGCCAGAAGATTCGGGTGATTGATCAGCTCACGGACGGCACGCTTGAAGAAGGCTGGGTCCGCAATCTCTTTCTCGAGTTGCTGAAGCACGGGTTCGATATCGAATGCCGCTGCGACGTCGCCTCCGTTCATCAGCAAGGGTACTGCGTCAAGCAACCGGCGCAGTGCGTCCGGGATGGTGCCGCCCCGAATCTCGCGCTGTGCAAAGCGCATGTCGCGCACTGCGGTCTTGAGGACATCCACCGGAACACCGACAGTTGCGGCGTCCTCGAGGGCTTGCGCGATACAGCTGTTAGCTCGCTCCACCTGTGTCTCGGTCAATCCTTCCATGCCAATATGCAGCACAAGCTGGCGCAGGCCGCTGTCGACGAAATTCATCTGGCTTGGTCGACCGAAGCCGGCCGACTGCATGGCCTTCATCACCGGCGCGGAGGCGTCGCCAAGCAAGCCGTGGGTCAGTAGCCGAAGTCGTGCAGTGGCTAGCGGGTCGCTGGATTCACCGAAGCGCCAGCTGAGCTGCAGGCCATGTTCGTCAGGGCGCCCTTGAGCCGACGGTACTGTGACCTGAGCGCGGCGCGGTGCTATCCAGTCATCAACCAGCTCTGGCCGGCGCGCTGGGCACCGTCCCGTGCGGCGCGAGAGCACGCGCTCAAAGAGCTTGGCCTGAATCTCCTTTGCCTCGATTCGACCAGCGCTCATGAACATCGCCTGCGAAGGGTGGTAGTGGCTGGCGTGGAACTCCAGCAGCATTTCGTGCGAAAGCTCCGGGATGACTAGCGGGTCGCCGCCGGAGTTCTCGGCGTAGGTCGTTCCGGGGAACAGAGCCTTGTTGAGGGCGGAGTACAGGATGCGCAGTGGATTGCTAAACGCGCCCTTCATCTCGTTGAGCACTACACCTTGACGGACTAGGCGATTGTCCTTGAAGGAATGGCGCCAGCCCTCCTGACGGAAGCTAAGGTAATCCAGCTTGGGGAGGAAGGTCGCGTCAAGATAGACGTCGAGCAGATTGAAGAAGTCGGTGCGATCGGTACTCGCGAACGGATAGACCGTGCGGTCGGGGTACGTCATCGCATTCATGAAAGTCGCCGTTGAGCGCCGCAGCATTGCGAAGAACGGGGCCGCCACCGGGAAACGCTCGGAGCCGCACAGTGCAAGATGCTCGAGGATATGGGCACGCCCGTCGCTGGCTCGCGGAACCGTCGGAAAGCCAACCAGGAAAGCGAACTCGTCCTGGTCGCTGGCCAAGTGCACATGACGTGCTCCGGACGCGGGGTCTACGTATTGCTCGAGCTGCGCGCGCAGATCTAGGATGGGGTGACTGGAGATGTGTTCGAAGGAGGTCATCGTGTTCAGTGTCGGGTCGGTTGGTCGACGAGGTACGGCAAGCGCAGCGGCGCGCGTGGCCTGTCCGATTCGAGGCCCTAAGGACTCTGAGGTCGGACGGAATTGGTGGAGGCCAACGGGTTTCGATTTGCAAAGCCCAGATGAACGATGGCGGTAGGGTACTCTCTCTCCCTTCCAGCAATGCTTTCGCGAAGCGCGTCGCACGCAGGCATTTCTCTCATGCTTCGGCCCGATCCGGCAGCACTTCGCTTTGCTTAGACACCAGATGAACGCGGCATGTCGTCGTACCGCGCTCCAGAAACGTTTCGCGACGTGGCATGGTTGGACTGTCACTGCGGCCGAAGGCGGGGCTAACTAATAAGGATAACTACTCCTATTCCACAAAAGACGCCTCTTTTGAAATCCGAGTGGGTGGTTTCGCGGGTCAAGGGCGGGCGTGAGCCCGGCGTAGCGAACCCTTGAGGCGCCTTGAATCGACAAGCTGGGGCATGGCTGA
>NZ_JAGIPX010000151.1 GCF_017814945.1 Paraburkholderia sp. LEh10
AATCGGCAGCCTTGTCGGCCGCTCCTCAAACCTTGGTGAGTCCACCGGCAGAGCCGGTGGCTTACCTCACTGAGTTATGCCAAGATTTCCGAGCATTGGCAGGACTCCGCTACTCCCCAGTACTTCCGGCAAATGGCCATCCCACTTTGCTACTGCCTGCTGCTAAATGATCTCGGGTGTGATCGTCTGCTGAAGTAGTTTTTGCGCTTCGGCCTGCGCGTTTGCCTCGACTATCTTCTGATCAGCAAGGACCCTGGCTTTCTGCAACTCGTATTGCGCCTGCTGTGCACGCTGCTGGGCTACCTGCTTCTGCTCGATCGCCTGTGAGAACTGCGTGCTGAAGTGAAAGTCAGTGATGTTCACAGAATCCACCACCAGCCGATATGGTTTGAGTTCGGCGGTGATTTGCGCCTCGATTTGTCCACGCACCTGATCGCGGTGAGTGATCAAATCCTCCGCATTGTAGTGGGCGGTCACTGCTTTCACGGAGTTGCTGATCGCCGGCTTAATGATCTTGAGGACTAGAGCGGATTCGTTGCCAATGCGCTGATAGACCCACTCTGCGTCGGCCGGCAGGATGTGCCAGTTCGTCGCCACCGTCGTGGTCACAGCCTGCAGATCAAGGCTCGCCGCCGTCTCCGCATCCTGGGAGTTTTGCACCTGAACGTCCATTTTGGCAACCGACTGCGCGAACGGGACCTTCAAATGGAGGCACGGGTCAAGTACGCCTGGTTCGACGGCGCCCCATGTCATAAGCACGCCCCTTTGCCCGGGGCCGACAGTCACAAAACCGCCGGCAATCAGCGCGAAAAGAAGAAGAACGATCACAGCGAGACCGAAAGCGCGAGGTCTAGCTGGCAGATTCACCTGTACGCTCATTGTTGTTTTCTCTATTCTGAATTATTGGAAACGTTGTTCAGCAACAGACATTTTATTGCGCTCACGCTGATCCCCGCGCTGTTGTGCAACCTGGCTAGCAATGTCCCGGATTTCGTGTCATTAGATCACCCTGCTCCCGAACCGGATCAGCCTCTATCAATCTGTTAATGGCAGACAAGCTGAAAACTCCAATCAACTCCTGAATCAGCTTTAACGACCGGCCTTCACGGGGAGGCGAACAGCAAACGGTCGGCGAGCGGCACTTGCGTTCCAGTTGTCTTTTCCTCTACAGCAGCTTTATCTGGCCGGAATTGGCCTCGCACGGATCGCACTCGCCCTCGGAGACCGCGCTGGCCACCCTCCAGGACGACGGTTCGACTCGACCAGCTGGCGCAACCGTACGGTCCTGTCGATACTCGCGGCCCCATGCCGGGCTCAGTATCTCGGCAGCGAGCAGGACGTCCGGCCCGATCTTGAATGTAATGACCCATTTGACGGCGTTCTCCCCGTTTTCCGCTCAATTTGCTCAATCGAACGATCCCGACTCCAGGTCGTTCTCGAAGTCGGCGATCCAGGCGCTTCCGTGGCCGCCGTCGTATAAAGCCACGGATGACTTTCCGCGCAGCGCCACGGTCACTTGCCGGCCAATCGGCCCGACTCGGTCCCCGCCCGGATATTGGTTCTCGTCGTCGACCACTTCGAATTCGCTGACGGCGCGACCGTACTTCTGGCATACGGCCGAGAAGTCGTCTTGCTCATCCTTCGGGAACTGAGAGAGCAGGTGACTCGCCATTCCTACCTCCGTCGCGCTTTCCTATACAAACTTCGTGGTTCCTTGGCCCCAGCGAATGTCCATGAACAAACCCGTCGCGTCATCGAGTAGTTGCGGGTCAGTGACAGGCGTGGACTCAATCTCTTTGATCGCTTGCCACACAATGTCATGGCTGCGCTCGGCCAGCTTGCGAAGCTCTCGAACCTTGCCCTTATCGATCGCGTCATTGTATTCTTTCGCGACCGCTTGGAGATGTTCACGCATGTGCATGCTTTCCTACTCTTCGAAGGGAATGTGCTGGCCGGCGCGCGACTGCATTCCAAGCTTGCCCTCACTCCCCATCGCATCCTGCCAGGCGATCATCGCGTCTGCAACGGCATCCTTTTCGCCGCTGAACGCGAGCACGGTTTCACTGCATGACGGGCAGATGCCGCCAAATGCAGCACGAATGCCCCGCATGTTTCGCGTGTCGATAGCGTCAAAGTCGGTGAATGCCGTTTTGCAAGCACCACACACCAGCTTCTCCGGGCGCAACGCATCAGTCTTTGCCTTCGCTTGTGCGATCCGCTGCTACTTCGTGCCACGCTGCTTTGCTTGCCCCATCAAATTCCCCTGATTCCGTATTCCCCGTTGTCCTCGGTATCACTCGCGGCGCAACGCAGAGGCAATTCGGCCCTTCCATGTTCCCGGCTGAACTTCGTATCGTGCCAGTCGGTCTATGAGCCTCTCACTCGGCGCGGTGGTCGTATGTCGGCCACCTTCAACCCACGAGTCGGTTTGCAGCCAGCCCATCGACTCGCCAACGCCCAGTGACTCGCGGTAGGTCAGCGCGTAGATGGTAGCCGTCTCCGATTGCCCGATACCCCACACGTACGCCAAAAGGAGGTCGGGGAATTTGGCATACTTCCGGTCGATCGAGAACGAGCGCTGCGTCGCCGCTTTGATCTGTATCGGAACGGCTGTGAACTTCCCAATCTGCTCGTCGATGTCCACGTACGCAATCAGGTCGACACCCCGATCGCGGACCGGCGTGGCGACCTCAACACCGCTCCGCAAGAGATCGTTGTTCAGCCGATTCCGTCCAAAGATCTCCGTTAACTGTGTATCCGTCGCCGTCGACGTTCGCGCAGCCCCTTTCCTGTTTCCCTACTTGTTGAGCCAGTTTTCGAGCCTGATACCGGGATAGCTGGCAAAGTCGCGCTCGTTGTTGGTAACGAGAATAACGTCCAGCGCAATCGCGTGTGCGGCGATCAGCTTGTCAAGAGCATCCTTCTTGCGCTCGCGCGTCGCTTCGCGCACAGGCCCGTAGGCCGTTGCTGCGGCAGCGTCGAACGCGGCCACAGGAATATCTTCGATTAGGGCGGCGAGATTGCGGCGCTCGCGAGTTCGGTTCGCAGACACTGCGACGCCGTATTCAAGTTCAGCGTAGGTGACTGCGGACATAACTACATCCCCGACGTAGCACTGCGCAAATCGCTTCGCGACTTCTTCAGGCTGATTCTTCATCAGGTAGATGCACATGTTCGTGTCGAGCATAAAGCGCGGCATCACAATCCCTCGCGCTCAGCCTGCTCTTGCTCGCCGCGCCCTTCAGCCATGAAATCCGGCCCGAATTTCGCGAACTTCTTGAGCACTCCCGCCAGCGGACGACGCGCCGGACGGATCCGGATCTCATCGCCTACGCGCTCAATTTCGACCTCGACATCGCTCCGGTCGTAAGCAAGATCGGCCGGAATTCGAACGGCTTGCGAGTTGCCATTCCTGAAAACGCGGGTGGTATGCATAGCGGTTCCTGCTGTGTGTACTATGGATGTACTATAGACTATCTCTCGCTCCATGTAAATATGCGTATGTACATGGGCAGCGACTACACTCCATGCCTTGAGCGGATCGTGCGCGGTCATGCCTCGGAACAAGCGCGCCTTGGGCCACTGTTACGAGGGTGTTTGCCTCCACGAGCGCAAAAGCCGGTCCGCGAGCCCCGAATTGTCGGCTTTCCTCGGAAAACCCGGAGCGGTGCCGCGCCTGAACATCCGAGTCCGTGATCGGGATAGGGGTAGGCCTCGCGGCCCGACCCACCGGGTGACCGGAGGCAGTCATTCGCATTCATTGTCCGGGCCAGCTGCTCCTGCCACGCATACACGACGCGAAGCATGCCTTCGAGCAGCGTCGCCGTCGCGTTCATCCGATAGTCGATCGCCTGCTGATCGACGGCCAGCTCCGGCTCACAGCAAAGGTCAGGTTGCGAGACCCATGCCGCGCCGGAAAGCGAGGCGAGTTCGACGAACTGTTCCATCGTCCACGGATAGACCCCGGCAATCCCTGCTTGCCTGCCTTTCGACTGGAACAGCTTCATTGCGGTAAAGCCCGCGCTGTTCAGGAATGCGAAAGCGTCCCGTCTTCGGGTTCCAGAAAGCGGACGCGGACACCATACCGGCGAAGTCTTCATTGAAGGCATGAAACGCCAGCTTGCCGCCTCTATGGGGTATGCCGACGCGTATCAATAGGCCGTCATCGACGTGCGCATTGAGTTGCGACATGGGCATTCGGCTGACGTGTGATTCACGTTGCATAAACGTGCTCCAGTAGAAGCGCGGAGCAGCCCATGCGGGCCGCCCCCGCATGGGTGATAAACAAGACCGCTTACGCGGCCAACGGAAAGAGATGCATCTGCTGCCCTTCAATGCCGCGCATTTGCGCATCGCTGATCGCGTTCTGAACGAGGTGCCGGTCCAGCTCGGCTGGTGTGAGATTCAGACGCTCGGCAAGCCGCGCGAAATACTGACTGCGGGTGGCCATGTCCTGATAGCGCTGTGAAGCGCCGGCAGGCAAAGTCAGCATCGTCTCGTTTAGCCAGAAGCGCGCCGATTCGATTGCCGCATGACCCTGGACACGGGCGTACCACGCGTAGTCGAAGGAGCACGTTACAAACTCACATGCTCGCGAAGCGTCGACGTCGAGTTGATCGCTCTCCTCGAAGTAGTCGGTGCGTTCGCCCCTCGTCGTCTGCGCATACGCCGATAGCCGTTCCGGATGCCGATACGGATTCCACTGCTCGGCCGCATAGTCGCGCAGTCCGTCGGTCGGTGCTTCTGCATCAAAGCCGCCGACCCGATACCAGCCATGCAACGAAATCGGGACTTTCGGGCATGCCTCTACCTGCGGAACACGGTAGCGTCGGCCGAGGCGATGGACTTCGAACCAGGCTGAGACGGCGGGAAACGCATGCAGTGCGTAGTGATGCATCGACAGCATGAAGTCGATCGCCACCAGCTGTGCGGGTGTGATCATTTCAAACTGTATTTCGCATAACTCTCGATTTTCAGGCGTGTCAGGGATGCGACCGCTTGCGAGATCCGCATCGTGCTGCTCGGCGCGCTCCACTTCCAGTGCGTCGAGCGTCAGCAGATACCGCAGCAGGTTGATCCGCTCCTTGTACGACAGCACATCAGGCTGAACCCGGATATAGCCATTGTCGCTCAGCGAGCGCCCCACCAGTTCGCGCCGGTCGAGGTCCCACTGCGTTGCGAGCAGATAGTTCCGGAAATCGTTCAGCCCGGACATATACGCGTACTCGGGCTCGCGGACCATTGACTCGAGCGAACGATCGCGCTCGCCGGCCACAAAGCAAAAAACACAGCCGAACGGCTACCGCAAGCTGCACGCGCGCCATTCTCGCCCGCCACCACACCGCACACCCCGCCGTTACCCGCACGATAGATGTCAGAGAGCCTTGTTATCGTCTCGGGCGCAAGCGGACTCGGAAAAGGCGATGATGACGGATCGGCCAGACAGCCGAGCATCGTCCAGATGTTGTCGCTCGACAAGTCTCTACGTGAAAGTTTGAGCCAAAATGGACATGCTAAGAGCCTTGTAGATGAACGATTTGCACGGAAGCAACATGTCCATCTGAAAGCCGTGAAAATGGACAGAAAAGCAGATCAGTAGTTGATTGGTCGCGAGAGTGAGCCTCAGTCTCCCCGGGGAGATCCGCTTCCTCACTTACTGCTGATCGGCCGCGAACCTAAACAGCCGTTCGCCCTTGGAGCAGCGCAACGACCGCTCCGGAAGCACTTCGGTCTCTCGTTGCATCCAAAACCCGTCGGGCGTCACCCACGCTACCTTGCAATCCGGGCGGCGTTCATATACGCGTCAAGCGCCACTACGATTGTCGCCCTCCACTTGGCCGACACACGAATCGAACGAAACGGCCCCCTGGACAAAAAAACGTGCGGCCCTAGATACTATGGAGGGGCCGCGGAGATAAGCCTCCTAGAGTAAAACGAGGATTCCGACACCCGTTTTCCGAGA
>NZ_JAGIPX010000152.1 GCF_017814945.1 Paraburkholderia sp. LEh10
ACCATCTCCCCTACGGTACTGAAGTTTCGGCGAAATCGAGAGCACTCGCTACTACGGGGATTCTCGGGCGGATACATTTCAACCGCTATCTCCGGAGAGGCCAAACGCGCCTCTACCGTGGCCCGGCTGGGCGCAGCACTTTTTGCAACCCAACCTGTTACGTCGCGCGCAGGATGAGGAGCGGTATCTCGCGCTATTCGAGGTGAGACGGTAAGCGCCGTCGCGGGATCGGTAAGGGAAAGGATTTCCCTGGCGAACGCGCGATGCAGATCAGGATTGTGGATGCATCATCGCGCGATCGATGCATCGGCCACCATGCAAACAGCCCCGGGCTCGCCGGGGCTGTCGCTCAGAACGGGTCATCGATGCGATGACGCGGGGGAGGTCTGCGCGGGGGCACGGACCACGGTTCGTAGTAGCGCCGGATCGGCTCACGATACGCTGCGCTGAACCACAGGAACCATTCCGAGAGCAGGTGCTGGATCTGCGCGGCCGCCTCGTCGGAGAGTTCCGGCAGCGCCGGTGTGCGCGGTATGCGATCCGCTTGCCGGTTTCGGGCCTTCGCGCGTCTGGATTGCCGGTTCATCGGAATTCCTCTATGGCCTGTTGCAGCAGTTCGTCGGGGATATGGTTGAGCGCCTTCGGTACGGCCAGCTGCATGGCGGTGCGCAGGATGCGGCCCGCCTGCCGTGGTAACCCTCGTGAGGCCTGTCGCAGCAGTTCAAGCCCGGAGTCGGACAGCAGCGTGTGCGTGCAGCCGGCGCTCTTGAGCGCGTGCGAGATCAGTTGTGCGAAGCGCTCACGCTCGATTACGGGCTTCAGTTGCACGCGCGCCTGGATCCGGCCGTAAAGCGCCGCATAGGGCGCACGCTCGAGCGTGGAGGCCAGCGACGGATGGGCCGCGAGCCAGACGGTAAGCAGATCACGCGAGTCGAACGCGAAGTTCAGGACATGTTCGGTAGAACATGTCCTGAATCATGTTGCGGTGACGCTTATGTTGCGTTGTGTTCATCGCGCCGCATGAGATCGGTGTTCGTCTTGCGTTGACAACACATAAATAGTAGCCCTCACTGGTCACGCATCATCATATTGATGGAGGTGCGACCATGTTTGATCATCTCTTCAAGTCATCCCTTGCTGTGGCGCTCCACGCAAATGCGCCGTACGCCGAAGAGCGAATCCGATATCTCGAACACTGCGAGCGTCGAGGCGATAAGCATCATACGGTGCGACGCAAAGCATGGGATCTGCTCTGGATCGCGCATCAACTCAGTGAGCGCGCTGATTTGCATTTCACGGTTAATCAGTTGCGATCTATCCTCTTCGATCCCGATCGTAAGGGAATTCGGCATCGACAGATCGACAGTTACTGGACGCGAAGGCAAACCATTAGCACGGCTCGCGGGTGGCTCCGTTACCTCGGATGTCTCGACAGGCCTGATGTGCAGATCCCCTTTCAGTCATACCTTGACGACTACTGCAAATGGGCAACGAATGAGAGAGGGCTCGCTGAATCGACGGTCGGCCTTTACGCTCGCCTCGTCACCCGATTTTTACTTTGGTACGGCCCGGGTGGGCGGTCACTGTCCCAAGTTCGTGTCAGCGATATCGATGCGTATCTCGCATATGGCCGTCAACGAGGATGGGGGCGCTTCACCATTCGAACTGCCGTCGACGCAATGCGGGCATTCTTTCGCTTTGGAGGCGTAGCGCATTGGTGTGAGCCGTCCCTCGCTGCGGCCATTCAGGGGCCACGGATCTATTCCCTTGAGAACTTGCCAGCTGGGCCGACGTGGGCAGACGTGTTGCGCGTTTTTGCGGGTCTCAACTCAACCGATCCGAAGGATGTCCGCGACCGTGCGATCCTCATGCTGTTGTCAATCTACGGAATGCGGGCAAGCGAAGTCGCGAAGCTTCGTCTCGATGATATTGACTGGCAGCGGGATGAGCTTCGCGTGCGTCGAGCGAAACGTCGAGAACCGCAGGTCTACCCGCTTCTTCCCTCGGTTGGCAAAGCCATTGTCGATTACCTGCAGGGCGTCCGCCCAAGATCAGCTCACCGTGAGGTTTTCCTCATGCTTATGTCACCGTTTCGACCTTTGTCTGCAAAGGGGATATACGGCGTGGTCTCGCCGCGATTGAAGGCGGCTGAAATCCACTGCGCCCATCACGGGCCACATGCGCTGCGCCACGCTTGCGCCGCCCGTCTCGTTGCGCAGGGATTATCCCTCAAGGAGATCGGTGATCATCTCGGACATCGCAGTACAGACGCAACGCGTATCTACACGAAGGTCGATCTGGCTGGCCTGCGCGAGGTGGCGGCATTTGATCTGGGAGAGTTGTCATGAAACTCGCGGATATGGTCAACGCCTATATCAATTACGAGCGCTCGCGAGGTCTGCGTTTTCGGTCGGACATCAAGGAGCTCCGGTCTTATTGTCGCGCCATGGGAGATGTCGCCGTCGAAGAAGTCAGACCGGAATCCGTTCTGGCGTTTATCGCAGGAAGCGGTCCGGTCACCGCGCGTTGGGTGCAGAAGTACCGGATCCTTGGACGTCTGTATCGTTATGCAATCGGAAGGGGGCTGGCATCGGTATCTCCGCTCCCGGCTCAGATTCCGAGACTTCCGCCGCCATTGACGCCGCACATTTACACCGTCGGGGAACTGGAGCGGCTACTGATGGCGACCTATGTCCTGCCGATGCAGGCGCTAACCATGCGCACGTTGCTGCTCCTGCTTTACGGGACAGGGATGCGTATCGGTGAAGCGCTGTCGCTCACAATACAGGATGTCGATCTTCAGACGTGTGTGCTGGTGATTCGGAACAGCAAATTCTTCAAGACGAGGATGGTGCCCATTGGTCCGCGACTCGCGACGGTGCTCGCCGATTACCTGTGGTACCGTCGCCGACGCCCGTTGCCCGCCGGTGATTCCTCGGCGTTCTTCTCAACCCGCACGGGCCATCGCCTCGACTATGGGTGGATCAGCAAGCAATTTCGCCGCGTACGAAACGCTGCTGGCATCCGACGTGAAGACGCCGCACGTTATCAGCCCCGCATCCACGACATACGCCACACCGCGGCCGTTCATCGGATTATCGCGTGGTATCGCGCCGGTGATGACGTCCAACGACTACTGCCGCAACTCGCAACGTACCTTGGCCATGTCAGTATTTCGTCAACGCAGCAGTACATCAGTACCACCACCGAGCTGATGCACGAGGCCAGTCTGCGTTTCGAACGCTACGCTCAACTGGAGATCCGCCATGCGTGACCATACCTTGCTCGGTCCGTGGGTGCGCCGATTCCTGCTCGAGTATCTCGTCACCGACCGCAATCTCGCTCGCAATACACAGGCCAGCTATCGTGATACGCTGGTCCTTTTGCTTCCGTATCTGAGCAAAGCCAGGAAGACGTCGGCTGATCGTCTTACGATCGACGACCTCTCGCCTTCGCTGTTGCGCTCCTTCCTCGCATACCTGGAGAAGGAGCGAGGCTGCAGCGGTGTCACGCGCAATACACGTCTTGCCGCGATACATTCACTCGCCAGGTTCATCGGCATGCATAGTCCTGAACATGTCGTCTGGAGTGCAGAAATTCGTGCGATTCCCTTCAGGAAGACGCCGAAGGCGACGCTGACGTACATGGACAAGCCAGAAATTGATGCGCTACTGCAAGTGCCTGACATTCGGACACCGGTGGGCAGACGCGACTATGCAGTGCTGCTATTCATGTACAACACTGGCGCACGTGTAGACGAAGTTGCCCATCTCACTGTCGGCGACTGCGCATTGCACGGCTCTCTGGCTGTCAGACTGGTCGGCAAGGCGAATAAGGCACGGTGGTGTCCCCTATGGCCCGACGCGGCTGACGTGCTACGACCATTTGTTGCCGGACGCGCCACCCACGACTTCGTATTCCTTAACCGGCTCGGACAACCGTTGACACGTTTTGGAATCTATGGACTTGTTCGTCGGGTCGTTGCGCAAGCAGCAGAAACGTCACCATCTCTCGCCGCAAAGCAGATCAGCCCGCATTGCATAAGGCATTCGTGCGCGGTCCATCTGCTTCGATCAGGCAATGACATCAATACGATTCGTGCCTGGTTGGGACACGTCTCCTTGGACACTACTAATATCTACGCAGAGGTCGATCTCGAAATGAAGGCGAAGGCGCTCGCGCTCTGTGACATTCCAAACGGGCAGTCGAACCAGCCCTGGCACACTGATCCAGGAATCATGGGGTTTCTGAAATCGTTATGAGGATCACCGGCCAAGATTAATGTTGCGGCCATCGGAGCAGAGTGACGCGCAGACAGACCTTTCGCGCGTCACCGCAACATAAGCGTCACCACAACATGATTCAGGAACGACGGGAAGTCGTGGAAGAACTCCGGCGGCAGGTTCTGCGCTTCGTCGATTAACGTTGAACATAACGTCAATCGACTAATGTGAAGTAGTCCGAGATGTGAAGTCACGAAGCGGTAACCAAGTGTGGATGCTGATTGGGTGCTTCGCGCTCCACATAACAAGACCCTCACAGGCGCCGCAACCATCCGAGCAGGTCGGCGGCTCCGTGCGTAAGCCGTCCCGGTACCGACGCC
The DNA here is from genome assembly GCF_017814945.1 of Paraburkholderia sp. LEh10. GTDB lineage: Bacteria > Pseudomonadota > Gammaproteobacteria > Burkholderiales > Burkholderiaceae > Paraburkholderia. The sequence goes on from NZ_JAGIPX010000152.1 coordinate 4,604, forward strand.
CCCAGAACATCCGGAAAGACCTGCGTCAATGCCTGCCGCTTGAGGTCGAGGTCCGCGCGCGCATACACCATGGTCGTGTTCAGGCTTGCATGCCCGAGCCATTGGCTGATGGTGGCAAAGTCAACGCCGGCCTTCAGAAGCGCGACAGCAGTACTATGCCTAACCGAATGAGGATGAATGCGCTTGTTGCGCAGGGTGTCAACGGTCGTAGCTGCTTCCGCGACATATTTGCGGAGAAGATAGCCGACCCCAAAGCGCGTCAACTTGCCACCCTGCTCATTGCGAAACAGCGTAGCCTGACTACTCTGTGTATCCGGCAGTGTCCGCGACAGATCGCGCAAAAGGAAAGCAGTGTTGGCCCAGATTGGACAGATTCTTACTTTGCCACCCTTTCCCAGCAGTCTCACCTGATACGGCGGCTCCGTCCGGATATCGCATCGGCGAAGATTGAGCACTTCTTGGACGCGCGCGCCGGTGTTGAACATTAACGCGAATAACGCGTAGTCGCGTCGGCCCGCACGCGTTGAACGGTCAATTTGGCTCAACAGCGCTTTAACCTCGTTGGCTTCCAGGTATTCGATCGCATGTTGCGTTGTGCCGCGTTTGAACGGAACACCGAGAACGCGTTGCAACTGGCTCAAGCATTCCGGATGTTCACCGGCGAGGAAATGGGCCAGGCAGTGCAGTGCCGCAAGGCGGGCATTACGGGTCGAGATGCCGTTACGTCGTTCGCGTTCCAGGAAGTCCAGAAACGCGGCCACCTGTTCGGCATTGAGATCGGCCATATCGAGGTCCTCCACAGAACGGCCGGTTTGTTCTGAAGCGAAGCGCAGGAATAGAACAACGGCATCTCGATAGCCGCGGATCGTATGAGAGCTCATCCCCCGCATGTTCGGCAAATACTCCTGGAAGAACCGAACGAGCGCCTTGCCCAATGTGTTTGGTCGATCGGGCTTCATGATGTGCCTCCATCAATCAGGCTGCCGAAGCCAGCCTCGAACTGCTCGCTGGCGGCTTGGGCAAGCGCGGGCGTCAACTGAAGGTAGATCAAATGTGCTGCAGCACATTTCATCTATTACCGGCCGAAAGTTTTTATGTGCAGTGTCGAATCCAGCCC
>NZ_JAGIPX010000153.1 GCF_017814945.1 Paraburkholderia sp. LEh10
CGCCTCAAGGGTTCGCTACGCCGGGCTCACGCCCGCCCTTGACCCGCGAAACCACCCACTCGGATTTCAAAAGAGGCCTTTTTCAAAGGTCGCGAGTGTCGCGACCTCCGCGAGTGTGAAGCGAAAATCCCGCAACGTCGCGTAAATTGCCACGGCGATTTCGTGTTCTGATGCACCCCGGTAGCGAAAGCGCGCGAGGATCGTATCGTAGCCGCCAGCGCCGTCGAAGACATGATGTTGTTTTGGCAAGACGGTTTCATAGAGCGCCGCGATTCCTTGCGGCAATTGCGCACCGACGAACACCTTGCCGACTGGCTCCGGCAGCATCAGGAATCCGCCGCGCGCGCGCAACGTCGATGCGGCGAACGCGGCTCGCGTTTGCTCCGTGAAACATGCCTCGTCACCTGACTGCTGCGCGACCCACAAGGCGAACAGGTCAATACCGTACAGATCGCGAAACAGGAAAGGGATCTCCCCCCCGCCCACGCGCGCACCGATCTCGAGGAAGTACAGGGCGTCGGGGCCTCGAATGATCTCAAGATGGAACGGTCCATTGACCAACGCGAGCGCACGCAGGCTGGCATCTGCAAACGCGAGCAGCGCATCATTCAGCGGCCCGGGATCAAGCATTACGGAGCCGAGTGGTTTGCCCTGCGCGAACTCGAGGCAAGTGTTGATATAGCGGGACGCGCGCGCGATCACAAATGCACCGTCAACAACGAAGCCGTCAACGTGATAGATCGTTCCTTCGATGTACTCCTCGCATTCGTACTCAACGAGCGGTAGAGTCGGCAACAGTGCATTGAACTGCGCCTCCGTGTCGACGCGCCGTACACCTACGCTTGCGGCACCGGTGCGCGGCTTTACGATGAGCGGAAAACGCATTGTATCGATCGGCTCCGGATCGGGAGAGGTCGGATTTTCCAGCGCTGCGAAGCGCGGCGCACGCAGGCCGGCTGTCACGACGGCGTACTTCATGACCGCCTTGTCGCGAAACCGGACGACTGCGTCAGGCAGGTCACCAGGGATACTGAACGAATTGCGGAGCCGCGCGGCCGCCATCAGGTCGAATTCGGACAGCGCGACGAGCCTGTCGATGCCGCCCAGTGCTGAGCTGCAGGCGCGCACGGCCGCGTGCAGCGCATCTTCATCGCCGAAATCGGGTAGCTGTTCAATGTGAATGATGCGCGACGCGCGCAGTGCTGCCGCAGCGTGTGGCGTGCAGACGTATGCCACGTCGTGCACGGCATGGTCGATATAGCGATGGTAGGCGGCGAAGTCGTCGGACCAACGATTAAGCACAACGATGCGTCTACTCTTGGAAGACAGGCTGATTGTCATGTCGAGAAATTTTCAGATATCGTCAAGGGTGCGATTAAATCTGAGAGCGCTTTGCGCCTCGGCGAGACGCAAATCAAGCGTCGGGCGATCGCCAGCGGTAAACAGCAGATGTCCGGCGCGGCCACGAAAATCCGTCGGGTGTGGCACGGCACCGCCGATGTGCGAATAGACCTCGATCTCCTCGAAGCCGGGCATTGCGCGCACGCGTTCGACCGCGGCGGCGCTGGCGAAGCGGCCCGTTACAGGTGCGAGGAACCGCACACCGCTCGCGCACGTCGTGACCTCTGTGTCATAGCCGGGCGCCGGATTGGCGTCGCCGAGATGGCTGCGTATCATCACTTCCGGCAACGAGAGTGACTTGCTGAGTTCAACTAGACGGTAGATGCGGTCTCCTCCGAGCCGCGCGGCGATCTCGATTAGCACCGGACCGTCACGTGTGATGCGGGCCTCCGCATGGAAGACGCCGAGTGTAAGGCCGATTCGTGCTGTGATTTTTTCGATGTATGCGACCAGTGCCGCTCGGTGCTCTGGCGTCAGCGCCGCTTCAACTGTGTGTCCCATCTCGACGAAATACGGCTCGGCGCTCAGCAGCTTTTCGGTTACAGCGACAACACGCGGCCCGAGCCCGTCGATGTAACCTTCAATGCTATACTCCGGACCCTCGAGATATTGCTCAAGCAGCAAAACGTTGCCAATCTTGCGGCCCATGTCTACAACGCCTTGGTGCATGGCGCGCTCGACCGCGAACTGTAGCTCGGCAAGCGAGTTGACGCGCGTCACCAGTTGGCTACCGCAGCCGTCCACAGGCTTGAGAACGGCTGGGAAGCCGACCTGCGACGCGGCCGTCAGGATGTCGCGGGGATCTGCGATTTGAGCGAACTGTGGCACCGCCAGTCCCATAGTTGCGAGGTGCAAGCGGCTGTGGTACTTGTCTTGAGTTAGCGCTGCCGCTTCAGGCGGCAAATGGGGAAGACCGAGCCGGGCCGCCGCTTGCGCGGCTACGCCGACTGTGTATTCGAACCCGGGCACGATTGCGTCGACGCGCATGGCGCGCGCAGTTGCGGCGACCGCGTCTGGGGAAGCGGTGTCCACCACGGTGAACGATGCGGCGGCGTTGCGAAGTGCAGGCAGAACGACGCGCTCGTCACGGTTGGCAGAAAACACATGTGCGGCGACACCGAGGCGCGCAGCAGCGGCGATAAGCGACGCGCCCGACGACGCCGGTTCAATTACGATGACGGCGGTCATAGGATGCTCCTTATTTGGCAACCGGTTCGGCTTGAGGCACTGTTGTCACCAGTAATTCGTCGAAGTATTCGTGGATCAGCTCGACGAAGTGGCACAGATAGGTCTCCGCTTTTTCCGTTCCGCCCCAGTTGTCGATTGCCCGCTGCAGGGCGACCCACATCCGCTCATTGTGATCGCGCGATTCGTCGTAGTGAATGTGGCCGAGCGAACCCCTCACATAATCGTGTCCGAACGCGCGCGCCGCAGCTTCAGTGATGACCTTGTTGTAGCGATCCGAATACCATTCGACAAACCAATTCCACACCATCGTCGGCAGTGGCCCGTCGCGGCCGATGCTCAGATAGAGGTAGCCAATTAATTTGTCGGTGCTGTGAAAGGGCGCGGTGCGGTCGACGTCGGTTGCGGAGAGGCCGAATTTCTCAATGTCACGCAAGAATAGCCCATCGTGCCCGTATTCTTCTGCGAGGTATCGCGCGAGAAACTGTGCGAGCACGTTGTCCTTGTAGCTGATTTTGTAAAGTGCGAATGCGTCGACTTCGTTGTTGAGCCGGATTCGCAACACGGTTTCGACGAGATGCCGGCGATAGTATTCACTGTCGATCCAATCTCCACGATGGAACGCAGCTGTTTCCGGCGAAGTGGCAAAAATCCGCTTCATCGCCTGCTCAGCGACTTGCTCTAGATGAACGCGATCGTTGCTTGTTGACATATAACCCTCCAAGTAAAATAGAAGAAACAAGAACGGAGAAAACAGCGCTGTGGCCACTCTTTATTCACTGGCTGGAAGAGCCAAAAGACATCGGGTGATTTTTGAGCAAGGCAATATGTAGCTCGGGACTTAAGAGGCTACTTGTTCTCTGGAGTTAGGCAGACCGCAGTCGTTGTGTGGTGAGACGCAAGACTTTCAAATACTTCTCGATGATGTTTGATTAGATTAGAACCGACTTGCCCGGGTCTTCCTGCTAATAGCTCGGCCACACGCAGAACTCCTTCTAGATTGGCGGCCGCATGATGGCACCAGCACTAACGCCTCGGAGCGTACCCGCAGCCAAGTTGTGCGAATCGTGCCGTATGCCCTTTTGAATGGCAATGGTGCAGTCTTTGGCCAACCCCTGCGGGCGGACGTGGCAGCGGACATCGGCGCGATGGCGCAATTGGGCGCGAGACCGAAGTGGTCGCTCTCGACTTGTTTTGCGTTCAAATTCTCGCTCGCGCGTGTTCTCCGCTTGAGTGAGGGAAGGATACTAACCCCAAGTGTATGCGTGGTATAAGCTGATAATCTTTATGTCTGCATGAGGGAAATTGATGATTCGCGATCTCGACAGCACGCTGCTGCGTACGTTCGTGACGGTGGTTGAGGCTGGCAGCGTGAGTAACGCTGCAATGGCACTTCATCGCACTCAGGCTGCCGTCAGCATGGCTCTTCGTCGTCTTGAAGACGAAGTCGGCCAACGCCTGCTCGAACGTTCGCCGCGTGGCGTGAAGCCGACTTCGGCGGGCAGTGTGCTGCTACCATATGCGCAGAAGTTGCTCGAAATTGGGCTTGCCGCCCGCTCCGCACTCAATGCAGGCGACGTTTCAGGTACCGTCAGGATTGGCATTCTGGAAGACGTCGCAATGAGTCACCTCCGCCATGCGCTCAGGCAGTTCTCGGCATCGTTTCCAGACGTCGCACTGGAGATCGTCGTCGACGCCAGCCCTGCGTTATCCCAGCGGCTCGCAACCAACACGCTGGATTTTGCGATTGGAGATCCAGCGCTGATTCACGCCGAGCCGCTCGTTACCTGGCGGCATCCGCTTCGCTGGGCCGCCGCACGCACGAGAAACGCTGACCTGCGAGGTGGACCTCTGCCCATCGTCGCATTTGGCGGAACATGTCGATGGCAGGAGAACTTCTTTGCGACATTGCTTGAGGCCGGCATCGCGTGGCGCGTCGCCTGCACAAGCACCAGTCTGTCCGCGATCCAGTCGGCCGTTGAGGCCGGGCTCGGAATTGCCGTGCTACTCGATTGGCATGTGCGCCGCGATACGATGCGGGCAATCGATCCGTGTTCTGCCGGGCTGCCTATGCCGCCCGTCGCGGAGTTCGGCCTGTTTAGTCCCGCGAATGCACACGACAGCACGTCCGCAGCAACGGCACTGCAGCGCTTCCTCTTTCGCGCGTTGCAATTGGGATCCACAGACGACGGCGCACTCAACTAAGGGCGTACCGGCATGCCGCTACGCAGGCTTCCATGTTATCCGCGTCTTCCGGCGGGCTGCGTCGGACGGGGCAAGCTTTCGACGTAACAGAACTCGCGGTATATGCGCGAGACAAATGCGCCGGGCTGCCACCGTCCAGGCGCAGGGGGAATCTCTGGGGGCAACGGCGATATTCCAGCAAGCCGGTGAATGAAGCTTGACAAATGTCATTGAAAAATCTAGTCGGAGATGCAATCAGATTTCCTTCCCTCAAGCAGGTCGTTCGTGTTATTCGTGCATTCGAACAGTAAGCGGATGCTCGATTGGTCGATTCATACGCTCAAGGCCGACTGCGTGCCGGGCGCAGTGCTTGAGAGATGACCTGTTGCAGAAGAAATGAGCGAGGCGAGGCGTAGTTCTCATAACATGGCGTCACACTCGTATGTCGTGTTCCGGCTAAACATGGCCCCCGTCCAGTTTGTATCGAGCTTCGGTGCAAGTTACTGACGTGTGCACCAAATAGTGCGTGATGCGTTATACGAGCATGAAGAGAAAAAACGATGCCCGAAAGTTGGAT
>NZ_JAGIPX010000154.1 GCF_017814945.1 Paraburkholderia sp. LEh10
TGGGAGATAACTGACGGAAAAATGGATCGCGAAAGGGCTTGACTTCCAATGCCCCATAGAAGTCTTACTGTGTCACAAAAATATTCCTTGTAAAGGGATACCTGGTACTATTGAATAATACAGACTCCGGGCGATCGCGATGAGAGAAGATGTCGACGAATTTGACGCGTATCTGAGCCATCTGGCACAGGCGTTAGGGCATGCCGATCGCTATGCCGGTCTCAAGGGCTACTGTTCGGGCCTGGTATTGCCGTTGTCACGTGTTACGTCGCGCGCAGAATGAGCCGGGAGGGGTGAGATTGTCGCGCGGTCAGCCAGGACGATGTCTTGTCGATTACCGCGCGCAGCGCGAGACATGAGGGGTAGCAGGATGGCCGGCGCTGCTCTGATATCGTGCGATGTTTCTCAGGCGTCGTACAAACATCAAGAACAGACCGGCCATGCATCGCATTGTATTTGCCTTTCTCTACCTCGAACAACATCGTCGCGCGATTGAGTGCTCTCCCGCTTCTTACCGGCCCGATCGCTGTCCGCATTGCGGCAGTGGCTGCCTGTGGTGTCACGGCTGTTACGGGCGCAAAGCGGATCGCAGCGCCGACGGCGCGCTCAATCCGGTGCCTGTGCCACGTTTCCGTTGCCCATCCTGCACGCGGACCTGTTCACGTCTGCCGCTGTGCATCTGTCCACGTCGATGGTATGACTGGTCGTTGCAGCAGAACGTGCTGCAACTGCTGATCGCGGGCACCTCGCTACGCCGTACGGCAAACATCTTCGCGCTGGCCTATCACACCGTGCGGCGCTGGTGGCGATCGCTGGTGGCGGCTCACGGGACGTTCTTCTTTCATTTGTGTAGCCGCTTTGCAGAACTCGGCCGCAGTGCCGGTCGCAACCACTTCTGGCTCGCCTGCCTCGAGCGTATGCCCCTATGCGAAGCGATGGCGTGGCTGGATCGGGACGGCATAACTGTCCCATGATCGACTGATTCCCGATCGCCGTGCGACGGTGCTGCCCGCGCAGTAGCGTGGACTCCACACAGTCTGCTCACTGCCGCGCGCCGACGATCAGCGGTTTGATGGCGGTTCCTTCACTTTGACAGGAACCTCCATGAACGATATCGATCCGAAGGCGCTGTTCCGCCTGTCGGTGCTCGGCCCGCTGGTCAGCCGTGAGCGGTTGGGTCGCGGCGAACTGCAGCAGATCGTGCGGCAGCTCGCGCAGCAGGAATACGCCATTCCCGGTTCACGCCGGCGCCATATCAGTGAGAAGACGCTGCAGGCGTGGTATTACTCCTGGCGCCGCAATGGGCTGGCTGGCCTGTCCGATGCGCCCCGTACCGATACTGGCCGCTCGAAGCTGCCTGAGCCCGTCCAGCTCGCGGTGCTCGCGGCCAAACGTGAGAACCCGCGCCGGTCAATCCGCCAGATCCGCCTGCTGCTGGAAGCCGCCGGCCTCGTGCCGCGCGACACGCTCTCGCGCTGCGCCGTACATCGCCTGCTCAAGGCTCACGGCATCTCACGCATTGCCGGGCCGGATGTCGTGCCCGAGGAGAAGCGCAGCTTCGAGGCCGAACACGCCGGCTCGATCTGGTATGGCGACGTCATGCACGGCCCCACGCTGTCGTTTGGCGGGCGTCGCATGAAGACGTATCTTGTGTCGCTGATGGACGACGCCTCGCGCCTGATTGCCCATAGTGCGTTCTGTCTGTCGGAGACGGCGCTCGACATCGAGGGCGTGCTCAAGCAGGCCCTGCTCAGGCGTGGCGTTCCGAAGACGATCGTCGTCGACAACGGCGCCGCATACCGCGCCTCGACGCTGCAGGGCATCTGCGCACGGCTGTCGATGCGGCTGGTGTATTGCCGTCCATACGCGCCCGAAGGCAAGGGCAAGCTTGAACGCTGGCACCGGACATTACGTGACCAGTTTCTGGCCGAGCTCGATGCCACGCACATTCGCGAACTCGCGGACCTCAACGCGCGTTTGTGGGCATGGGTCGAGCAGGTCTATCACCGTCAGCCCCACAGCGCGCTGGGTAACCAGACACCGCTGTCGCGCTACCAGCAGGATCTGCCCCGCATCCGGCTGCTCGGGCCGCTGACCGCGCAGCTCGACGAACTGTTCTGGCATCGCGTAGCCCGGCATGTTCGCCGCGACGGCACCGTCTCTTACCAGAACCGGCGCTTCGAGGTCCCGTACGAGCTCACCGGACAGACTGTGATGCTCGTCGTCGATCCGCATGCCGGCACGGTAGTGCGTATCGAAAGCCAGACGGGTGAGCAGCTGGGCGCCGCCACCGCGCTCGACGTCGTGGCGAACAGCACGCGACGACGGCGCAGAGCCCAGCCAGAGCCTGTTACCCACGCAACGACACCGGGACCGAACCTGCTCGAGCTTGTGCACCAGCGTCACTACCGCGAGGAAGGCTGAGCATGTACCGACAGCACTTCGGCCTGCGCCGCGCGCCGCTGGACAAGGACAGCACGGACCTGTGGGACGACGGCGCGCTCGCAGCGCTGGCCGAGCGTTTCCAGTGGCTGCTCACCAGCCCCGGCATCGGTCTGCTGACGGGCGAACCCGGCGTGGGCAAGACCGCCGCCTTGCGCCACATCACGCGCGGCCTGAATCCACACCGTTACCACGTCATCTATCTGGCTGAAACGGAGTTCGGCCGCATCGACCTGTACCGCTCGCTTGCCCGCGCGCTCGGACTGGAACCCAGCTACCGGCGGGCGGACCTGTGGCGCGATCTCAAGCAGCGCATCAGCGAACTCGTCGAAGGCAAGCAGATGCTGCCGGTGTGGATCATCGACTAATGTGAAGTAGTTCAAGATGTTAAGTAGCGCAAATTTCCTCCTACTCTCCCGTCGAACTGCACGGCGTTTCTCAACATAACTGAACCCGCCGAGCGTATGGTGGTTATTTCCGTCGGACGTTGATGGAGGCCATGATGCTCGAGCAAATCTTTCCCAAAGGTCAACAGCCTTACGCACAGTCATCCGTCACCAATGTGCTTGAGGACTTCGCCAATTGGCTCGTCGACGAAGGCTACATGGGCACGGCGCTTCGCCGCCATCTTTTTCGTTTAAAACGGACACTCGAGGGCGCCGGCGACGTTACTGCCGAATCAAGATTCTCTCCTGAAGACCTCGCGGCGCTATTTGCACTTCCCGCTGCGAATCCGGGGGCGCAGAAGCTGTACCGGCATACGCAGCACCGCTTCGAACGCTTTCTTTCGGCGCGAGGTCACTTGCTGCCCGTCTCACGCAATGATCGCTTCGCGACGTTACTGGATGCGTACCGGGATTCGCTGGTCAATCAGCGGGGCATGTCGCCGTCGACAGTCGGCAACCACATGCGTACGGCGATGACCTTCCTGAGCTACGCGGTTTCGCCAGAGGCTTCCCTTGCTGAGCTGTCGATGCAATCTGTGGATCGTTTTGTAGCTGTCTCGGGCGAACGGATGAACCGCCAGAGCCTGCAACAGGTGGTGGCGCATCTGCGCTCATTCCTGCTGTTCTGCCACGTCCGTGGCGAGATACGCGAACCCATCGGACAGATCGACACCCCGCGTACCTATCGTGATGAATTACCACCACGCGCACTCCCGTGGCGCGACGTTCTCGTACTACTTCATTCCATCGATCGGTCAAGCATGGTTGGCTGTCGGGATCATGCCATTCTCTATCTGATGGCGCACTATGGTTTGCGGCCTGCTGAGATCGCCGCGTTGCAACTTGATTCGATCGACTGGACGCAAAGGACTTTGCTTGTTCACCAACGTAAGACCTGCTCGGAGCTTCTCCTTCCGTTGTCCGTTCAGACTACCCGCATACTCAAGCATTATCTGAACTTCGGCAGGCCAGTCGTCCGCGGCCGAACAGACCTGTTTCTGCGGTCGCATAGGCCCGCCACTGCATTGTGTCCCACCGCGATCAACGAAATCTACAAGAGGCGCATGCTTGCGAGCGGCTTGGCCCTACAAGGAAGTTCAGCCTACAGCCTGCGGCACGCTTTCGCCATGAGGTTATTGAACAGGGGCGTTGGCCTCAAGGCAATCGGCGACCTGTTGGGCCACCGTTCGCTGGAAAGCACATGCGTTTATCTTCGGCTGCAAATGGAAGTGTTAAGAGAAGTCGGCCTGCCACTGAGGTCAGCAACCACGAACATTCTGCTGGGGAGCTCGTCATGAACCACACCCAGACACCGCTCGATCTTGCTATCGAGCGCTATCTTCTTCACTGGCGAGCGCTTGGCCGCCGCTACTTCAAGGAAGAGCAAACTCTCCGGGCGTTGAGTCGATTCCTGAGCGAGCATGGCTTTAGCGACCTAACCCAGCAGGGCTTCGAGACGTGGTGCCAGGCATTTTCCTCCTTGCGAGGAATCACACAACGACACCGGCAACTGACTGTGTGCAAGCTGTGTCGCTTCCGGCAACGCGCCGAACCGGAGTGTTTCGTGCCGGATCGACGTCGATTCACGCGGAGTAGTCCCCATGATCCTCCTGTTATCGTCTCCGGAACAGATATCGCGCGCATGCTGGACGCTTGTGATCAACTTCGCGGCACCTGGCAATCCCCGCTTCGGCCAGCACTATGTCGCCTGGGTGTGGCTTTGCTCTACTGCGCGGGACTTCGTCGTGGCGAGCTCGTACGGTTGACCCTGGCCGATGTGAACGAGGCGCAAGGCGTGCTGCATATCCGCGAGTCGAAGTTCCACCGATCACGGTTTGTACCATTGTCGGAGGATGCGCGCGCGGAAGTTCGCCGGTATCTGCGCAAGCGGTTGCAGGCGCAGTTCGACTGCGCGCCCGATGCGCCGCTGTTGTGCCACTGTGTCGCAGGATTTCACGGCTATACAGGAGAAGGATTCCAGCACCTGTTCACGGAAGTGATGCGCTCGGCTCGCATTCAGGGTACTGACGGGCGCCAACCCCGCATCCTGGATCTTCGGCACAGCTTCGCGATTGGTGCCTTGCTACGTTGGTACAAGGAGGGGGCTGATGTGCAGACCAAACTACCCAAGCTGTCGATGTACATGGGCCACGTATCGATTGTCTCAACCGCACATTATTACCGGCTGTAGATCTTTATGTAGAGTAGCAACGTCAAACGCTTCGTGAGCAAGGCGCCTGGTTTGAACTACT
>NZ_JAGIPX010000155.1 GCF_017814945.1 Paraburkholderia sp. LEh10
GCGTTCGGCAGCTTGCCGTGCACGAGCAGATACGCGACTTCCTCGAACTCGCACGCCCCCGCGATATCGAGGATGTCGTAGCCGCGGTAGTGCAGGTCGTTACCCGTCTTGCCGACCGTGCACAGCGCGGTATTACCCGCCGTCACGCCCGACAGGGCCACCGATTTTTTCGGCTTGAAGCCGCTTGTCGTTTCCGGTGCAGCCGCTTGCGTCGTCTCGCTCATTCCAGGATTCTCCTTGATTTGCCGCTCACTGGTCCTGCTCGTTTTTCTGCCCGTTCTGGCTGAACAGCGCGTCGAGCTTCTGCTCGTACGCGTAATAGCCGATACGGTCGTACAGTTCGGCGCGCGTTTGCATCGTGTCGACGACGGCTTTTTGCGTGCCGTCGCGGCGGATGGCCGTGTAAACGTTTTCGGCCGCCTTGTTCATCGCCCGGAACGCGGACAGCGGGTACAGCACGAGCGATACGTCCGCGCCGCGCAGTTCATCGACGGTGAACAGCGGCGTCGCGCCGAACTCGGTGATGTTCGCGAGGATCGGCACCTTCACGGCCTGCGCGAACTGTTTGTACATGCCGAGTTCCGTCATCGCTTCGGGGAAAATCATGTCGGCGCCCGCTTCGACGCAAGCCGCCGAGCGATCCATTGCCGATTGCAGGCCCTCGACGGCGAGCGCGTCCGTACGCGCCATGATGACGAAGTCGGGATCGGTGCGTGCGTCGACGGCGGCCTTGATGCGATCGACCATCTCGTCCTGCGACACGATCGCTTTGCCGGGGCGATGCCCGCAGCGTTTCGCGCCAACCTGGTCTTCGATATGCATCGCGCCCGCGCCCGCTTTGGTGAGCGCCTTCACGGTGCGCGCGATGTTGAACGCCGACGGCCCGAAGCCCGTATCGACATCGACGAGCAGCGGCAGATCGCAGACGTCGGTGATGCGGCGCACGTCGGTCAGCACGTCGTCGAGCGTCGAGATGCCGAGGTCGGGCAAGCCGAGCGACCCTGCCGCCACGCCGCCGCCCGATACATAGATCGCCTTGAAGCCCGCGCGCTGGGCGAGCAGCGCGTGATTCGCGTTGATCGCGCCGACCACCTGCAACGGCTTTTCGGCGGCGACGGCTGCGCGGAAAGCGGCGCCCGCGGATGTGTTTGCTGAGCTCATGATGCGGACTCCTCGTTGGCGACGGTAGCGTCCGGCCCGAACAGCGGCGCGGCTTCGGCGGGCACGCTGCGGCCTGTCGAGCGGGCGCGGCGCAGCACCGACCAGTAATAACGATAGCTCGCGCGATCGTGCAGCGTGTCGCGATGGCGCGTCGGCCCCCATTGCGCGGACTGCGCGGCGAGCAGGATCTCCGTCGCCGTCGCGATTTCTTCGTCGCGCGGCGCGAACGCCGACACGATGGCGGGAATCTGCGCGGGATGGATGCTCCACATGCGCGTGTAGCCGAACTCGTTGCGCGCGCGCAGCGCGTCGTTCGCGACGATGTCCATGTCGCGCACTTCCGTCGATACGTTGTGCGACGGCACCTTGCCGTGCGCATGACAAGCGGCCGAAATCTCCAGTTTCGCGCGCCGCACGAGCGGGTGATCGAACTGGCCCGGCGAGCGCATTGCCGTGTCGGGAATCGCGCCGTCGTGCGCGGAAACGAAGTCCATCAGGCCGAAGCTCAGCGCCTCGACGCCGGGCAGCGCGGCGAGCTCGAACACCCGCGTCAACGCGCCATGCGTTTCGATCAGCAACTGGACGGGGACGGGCTTCGCGATGCCGAGTTCGCGCCGCGTGGCCTCGATGAACGCGCACATCTCGGCGGCATCGGGCAGGTTGCGCAGTTTCGGCAGCGTGACGTAGGCGGGCGGGCGCTTCGCGGCGCGCAGAATCAGGCGCACGTCGTCGCGCCAGTGCGCGTGGTTGAAATCGTGGATTCGCACGCCGACGCGGCCGAACCGGTCGTGCTCGCTGCCGAGCAGCGACGCGACGAGTTCCGCATGTTCCGCTTCGCGGCCGACCTGCGCGCCGTCTTCGCAATCGAGCGTGATGTCGAAGACGGGCCCGAGGTGTTGCTGCAACGCGAGCGATTTGAGCATCAGCTTTTCGCTGCCCGCGTAGTGATCGCAGGCAGGCAGCACAGTGGGCGGCGCTTCGCCGTCAAACAGGACTTCGGCGGGAGTCAGTGCGCGCATTGTCGGCGTGGGAGCGTGGGTTCTGTTTGCAAATGCTGATTCGGGCGCATTCTGATCGTTTTCGACTGGCATGGGCCGCAAGTCGAACCAAAACGCGCCCGGATCAGTTGCGAACACCTGCGGCCGGTCTGCCGGGCAAACCGTCATGCAGGATATCGCACGTAAAAAACCGGAACCCGTCGCGCTGCAACGGAGTTCCGGCTGGTCTGCATCGAGTGATTAGCCGAGCAGGTGCTGAACGCCGTCGCGCTCTTCGAGCAACTCGTTCAGCGTGTTGTCCATCTTCTCGCGCGAGAACGCGTCGATCGGCAGGCCTTCGACACGCTTGTACTCGCCGTTTTCGCAGGTCACCGCAACGCCGTAGACGATGTCTTCGGGGATGCCGTACGAGCCGTCCGACGGAATGCCCATCGTCACCCACTTGCCGTTCGTGCCGAGCACCCAGTCACGCACGTGGTCGATGGCTGCGTTCGCCGCCGAAGCCGCCGACGACAGGCCGCGCGCCTCGATGATTGCCGCGCCGCGCTTGCCGACCGTCGGGATAAACGTGTTGCGGTTCCATTCCTCGTCGTTGATCAGCTTGGTCAGGTCCTGGCCTTCTGCCGTCGCGACGCGGAAATCCGGGTACATCGTGGGCGAGTGGTTGCCCCACACGACCAGCTTCTCGATCGACGAAACCGGCTTGCCCGACTTGGCAGCCAGTTGCGACAGCGCGCGGTTGTGGTCGAGGCGCAGCATGGCCGTGAAGTTCTTCTTCGGCAGATCCGGCGCCGACTTCATTGCGATGTAGGCATTGGTGTTCGCCGGGTTGCCGACCACCAGCACCTTCACGTCGCGGCTTGCCACTTCGTTCAGCGCCTTGCCCTGCACCGTGAAAATTTCGGCGTTGGCCGACAGCAGGTCCTTGCGCTCCATGCCTTTCGAACGCGGGCGTGCACCGACCAGCAGCGCGACGTCGGCGTCCTTGAATGCAACCTTGGGGTCGTCAGTGACCACGACACCCGCGAGCAGCGGGAACGCGCAGTCTTCGAGTTCCATCACGACGCCTTTGACGGCGGCTTGCGCTTGCGGCAGGTCGAGCAGCTGCAGGATGACCGGCTGGTCCTTGCCGAGCATGTCGCCATTGGCGATGCGGAACAGCAGGGAATAACCGATTTGACCTGCGGCGCCAGTGACGGCAACGCGCTTTGCGGGCTTAGCCATTGAGAAATCTCCAGGACGATGCGTTGAACGCTAGGGAAAACGCCATTCTATATGCGCGTTACGCGAAGCGTGGTTTTAAGCACGGCGAATTCGCTGCGCGAGCCCTGCAGGCGGTCCGAAGAAGGCCAGAAGACACGCTGCCGGCGAAGCCGACGTGCCGGGTAATCTGTGCTGCCGAGCGCGGGGATGAGAGGGTGCTTGCGACGCTCGTCGCGATTGGCGCCACGACTGGCGCTACGATTGACGGCACGTCAGGCCGCTGCATGGCGCGGGCTCCGGCAAACAGCGCGTTTCGGCGGGCATTGCGGCGCGGTAGGCAGGGCAATGCAGGGCGAAGCGAAACCTGAACTGCGTGAGGGAACAGCGTGATGCAGGGTGGCCTGTCGGTGCATCACGCTGTTGACATGAAGCAGTGTCAAAAATGCGTGGCACAACCCGCAAACCCTTGCTCGACAAGGAGTGTAGGATTCAGACCGCACAAAGTCAACCGTATCTTATGTCTTATATAAGACATATTTATTGCGGTAAAAAATCTGGACGGCACGAGGCGCTTTGTGTTGAAATGCGCGCATGAATTCGAACCAGGCCAGCACAGCGAATCCTCCCGGCGCGTCCGGCGCGGGTGAGGGTGCGCCTGCCGCCGCGCCGGCTCCATCGCCGACGTTCAGTCCTCTCTATCAGCAGATCAAGGCGCTCATCACGCAGAGTCTCGAGTCGGGTGAATGGAAGCCCGGCGAGATCATTCCAAGTGAAGTCGAATTGGCCGCGCGTTACAAGGTCAGTCAGGGCACCGTGCGCAAGGCGATCGACGAACTCGCCGCCGACAATCTGCTGGTGCGCCGCCAGGGCAAGGGTACCTTTGTTGCTACGCACAACGAAGACCGTGCCCAGTTCCGCTTTCTCCGTCTTCTCGCCGACGATGGCGCCGAGCATCCGCATATCAGCCGGCTGCTCGAGTGCCGGCGCTTGCGCGCGTCGGCGGAGATCGCGCGGCAGCTGGATCTGAAGCCGGCCGATCCCGTCGTGCTGATCAAGCGTCTGCTGACCTTCGACGGCGAGGACACCGTGCTCGACGAGATCTGGCTGCCGGGAGGCGTGTTTCGAGGCCTGACGCTCGAGCGCCTGTCGGAGTACAAGGGGCCACTCTACGCAATGTTCGAAACGGAGTTCGGCACCCGCATGATCCGCGCGTCGGAGAAAATTCGCGCCGTCGCCGCGGACCCGGCTGTCGCAGATCTTCTGCATGTGCCGACGGGATTTCCATTGCTGTCCGTGGAGCGCGTGTCCTATACCTATGGTGACCGTCCCGTCGAAGTTCGGCGAGGATGGTATGTCACAACCGGGTATTACTACCAGAACGACTTGAGTTGAAAGAAGAAGCGTTGCCGCGGGCTTGCGGCAAGGCTTGCAAGTGCCTTTAGATGCGCGTGGCGCGGCGCTGTCGGGTGCGGCGTTTCGCTGCAGCGCGAAATGAAAAGGCGCTAAAATTGCGGATTAGTGTGAACTACATAGTAGGGGTCTAGCATGGCAGAAGCCGTAAAAAAACCGAGGCCGGAATTCCGGAACATCGGTATCGGGCAGATATTGACG
>NZ_JAGIPX010000156.1 GCF_017814945.1 Paraburkholderia sp. LEh10
ACCATCTCCCCTACGGTACTGAAGTTTCGGCGAAATCGAGAGCACTCGCTACTACGGGGATTCTCGGGCGGATACGTTGCGCCTCCAGCTGCTCCCAGGTTCGACGATAAGCCTCGCGAGGAAACAGTGCGTCACGAAACGCGAGCCCCTTGAACGCCTGAGGTTTGCGCCTGAGCGAGTCGATGAAGTGGCGGTAATCAAGTGCGTGGCGGTTGTCGGCAGCACGGGTGCCTCGTGAGGTGCTGTGCACCAGTGCGCCAGACAGGTAGCAGTCGAGCCGGTCACCATAGATCCGCACCTTCAGCCGGTGGCCGATCAGGCGCGACGGTGCACTGTAGAGGATGCCGCGCACGGTAAATGTGCTGCAGCGGGTCACGAGTGCTTCGTCCTCAACGAAGTCAGTGGTACGACGTTCAGGCAGATCCCGCAGTTGTTCACGCTCAATGCGAAACGCAGCGGCGTTGCGCCGGTTTCGACGCATTACCACCTCACGTACGAATTCATCGTAGGCGGGCCGGTCAGCGAAGTCGCGATGGCCTCGAAGCATCAAGGCCTGGTCGACAGCATCCTTCAGATACCGATGCGAGGACTCCACACTCCCGTTCTCGTGACCCAGACCGCGATTGTTACGCGTGCCCTCCATGCCGTAATGATCGAGCAGAGCTGCGTAACGCGTCGTGAAGTCCTCCTGTTCGGTCAGATTCCTGAAGGCGGCCGACAGACTGTCAGTGCGATGTTCACGCGGGCAGCCTCCCGCCTGCCATAGCGCGTTCTGCAATCCGGTCGCGAGGGCTTCGAAACTCTCACCACCCTCGACTACGTTTGCATACTCCCAGCGTGAGAACGCCAGCACGAAGTGATACAACCGGTGGCCAAACGGGGCGCCGCCGATCGTCACGCACAGCTTGCTCATATCTGTGAAGTCCGACAGTCCGCGCACGCCGGGCTGATGCTCCTGAGGGAAGAACACTTCCTGGGTGGGACCCTCAAGAGCCCGCCACTGGCGAATACGTCGTTCTAGCGTACGTCGCATGCTATCGGGATAACGATCCGGATGATCATCCTGCAGTTTGCGCAGGATTGTGATGCCCATCAGGTGGGGCGCGTTGCGCAGCAACGGCACGACTTCGCTATCCCAGACCTCGGCGAACGGATCGGGACGGGTCCGCCACGAATGCCGTGGCTTCTGGGATGGCAAGGTTGCATCACGTTCGATGCGGCGTGCCGTACGCACGCTGATGCCGGTCTTGGCGGCCGCCACTTCCTGCGAATGATGTTTGCGCTTGTTCATGTAGAGACGAACCTGTTGGTCGGTGATGCGGGTTCCAGACATGAGCTGACCGCTTCTTCTTTAAGCTTCGATCAGCCCATCCTAAAGCCCCGCCGACACAGCGCTGCCGGTGGCTCGTCGTCTCCGGCGGCTACGCCGCCTGCGACTCCTCACCACCGGCCAAAACAATCGTCAACGACCGGCCAAGATAATTGTCGCCGCCCAATCAGCGCAATCAGCCTTGGCCACGGCACTACACGGTCCATCTCATTCAGGAACTCCCGCTTGCGTGTGCGCTTTGTCGTCAGATCCAGACCAAGACCGAGTTGCGTCATCGACTCTCTCCATAAACATCCCCCTGCTACCCAGGATAGTTCACCTGCCTGTCAACGCCAGGACTTTTGCAGACCTTCCTTAACCTTGGGCACCTGAACAACGGAATTCCAAGGATGCAAGCGCCGATCATTGATGACGAATTGTGGAAACTGATCGAGCCGTTGCTGCCTGTCGTAAAGCCACGCGCGAAGAGCGACCCGGGGCGTCCGCGTGTATCGGATCGCGCAGCGCTCAACGGCATCCTGTTTGTGCTCAAGACGGGCATCCGCTGGAACCACTTGCCGACCCGGCTAGGTTTCGGCTCGGGCGCAACTTGCTGGCGACGATTGGACGACTGGCAAAAGGCTGGCGTGTGGGATCGGCTGCACGAGTTGCTGCTCGACAAGCTGCGTGCGGCTGGCCAGCTCGACCTCTCATATGCTGCGGTCGATTCATCGTCGGTGCGAGCTGTTGGGGCGGGCGAAAAACTGGCCCGAACCCCACGGATCGCGCGCGCCCGGGTTCCAAACATCACATCCTCGTAGACGCCAACGGTGTGCCGGTCAGCGTGATTGTGACCGAAGCAAACCGCAACGACGTCACCCAGTTGCTGCCGCTGGTCGACGCGATTCCACCGATCCGCGGCTCGCGCGGACGACCGCTTCGCAAGCCCAACGTCCTCTACGCCGATCGCGGCTACGATTCTGAATCGCACCGAGAACGCTTGCGTGATCGCGGCATCAAGCCGGTGATCGCAAGGCGCCGAACTGAACATGGCAGCGGTTTGGGTAAGTTCCGCTGGGTCGTTGAACGGACTCATTCGTGGCTCCACAACTTCCGCCGTCTCCGTACCCGCTTCGATCGTCGCGCTGACATTCACGAAGCATTTCTGAAATTCGGATGCTCGCTCGTTTGTTGGAACATCTTCAGGCGTGCTGAGCAGGATTTTTGAACTGGCCTCTTACTGTATATCGAAGCTGACCTGGCCATGAAGCAGAGGGCGCTCAACGCCATTCAACCGGTTCAGTACAGAAAGCGGCGGTTCCGCCCGCCAAGCGATCTTTTGGCCTTCCTTGACAGGCTATGATTATGCTCGCTTCATGACACGCATCTGGGCGCTCATTTTCGTCAATGCCCAGACCGCCTGACGCCCATTCAAGGCCGTGCCGGCCGTGACAACCCCACGGATCATAAATACGGCCGGTGCGCAGAAGCTTGCATAATTCCGATACGCGGATAAGAGCGCGATATAAGGCCATTCTGTACAGGTCGCAAGAGCTGGCTCTTCAGTTCTACTACGGATGGTGCGAAAGCGAGTGCGATGGTCTATAGTTTGATGCTGACGTGCCGGGCCTGCGGCGTTGAACCCCACGCCTGGCTGCTGCACGTGTTGAGAGAGCTGCCTCAGCGTGCACCGCACGCCGACATTAGCGACCTGCTGCCGTTCAACTACGCGAAACGGCAAGCCGAAACAAGCACGAGCTGATCTACCAATTAGCGCGCCACCCATGAAACGGCACGCAGCACCCAAGTGCAGTCGTGGACATCGCCGGTCACGCCAGACCGCCGCGATGCGGCCGCGCTCGCCTGTCGGTTGTAAACGATTCTCCATCGGGTGTGGTGGATTTAGCGCTTACGCTGAAGTAAAACAACTGCATGGAACTTTTTCCGGCGTCCTGCGTGACCTTTACGACGTCACTAAGGCCGATGATAGACACCAGGGCGGTTGCCTTCATTAATACCTGCCAGTTGTTCCCGATGCCGGGCAGCGCGAAACGCATCATCTGGGGGAAAATCACGTGCATGAATGCCTGCCATCGGCTCAAACCGTAGGCGATGGCAGCCTCGTCTGCCCGCGCGGTACGACCTCAAACGGACCACGGAAGGTTTCGGTGAAGTAGGCGCCATAGATGAACGCAAGCGTCAGAACGCCGGCAACGAACGGATCAATGTCGATTTGGCGCACTTGCAGCCACTCTGTGACTTCGTTCAGGCCCAATTGCAGGCTATAGAACAGCAGTAGCATCACCAGCAAGTCCGGTACGCTGCGAATCAGCGTGGTATATGCATAAGCCAGATAGCGCGGCATCCGGCTGCGAGAAACTTTGGAACTCGCAACGATTAGACCGATTAACATAGACAACAGTAGCGACAATAGCGCAAGCTTCGTGGTCGCCCAGGCGCCCTCAAGAATCAACGGCCCAAAGCCCTGCAAAAACATTACGCGTCTCCTGATCCAATAATGAGCCGGGTCTCGGTGTTTTCGAGACTGGTTCTTTTTTCGTTTTGCGGCGTGCGGTTCCTATTGCGTCATTTCCAACGAAAGGGACGCTGTCATGACGGACTCACTCATGGCCGGTCCATGCAGCGAGTCGCGCAGGAGTTAACCGAATCTCAGTAAATATCGAAGGTAAAATATTTCTTCTCTAGACTCTTATACGTGCCGTCCTGAATGATTTCAGCCAGGGCCTTGTTGATCGCCTGTTTCAAGTCGACGTCTTCCTTCCGCAAGCCGATCGCAGAACCAGTTCCCAAGATTTTCGGGTCGTCCACCGGTGCACCGGCGAATGCAAAGTCATGCCCTTTCGGCTGACCGAGAAAACCAAGCTCGGCCTGCACTGCATCTTGCAGGCTCGCATCGAGTCGGCCGGAAAGCAGGTCTTGATATACGAGGTCCTGGTTTTGGTACGAGGTCACAACGACGCCAGCCGACTCCCAGTGAACCTTGGCATAGGCCTCTGCAGTGGAGCCCTGTTCAACACCGACGTGCTTGCCCTTAAGCGACGCTGCTGTCGGCTGCAGGCCGGAATTCTTTTTAGCGATAAGACGGGTTGGCAAATTGTAGATCTTGTCGGAGAAAGCGATTTGCTTTTGCCGTGCCTCGGTGACGCCCATGGCAGCCAGAACGCCGTCGAACTTCTTCGCTTGTAGCGCGGGAATCATGCCGTCGAAATCGTTCTGAACCCAGACGCACTTCGCCTGCAACTTGGCGCAAATTGCATTGCCGAGATCAATATCAAACCCGACCAGCTTGCCATCGACAGCTTTCGATTCGAATGGCGCATAGGAAGGATCGGTGCCGAAGCGGATCTCTTTCCAGTCTTTAGCATGCGCGCCAGATGCCGCAACGGCCAAGGCGAATGCGATAAAAAGCCCTTTCATAATTCCCTCTGGATTAGTTGGCGACCTTTTTTGTGGAAAAGCCGCGATCGTGTTCAGTGCTGGGTGGCCACATACACCTTCCGCCGACAGCGGCCACCTACCGATTACAACGGACTCAATGGATAACAACCCCCTTTAATCCATCTCGTTATACAGAAGTGTCGTACCCGTTGCGCAGGATCTGGATGGTGATCACCGCATCCATGACACGCTGCAT
>NZ_JAGIPX010000157.1 GCF_017814945.1 Paraburkholderia sp. LEh10
CCGGGTGAGGGCAGGGCCGTCATCCCGAACGATTGCCGGTAGCGCGTGAGCTCCGCCATCAGTTCGCGCGTGGCCGGCACCAGGCGGTCCCGGTCGCCCTTGCCGTGCACGGTCAGCCACCAGCGCATGGTGCCGTCGGCATCGCGCCGTACGAAGAACTGGCCCATCGCCACCGTCGCTTGCACAGGTCGTCTTGTGGATCGCAAAACTTGGTGGCTATCTCGCACGAAAGCATGACATCCGCCCGGTCCTACCGTGATCTGGCGTGGCTTCCTTGCCCTGCACGAGATTACGATGATGTACCGGATATTCCGGCAGAACGGATTACCCACAAGTGCCGTGATCTCGCTACTCGAGACGTATTAGCGCCGCGGCGCCTCCCGGGCGTCGCAGAAAAAGCTCAGGGTATCGTCATCCTTGATCTTGACGTGCCATTCTGCAACACAGTATTTGGCGTCGGAGAACTTCTCCCGCCATCGTTGTGAGAGTTTGCCGATCCAGGCACGCGCTTGCGATGGCATCTGCGGCGAGGAGGCCATCTGCTGCAGCATCTGCAGATGGCCGGGATCTCCCCAGCGGGGGGTGGCTGCAACATGTGCGTTCCAGACAAGCACCACCAGCTTGTATAGCTCGCGCACCGCGGCGATCGGCGTGTCTTCGGTGACGGCCTCGGACAGAAGCGGCTCCCCGAAGTCCAGAATCGTCTCGGAGATCTTGCGTTCGGCCTTGCCCGCGCTTGCTTTGTTCATTGTGTCGTTCCGTTAATGCGCCACCGCAGTTCAGTTCTTTGCTCAGCGCTCGAAAAAGTGTCTCAACTTGTCTGCCCGACCGGGATGCATCAGCTTGCGCATCGCCTTGCTCTCAATCTGACGGATCCGCTCGCGGCTCACGTCGAACTGCCTGCCGACCTCTTCAAGCGTGTGCTCAGAGGTCGTATCAAGCCCGTATCGCAGCCGCAGGACCTTGGCCTCGCGCGGCGACAACCCGTCGAGCGCCTCATCGATCGCGGCGCGCATACTCGCGTGGATCGCGGATTCTGCGGGTGAACTCGCAGACACATCCTCAATCATGTCTCCGAGCGTCGCGTCAGCATCGTCACCCACCGGGGTCTCGAGCGACACAGGTTGCCTCGCGATCCTGAGGATACCGCGTACCTTTTCCTCGGACATCTCCATGCGCTCGGCGAGGACGGCGGGATGCGCGTCATTGCCCGTCTGCTGCAGGATTTCCCGCGATATCCGGTTCAGCTTGTTGATCGCGTCGGTCATGTGCACCGGTACACGGATGGTCCGCGCCTGATCGGCAAGCGCGCGCGTGACAGCCTGCCGGACCCACCAGGTGGCGTACGTCGAAAACTTCCAGCCGCGCCGGTATTCGAACTTGTCCACCGCCTTCATCAGGCCGATATTGCCTTCCTGGATCAGATCCAGGAACGGCATGCCGCGGTTCACGTATTTCTTGGCAATTGAAATGACAAGACGAAGATTCGCCTCGATCATCTCCCGCTTGGCCTGCCGCATTTTCGACTCCGCGGCACTCATCTGGCGGTTGATCTGCTTGAGTTGCTGGAGCGGCAGCGAGACCCTGGCCTCGATGTCAGTGAGTTTCTGCTGCCCGACCTGAATGGCCGGCAGATGTCGCTCGAGGGCGGCGCCAAACGGCCGCGGTGTCGCCGCCATGCGGCTGGTCCATTCAAGGTCGGTCTCGTGGCCCGGGAACGACTCGACAAACGCCTCGTGTGGCATGCCGCAACGGTCGACGGCGATCTCCCGGATGTTGCGCTCGATCGCACGAATCTCAGTGACTTGTTCGTGCACACTGGTGCACAGGCGGTCGATGGTTCGGGCCGTAAAGCGGATCGGCGCCAGCTCGCGCTGGATCTCCGGGCACACGCGCGCAACAGCCGCGGAACGGGCGTTGCCGGTAACGGGCACATCCGCCAACTGCTCGAACAGTGCCCTCACACGCGCGAAAACCGCAAGACTGTCATTCGTGAGTTGTTCGAGGCGCGCTGCGTTCGCTTTCTCCGGATCCCCGGCGTCCGTTTCAACATCGTCACCGTCCGGGTCATGGTCGGCGGGGGGTGTTTCCACATCATCTTCTTCAGACTCCAGCGTCATTCCGCTTTCGTCCACGTCGTCGCTGACGCCATCGACCAGTTCGTCAATACGCAGTTCGCCGGCGACGATGCGGTCCACATCGGCAAGAATCGTGGACACGACCGACGGACACGCAGCGATCGCCTGAATCATGTCCTGCAGGCCGTCCTCGATGCGTTTTGCGATCCCGATTTCGCCGGCGCGGGTCAGCAGTTCGCTGGCGCCCATCTCACGCATGTACATGCGGACCGGATCCGTGGTGCGGCCGAATTCGGAATCGACGGTCGACAGGGCAGCTTCCGCTTCCTCGTCCGCCTGATCGTCGGAGGCCACGGCAGGCCCGGCGTCGTTCAGCAGGAGCGTCTCCGCGTCCGGCGCCTGCTCGTGCACTGCGACCCCCATGTCGCCAAAGGTGCTGACGATCGTCTCCATCGCAGCAGTTTGCGTAAAGTTGTCGGGCAGGTGATCGTTGATGTCCGCGTGGGTGAGATAGCCGCGCTCACGGCCAAGCGCGATCAGCGCGCGCATCTGCCGTTGACGCTCCTCGTCGTGGCGCGCCATCGACG
Organism: Paraburkholderia sp. LEh10; assembly: GCF_017814945.1. Classification (GTDB taxonomy): domain Bacteria; phylum Pseudomonadota; class Gammaproteobacteria; order Burkholderiales; family Burkholderiaceae; genus Paraburkholderia. The sequence goes on from NZ_JAGIPX010000157.1 coordinate 2,666, forward strand.
CGACGTCCAGCGGTATCGCTGCGGCCTGGGTTTTTCCCTTTGGCACGCGGCGGCCGGTCTTTGACGTAACCGCGATCACGCGGGATGCTGAATCGTCGCGAACTGGATATGCCAATACATTCTCCTCGACAGGTTGGCCGACGAACGTCGCGAGCATGACAGCAGGTCAGGCTGCCAGCCGGCGTATGAACGGGATCGCGGAATCGTGTGCGACTGCGGCATGGTCATGCATGGTCGCTACTCTGGCGGAAAGCGCAGTTTCGAAAAATGTCGCCCGGCGTGAATCGCGCGGCGCTCGATAGCGCTCGCCGATTCGATAAGTTTTTGCTGTTCGAGGAAGATCAGAAAGGCGCGCGTTGATACCTTCCGGCAGTTAGAGGGCAGCAGGAAGCTTGAGCGAGCGATGCGGTGATCCTCGAACAGGAACACGCCGGTGCGTACCGGGGTAAGGGCGAACTCGTTCATCGCTTCCTGAACAGCCAGCTCACCGAGATTTGATTTCCGCGCGGGCGCCGCTACGGTACCTGTCTGCGTGTGATGCCTGTACACCTTGGTGCCGAGTACGGGAACACCGTGCTGGCGGACCCAACCGGCGATCTGTTCACTCGTCGGCGTACTGTTACGCGTGACTTCGTGCAGCACCATGTCAACCAGTGCGACGGACCATCCCGGCATTAGCAGCAAGTCCAGCGCGTCTGCATAGGCGAGGGTGATCAACGGCCCGGCATCGGGCAACAGCGTAACGTCCGCGTTCGCCATTGCTATTTGCGCAAGGCATTGAGGTCATCAACCATGCTGCGGGTTCTCGCTTCCGGCAGTCGGGGCATCGGTAGATGCGCCTGTGCCATGAGTAAGAACAGGTCCTCGTCACTGTCGATCCCGAGCGCTTCCATTGCCTGGCCGTCGTCAAGACGGCCCAGTGAGAAGTCGAGCAGGGTGCGGAAATTTTCGTTACCGCTGACTTCCGCCGCTTCGAACGTCTCGACCAGATACCGCAACTCGGCGTTGAATAGCGCATTGACGGAGGTGTCGGACTTGGCCGCCAGGATTTTGGCGCGTTTGAGCAGATCACGATCGACCGCTCCGGTGAAATTGACGGTTTCGGGCATGGTTTTCCCTCCATGAACAGCTACGGATATCCTAGCACGTATTTGCGTGTTACACATGTTTATGTGTACGCGCGACACCACTCCCCAGCCAATCGTGTGGTGACCCTTTACCGGGCCTCGACGCTCAAACGCGCCCGCGTTACGTGCCGGGTCCGCCCCGCATGGCTGCAAGCAGAACATCAATGATTCCGTCACGGCCGGCGACAACAGTTGGGCGAAGTACTACCATGCGATCGATGTCTATCCGGCAGCGCAGCCCGACGTCCCAGTGCCCGAGGAAGCTTGCGCCGTGCCACCCGCCAGTCCCTTCCTCCACGTCGGATGGGTCAAAGCCAACCCGGATGGCTGCTGGGACTGGAGGGGAGAGCGCCCGCAAATGCAGGTAATTGAACGCCTTATCGACAGAGTCACTGCGCCAGTACGAACAGCACCATAACTCGTGGCCGGATTGGCGTTCATCGATGGTAGCGCCTCCTTGAGCGCGGCAGCGGCGGCAACGTCCGCCGCTGCGCGACTAGCGTGATACCACCGGGCTCGCGACCGTCGACGCCATGTGGGCGGCGAGAATGCGTCGGATGGCCGCCAGGGATTGTTCGGCGACCGGACTCGGGTTCTCCCGCCGCGGCACATGGAATCCGGGAGTTTTGACGCCCAGCTGTCGGCAGACCGAGGAAAGGCAGGGTTTGCCTGACCCTGCACAACGCTCAACGGCGGCGGCAATCGCGGCGTCACTGACATGCCGACGCAGCCATTCGAGCGTTTGCCGGTCCTGCTCGTTATAGACCCTGATCAGATGCTCCATCGTCGCCTCCCAGAGTACTGTATGTAAATACAGTACTGTTATCTCGTGACAGACGCGCGACAACTCGCAGATTGAGGGGGCGAGCCATCGCGGTGCCGCGGTACACGGGAGGATCCGATTGTGAATCAACTACATACAGTGTCAAAGCCAGATTCAAATGTCCGCGTGCCGGCCAAGTTCAATTGTCCGCTTCTATGGGGACTCGTTTGTCAAGCCTTCTGCATCGTCGGGCGTACGGATCGGGTTTCATGTTGCCATCTTCGTGTGATTAACGTCTGATCCAGGGTCGGGGTGTGACGAGCGTTCCAGCCAGTACCGGAACGAACTTCTATCCG
>NZ_JAGIPX010000158.1 GCF_017814945.1 Paraburkholderia sp. LEh10
TTCCTGCAAATGCATCAACCACTTTCCGCTTCAAACCCTTGTTGTACAAGGCGCTTCGAATTGTTCAAGGCCGACTACGTATTCGAGGGATGCTTGAAGCCAAAAATGTGACTCTTGTTTTTCAAACCGGACTTCTTCGTACTGTTGCTGCGAGTAGCACTGGCATACACGAACGCCACGAATCACTCCAACAACTCGTTTGGCCAATACCTCCGCATGAACACGCATAAGTGGCGCGCATCCCTTTAAACACCAACAATACCGCGCTACGTTAGCTCCATGAGTCGGGCATTCTTCATAGAACATTCGTGGTTCATGGCGCGTTTGACAAAAGACAACGGGATTGCATCGGTCGAAGCAGATCGCGTCGTTCAGCGTCGTTCAGCTGTTAATAGGCACGTAACTTCTCACTCTCCATTTGGTCCGCTTGACCGCTTCCCAGACGCAAAATGTGCGCCAACTCGTGCATGTACATGAAAACAGCGCTCGCCTCCAACATTTCGTGTCTCAAATCCGACAATCACAACAAACCGCAAGTGTCGGTTGGACAGCGTCAAGCAGCACGGCCGGCCAACATGATTGGCGCGGTCCAGTCGGTCGAAAACAGTGCCCATCAACTTGAGCTATAGTTTTTTATGGAAAGGCTTTACCTAGTTTTTCATATCAAGTGGACTTCGTAATCCCTTATATCTTCGCGCCTGGCAGAATCTGAACCAACAAGGGTTAAGAAGATGAGTTCTTCAGTTTTCACCAGCAGATGATGCAACAGGCGTTTTTCATGAAGGCTTCATGGATGAATGCAGGACGTTCGAAGCGGATGCGCAGTCGTCGAAAGTTGTGAAGCCATGAGATGGTGCACTCGACAACCAGCGTGTTTTGCCCAGTCCGCTGCCGTAAGGCCCGCCAAGTTGGGTGATTTGAGTGGCGATACCGGCCGCGTGTAGCGGACGGCGGTATTTGTCGTGATCGTATCCCCGGTCGCCCTGAACGATCCGGGGCGTCGAAAGTGGCGGGCCTCGCTCGCCAGCAATGGGCGGGATGGTGTCAACCAGCGCGTGAAGCTGGGTGATGGCGGTTGGCGCCGGTGAGAATTGCCGCGAGCGGGACGCTTCGGTAATGAGGTGGTGCTTTGAACCTGGTCGCGCACGGTCGGTGGAATTCGGTCCCGTTTTTGGCCTGCGCCAACCGCGCGGAAATCGACGACTACACGGGATCAGTCAATCCGGTCGGCCTCGCGCAGCTTCGCGAGCAGGACCTCGTGCGGCCGTTCCTGATTGAGCAGTTCGTCCAGGTTTAGTTCCGGGCAATATTTCGGAAGCCGAATAAGACGCAGGCCTTCTGCGTTGTCAACGACGAAGCGCCTGACAGCCATGGACCGATCGATGTACCGGACATCCGTCAACGATCAGGATAGCTTGCGGGTAGCCTGTTTGCGCAGACGTTTCATAAATTCGATGAACGTCACGTTTTGAACGTCCCCTCGAACACCACGAAGCTCAACGTCCCACCACTGGATATCGCCGAGATCATAGCGTCATCCATTTGCTCAACACTCGCAGGCTCACACTGTAAATGTTCGCCGCCGCAGTCTGCATCTCATCTGCATCTCATCGCGCTACACACCGCTTGCACGATCATTTTCCTCACGCGCGCCTGCGTGGCTCCATCCAGCTTTCTGGCATCGTTTTTCTCTTCATGCTCGTACAACCATTGCGCACTATTTGGTGCACACCTCAGTGACTAGGCGAATCCTTACGCAATATTCAGGATTGGATGACGGTAGTTTTTCGAGAGATTGGCCGATATCAGTGATCGTGTTCTGCGTCGCAAGCGAAGCTGAAGATGTGCGGTTCGATACCTTGTAACTTTCGTTAGCTCTGTAGAGTCGGCCGCGCAGTCGGCACGAGGTGGAGCTCCGCGACGTGGAAGCATTTGCTTACGACCACATTGACGAACAAGCCGACGAGTCCGACGCTGCATCCGATGGCGAAGGAAGGGGTGTCTCCAATAAACGGAAAAGAGGCCTACGCCATGACTCTCAACAGAAAACTCACCTCGACGATCGTCATCCTGTGGGTGGGCATCATCATGATTATCTTGTTCGGCGCGTGGCAACACCGATCGACGACGATCTTGGATCGTCAAGAACAGCTTTCGTTGCTAATCGAAGAAGCCAACTCGATCGTAAGCCATTATTACCAGCTTTCGCAGCAGCATACGATCTCGGAGGATGATGCGAAGAAGCAGGCCTTGGAAGTGCTTTCGTCGATTCGGTATGGCACCGACGGATACCTTACTGTTATCAATTCTCAGTCGATGGCGTTAATGCACCCATTCAAGCCTGAACTCGTCGGCAAGAACATGTCAAACTTCACCGACAAGGCTGGCAAGCACCTCTTCGTCGATTTGGCGAACGTGGCTAGCCAGAGTAAAGGCGGGTTCGTCGAATATCTGTGGACCAAACCGGGGAGTGAGGCATCTGTACCAAAAACCAGCTACGCGCTTCGCTTCGAGTCTTGGGATTGGATTCTCATCACCGGCATGTACATGGATGACGTCCAAAAAGCGTTCTTCAACGACATTGTCCGCTGGATTGGAATCACTGTTGCCCTAGGAGTCGCCTGCACTGTTATGATGTTACTCGTCTTGCGAAGCATAAAGCACTCTCTCGGCGGCGACCTAGAAGTGGCGGTCGCGACCACACAACGCATGGCGCGTGGTGATCTTGCCACTCCCATCCCGGTCATGCATCGCGAAGGAGAGAGCTTGTTGCGTGCGCTGAACGTGATGCAGAGAGGGCTCATCGATGCCATCTCGCGAGTGGCCGACAGTGCTGAGAATATCAATGTCGGAGCAGTCGAAATCGCAGCTGGCAACACGGATCTGTCGCAACGCACGGAAGAACAAGCGGCTGCGTTAACGCAGACTGCATCGAGCATAGACGAGATGACCGTGAATGTGAAGCACAACGCCGACAGCGCGGTCATGGCCGCCATTCTGGCGAGCCAAGCCACAGACATTGCGACCCGCGGCAGCAGCGTCGTCGACGACGTGATCCGTAAAATGGGCGACATCACGAACAGTTCAAGGCAGATCGGCGACATCATTGGAGTAATCGACGGAATCGCATTCCAGACCAACATCCTCGCGTTAAACGCAGCCGTCGAAGCTGCGCGTGCGGGTGAGCAGGGGCGCGGCTTCGCGGTCGTTGCGGCAGAAGTGCGAAGCCTCGCGCAACGCTCAGCAACAGCGGCGAAGGAAATCAAGGCGCTAATTGGGACGTCGACAGTCAGCGTCGAAGAAGGCGCTGCGCTCGTCGCCAACGCCGGCTCCACGATGACGGAAATCGTCGCATCGGTAGGGCGCGTGAATGAAATCCTGGAAGAGATCAGTCATGCGTCTCGCGGACAGAGTGCAGGCATAGAACAGGTGAACCGTGCCATAGGAGAGATGGACCAGGTGACCCAGCAGAATGCTGCACTGGTCGAGCAGGCCGCCGCGGCTGCGCACTCGCTCAGGGATCAGGTCGCCATCCTTCGCGAAGCAGTCTCGTCTTTCGCACTGCCTGACTGAGCTTCCCCCGAAATTTCGACTTCCAGCGGATCGCGTGTAAACTCGATCTGAAAGAAGGAAAAAACAACGTTCAAGGTACCAAACTAGGCATATACGGCGGAGTTCAGGGCGGCCGCCGTACAACGGGTCAAGGATGGACAAAGCATCCGTGCCGTGTGTGTCAACGATCGAAAAGGCAGTACATGCACCCAACACGGGCCACGAACGCCACGCACGCGGTCGCGTCCAATATGGACGCGCCAATCCGAGGAAGCGCCGGAAGAATCGGCGGTTGATGCTGTAGTCCTTTGGATCCTGAATCGTTGCAGTAGGCGGCATGGAAATTCCTAAGTATTCAGGCAACAACGCCGCCGCCCGTCATCTTGTCGATCCGCAGGGTCGGCTGGCCGACGCCGACCGGCACGCTCTGGCCTTCCTTGCCGCATACGCCGACGCCCGTGTCGAGCGACATGTCGTTGCGATCATGCTCACGTACTTCAGCGATTCCGGGCCGCTGCCGATCAGCGTCGCGCCCTTCACCGAGCAGATGATCTTGCCGTTCTCGATCATGTACGCCTCGGACTCCGAGAACACGAACTTGCCGTTCGTGGTGTCGACCTGGCCGCCGCCGAAGTTCACCGCATACAGGCCGTTCTTCACCGACGCGATGATTCCTGCGGATCCTTTTCGCCATTGAGCATGTAGGTGTTTGGTCATGCGCGGCATGGGCAGCGCCGGGTACGACTCGCGCCGCGCGTTCTCCGCCACAACGCCCCCGCGCATTGCCGACCATGAAGGCGTGCAAGCTCGGCAATCAAATCGCCCCCCTCAGCGCTATCGAGATACCACGGAATGGCCCGTGGGGAGACGTACATCAGGTCATACACCGCGCCAATCACGGCCGGGCCGAGATCGCGCCCAACCGGAAGGTCTTCGACGATATTCAGTACGCGCGCAATATCGACTTCCCTCGCCGCCTGCTTCCCCGATTCGTCCGGCTCACGAAAGGATCGAGCAAATCGCCCAACATTGCCGGCATTCCCATGACTGCCTCGAATTCCTGACTACCTGCAAGGATTCCCGCCGGCCTGCTCACTCGGTTCTGCGTCATTTCGTTCTATAACTTCGCTACTGCAAACGCCTTGAGCGCTGCATCGCCGTTGAAGGCGCACCACTCCTTCGGTCCGGAGGGAACCTCGATGATTTCAGGCTGAATGACATCGTCTTCCGGCAATGCGGCGCCCAATTCCCGCTGAACCGCCCCGGGATTCCCGGAGACCGTTTTGCTTGAGTCATGCCGCAGTGACAGACCCAGTGAGATTTGCATAAT
>NZ_JAGIPX010000159.1:0-2298 GCF_017814945.1 Paraburkholderia sp. LEh10
GCGAATGTTCTTTAAAAATCAACAGCCGATAAGTGTGGGTGCTCGATGGCGAGCGCGCGGCGGTTTTCGGACCGCCGGAGAAGCGAAAGTAATCGAGTCTCACACGAAAGAAATTGAGGAAGGTTTGACTGGGTTGAGAAATCCAGGTGAACCATTCGTCAGTGATTTTGAGTGAGCGACCGGTTTCGCAAGAGACCGAAAACAGTAACAGGTTTGAACTGAAGAGTTTGATCCTGGCTCAGATTGAACGCTGGCGGCATGCCTTACACATGCAAGTCGGACGGCAGCGCGGGCTTCGGCCTGGCGGCGAGTGGCGAACGGGTGAGTAAGACATCGGAACGTGTCCTGGAGTGGGGGATAGCCCGGCGAAAGCCGGATTAATACCGCATACGATCTGAGGATGAAAGCGGGGGACCGAAAGGCCTCGCGCTCAAGGGGCGGCCGATGGCAGATTAGCTAGTTGGTGGGGTAAAGGCCTACCAAGGCGACGATCTGTAGCTGGTCTGAGAGGACGACCAGCCACACTGGGACTGAGACACGGCCCAGACTCCTACGGGAGGCAGCAGTGGGGAATTTTGGACAATGGGGGCAACCCTGATCCAGCAATGCCGCGTGTGTGAAGAAGGCCTTCGGGTTGTAAAGCACTTTTGTCCGGAAAGAAAACTTCGGGGCTAATACCCCTGGAGGATGACGGTACCGGAAGAATAAGCACCGGCTAACTACGTGCCAGCAGCCGCGGTAATACGTAGGGTGCGAGCGTTAATCGGAATTACTGGGCGTAAAGCGTGCGCAGGCGGTTCGCTAAGACCGATGTGAAATCCCCGGGCTTAACCTGGGAACTGCATTGGTGACTGGCGGGCTAGAGTATGGCAGAGGGGGGTAGAATTCCACGTGTAGCAGTGAAATGCGTAGAGATGTGGAGGAATACCGATGGCGAAGGCAGCCCCCTGGGCCAATACTGACGCTCATGCACGAAAGCGTGGGGAGCAAACAGGATTAGATACCCTGGTAGTCCACGCCCTAAACGATGTCAACTGGTTGTCGGGCCTTCATTGGCTTGGTAACGTAGCTAACGCGTGAAGTTGACCGCCTGGGGAGTACGGTCGCAAGATTAAAACTCAAAGGAATTGACGGGGACCCGCACAAGCGGTGGATGATGTGGATTAATTCGATGCAACGCGAAAAACCTTACCTACCCTTGACATGTACGGAATCCTGCCGAGAGGTGGGAGTGCCCGAAAGGGAGCCGTAACACAGGTGCTGCATGGCTGTCGTCAGCTCGTGTCGTGAGATGTTGGGTTAAGTCCCGCAACGAGCGCAACCCTTGTCCCTAGTTGCTACGCAAGAGCACTCTAGGGAGACTGCCGGTGACAAACCGGAGGAAGGTGGGGATGACGTCAAGTCCTCATGGCCCTTATGGGTAGGGCTTCACACGTCATACAATGGTCGGAACAGAGGGTTGCCAAGCCGCGAGGTGGAGCCAATCCCAGAAAACCGATCGTAGTCCGGATCGCAGTCTGCAACTCGACTGCGTGAAGCTGGAATCGCTAGTAATCGCGGATCAGCATGCCGCGGTGAATACGTTCCCGGGTCTTGTACACACCGCCCGTCACACCATGGGAGTGGGTTTTACCAGAAGTGGCTAGTCTAACCGCAAGGAGGACGGTCACCACGGTAGGATTCATGACTGGGGTGAAGTCGTAACAAGGTAGCCGTATCGGAAGGTGCGGCTGGATCACCTCCTTTCCAGAGCTTAAGCGTCTCAAGGTTGAGCGCTCACACTTGTCGGCTGTTGTGATGAAGACAGGCTTTGAGGGGTCTGTAGCTCAGTCGGTTAGAGCACCGTCTTGATAAGGCGGGGGTCGTTGGTTCGAATCCAACCAGACCCACCACGTTGTCTGCGGTGTGATGGGTGAGCATCCCTTGGGCGAAACGGACTGCGGGGGATTAGCTCAGCTGGGAGAGCACCTGCTTTGCAAGCAGGGGGTCGTCGGTTCGATCCCGTCATCCTCCACCAATTCCCAATGCCTAGTGTTCGGTGTGCAGCGCGCTGCACCGAGCGTTACGCATTGGCAATTGAGCCAGTCAGCGAATGATTTAAAGCATAGCGCTTTATATCGGCTGTCGTTCTTTAACAATCAGGAAGAAGTAGTAAAGAGATTTATCTGAAAGCACTTAGAGATGGGTGTGAGTAGGTGAATCAGGGTTGTGATTGTATCGAATGTATTTTTGAGTTCATCGAAAGACGAACCTGGAATACGGCACAACGCGAAAACTCAGCCTGTAGCGGATGTTATC
>NZ_JAGIPX010000159.1:2398-4753 GCF_017814945.1 Paraburkholderia sp. LEh10
GGGGTGACGGCGTACCTTTTGTATAATGGGTCAGCGACTTACATTCAGTGGCGAGCTTAACCGATTAGGGCAGGCGTAGCGAAAGCGAGTCCGAACAGGGCGATTCAGTCGCTGGGTGTAGACCCGAAACCAGGTGATCTATCCATGGCCAGGTTGAAGGCACGGTAACACGTGCTGGAGGACCGAACCCACTGACGTTGAAAAGTCAGGGGATGAGCTGTGGATAGGGGTGAAAGGCTAAACAAACCTGGAAATAGCTGGTTCTCTCCGAAAACTATTTAGGTAGTGCCTCGTGTATCACCTTCGGGGGTAGAGCACTGTCATGGTTGAGGGGTCCATTGCGGATTACCTCGCCATAGCAAACTCCGAATACCGAAGAGTGCAATCACGGGAGACAGACATCGGGTGCTAACGTCCGGTGTCAAGAGGGAAACAACCCAGACCGCCAGCTAAGGTCCCCAAATATGGCTAAGTGGGAAACGAAGTGGGAAGGCTAAAACAGTCAGGAGGTTGGCTTAGAAGCAGCCACCCTTTAAAGAAAGCGTAATAGCTCACTGATCGAGTCGTCCTGCGCGGAAGATGTAACGGGGCTAAGCCATATACCGAAGCTGCGGATGCATATTTATATGCATGGTAGGAGAGCGTTCCGTAAGCCTGCGAAGGTGCACTGGAAAGTGTGCTGGAGGTATCGGAAGTGCGAATGCTGACATGAGTAGCGATAAAGGGGGTGAAAGGCCCCCTCGCCGTAAGCCCAAGGTTTCCTACGCAACGTTCATCGGCGTAGGGTGAGTCGGCCCCTAAGGCGAGGCAGAAATGCGTAGCTGATGGGAAACAGGTCAATATTCCTGTACCAGTGTGAAATGCGATGGGGGGACGGATCGCGGAAGGTTGTCCGGGTGTTGGAAGTCCCGGTCGCTGCGTTGGAGAAGGTGCTCTGGCAAATCCGGGCACGGGATTCAAGGGCGTGGCGCGAGCTCCTCAGGGAGCGAAGCAATCGGAAGGGGTTCCAGGAAAAGCCTCTAAGCTTCAGTTTCACATTGACCGTACCGCAAACCGACACAGGTGGGCGAGATGAGTATTCTAAGGCGCTTGAGAGAACTCGGGAGAAGGAACTCGGCAAATTGGTACCGTAACTTCGGGATAAGGTACGCCCCTGTAGCTTGACTGGCCTGCGCCAGGAGGGTGAAGGGGTTGCAATAAACTGGTGGCTGCGACTGTTTAATAAAAACACAGCACTCTGCAAACACGAAAGTGGACGTATAGGGTGTGACGCCTGCCCGGTGCCGGAAGATTAAATGATGGGGTGCAAGCTCTTGATTGAAGTCCCGGTAAACGGCGGCCGTAACTATAACGGTCCTAAGGTAGCGAAATTCCTTGTCGGGTAAGTTCCGACCTGCACGAATGGCGTAACGATGGCCACACTGTCTCCTCCCGAGACTCAGCGAAGTTGAAGTGTTTGTGATGATGCAATCTCCCCGCGGCTAGACGGAAAGACCCCATGAACCTTTACTGTAGCTTTGCATTGGACTTTGAACCGGTCTGTGTAGGATAGGTGGGAGGCTGTGAAGCGTGGACGCCAGTCTGCGTGGAGCCGTCCTTGAAATACCACCCTGGTTTGTTTGAGGTTCTAACCTTGGCCCGTGATCCGGGTCGGGGACAGTGCATGGTGGGCAGTTTGACTGGGGCGGTCTCCTCCCAAAGTGTAACGGAGGAGTACGAAGGTACGCTAGGTACGGTCGGAAATCGTGCTGATAGTGCAATGGCATAAGCGTGCTTAACTGCGAGACCGACAAGTCGAGCAGGTGCGAAAGCAGGTCATAGTGATCCGGTGGTTCTGTATGGAAGGGCCATCGCTCAACGGATAAAAGGTACTCTGGGGATAACAGGCTGATACCGCCCAAGAGTTCATATCGACGGCGGTGTTTGGCACCTCGATGTCGGCTCATCTCATCCTGGGGCTGTAGCCGGTCCCAAGGGTATGGCTGTTCGCCATTTAAAGAGGTACGTGAGCTGGGTTTAAAACGTCGTGAGACAGTTTGGTCCCTATCTGCCGTGGGCGCTGGATATTTGAAGGGGGCTGCTCCTAGTACGAGAGGACCGGAGTGGACGAACCTCTGGTGTACCGGTTGTCACGCCAGTGGCATCGCCGGGTAGCTATGTTCGGAAGAGATAACCGCTGAAAGCATCTAAGCGGGAAACTCGCCTTGAGATGAGATATCCCCGGGGCTTCGAGCCCCTTGAAGGGTCGTTCAAGACCAGGACGTTGATAGGTCAGGTGTGCACGCGCAGTAATGCGCTCAGCTAACTGATACTAATTGCCCGTAAGGCTTGATCCTATAACCGGTGTGTTTTGCG
>NZ_JAGIPX010000015.1 GCF_017814945.1 Paraburkholderia sp. LEh10
CAGTAGTTCAAACCAGGCGCCTTGCTCACGAAGCGTTTGACGTTGCTACTCTACATAAAGATCTACAGCCGGTAATAGATGAAATGTGCTGCAGCACATTTCATCTATCTGCATTGCGCCCATAGCCCCTCGCCGTCACGAGATAGGCCTGCGCGTCGGGCCGACTCGCGAGGCGCCACGTTTCGACGAGACATTGCGGAGCGTGGAACGACAGCGATGCCGGCCACGACGCAAATGGAGTAATCGCATTCGATTCGAAAGTGGGCTGGGATTTCCAGCCGGTCGGCTCGCCATTGACACCAGCCATCGCCGAAACCAACCCGTTGACGATATTGCTGGCACAGGTCGACAACGCCGCGTCTGCGGCATGAAACGCGACCAGATGATCGTGCATGCCCGCCGCGTTGCGCGAGACAGCCACCGACTGTTCGAACCACGCCGCCGTCGTCGCCGGCATCATCGATGCGATCAGCAGCACTACGGGCAGCGCCACGCCCCGACTCCGCGCCCGCCGATGTGCCCATCGCCCGAGCCTGACTCCCGTTTCGCTCATGCCGCGCCTCCCTCGTTGTTTCGTATCGCGACGCGCCGCCAGAATGCGCGTCGCACTCGCCTGTCCGTACTGACGACGGATACGCCATCGCAATCGACATATCGCGTCTGCGCTGTCTGCGGCGCCCCCGAACGAGCACGCAAACGTCGACGGCGACGACGTTGACCCACTGTGCGGGCATCAGTGCCGCTGCATCGATTGCCGACAATGCGCCGACGAGCCAGTACCGCAAGCGCATGCGCTCGACGCCTTCGACGAGTGGCTGCGACGAATTCGCCTTGCCCGTCCCCTCGCAGTACAACTCCGGTTCGCCCGTCGAGCCGCTGACCTTCGCATAGAAGCGGTTGACGATAGCCACGCCCGACGCATTGGCGTCCGTTTTCGTTACGCCTTGGCCGAGGCAATCCGTCGAGAGCCCGGCAGTGGAAGGCCATGTCGATACGTTGTCGGCCATGTAGCGCACTGCGATTCCGTCCGAATGAGTTGCGAGCGCTTCGCAACTCAGGTTGTCGTCAGCGCCGACAGGCCTTCCGCCCGTGCAGCCAAAAAGCCCCGGCCGTGCAACGAACGAGTTCGACATGTCAGCGGGAACGAAGCCCGCCATTTGCACTTGCCCGCCGATCAAGGTCAGCGCGGTCATGCCTGCATCGTTGATCTGGGCCGCATCGGCGGCTTGCGTAAATGCGATTCGCTGCGAGTGGTACAGGGACACTGCGCCCGCCGTCACGATCAGCCCAAGCGCCATTGCTATTGTCATTTCGAGCAGAGTGTGACCGTACGTGTCGGCAAAGCGCGAGCGGCGCCCACGTCCACGAGAAAACGAAGCGAGCGGCTTCATCGGGAAAAGGCCATGACAACGCACTGGACGCCTCGAGGCACCTCGACATCGCCGCACGACGCAGGCATATCGGTCCCGTCTGCGGCGCCCGGCGTAGTGCGAGTCGCAAACGGCTGCGCGACCCATGTCGTGCGAGCAAACGACAGATCTGCAGAAGAGCCGGTGACGGCAGCATCACCCTTCGGCAAAAGGCTCGCCGCGCGCAGCTTCCATTGACCCAGTGCGGCGTCGTTCACAGCGGGCGCGCGCGCCGCTTCCGCGACTGCATCGGCGACGAGCGGCGCCTGCTCGCGATACGACATCGCGCGAGCGTCGCGCGCAATCGACAACTGCACGGCAATCAAGCCCAGCACGGTCACGGCCGTGACGGCGACTGCGATCAGCACCTCGACGAGCGACTGGCCGCACGACGAAACCCTGTGCGCGCGCCTCATGTCGTCGCCCCACATGCGCCATCGGCAATGCGCGCCCGGCCACCCGCCGCGATGCGGATGCAGCGGCGCCAGTCCTTGCCTTGTGTCGCAATCGAATCGACGCGAGGGCCGATATCGAAGCTGCGAAAACTGCCGTTGGCCTGACCGGCGGGCGGCGTGAAGGTGAGACTGGTCAGCGCGCCCGCGATGCTGACCGACGCGAGGTCGGGCTGCACGCGCAACGGATAGAGGCCTCCCCCGCGCTCGATCATCACGGCCCATCCGCAGGACCAGTCGACGGCGCCCGTCTTGCACGGCTGTCCGGTGGCGAGACAGCGCCGCGCGGCATCGATCCGGCACACCGTCACGCGTGTGCCGCGCCGTAGTGCTTCGCCGCGCGCATAGCTGAGCGTGGACAGCATCTCGCGAGCGCGCGCATCGACCTGATCGCGCAGATGCCACGCAACGAACGACGGTGCCGTCAGCGTCGCGATGATCGCGAGCAGTGCAATCACGACGAGCGTTTCGAATAGCGTCAACCCGCGGCAGTTGTGCCGCGCATGAACATTCCGATTCATCTGCATTCCTCGATATCCAACAAGAACGCGACGACTCTAACGGTGCACGACAACACCCACAATTAGCCGAACGGCCAGGTGGCGGACGCACGAATCCCTGCACGACAATGCCCGTGCATCGATTGAATTCGCGGTTGAACTTCAGGGAGAGAAAATGCCTATGCGCGAAAAATCAGCGCTTGCGGGAAGGCTTCGCGGGAGCGGCATTAGCGTTCGTGCGGCGGAACTCTTCAATGACGTCCTCGAATTCCGACACGTCTTCGAACCGCCGGTACACGGAAGCAAAGCGGACGTACGCGATAGTGTCGAGCGCGCGCAACTCGTTCATCACCAGCTCGCCCAGGCGCTCGCTGCGCACTTCGCGCTCGCCGCTGCCGAGCAACTGGTACTCGATGCGCGACGCGGCGGCGTCCACCGCGTCGGCAGCAACGGGGCGCTTGCGCAGCGCCAGTTGCATGCTCGCGACGATCTTGCGGCGATCGAATTCCGTGCGGCTGCCATCCTTCTTGACGACTGCGGGCAACGCGAGCTCGACGCGCTCGTACGTCGTGAAACGCTTATCGCAGGCCGGGCAGCGACGGCGGCGCCGGATTGCGGCGCCATCCTCCGATACACGCGAGTCGACGACCTGCGTATCGTCATGCCGGCAGAAGGGGCAGCGCATCGCGGCTTAGCGGTAGACCGGGAAGCGCTGCGTCAGCTCGGCGACCTGCGCGCGCACGCGTTCGATCGTAGCCGTGTCTTCCGGATTGTCCAGCACATCGGCGATCAGGTTGCCGACCTGCTCGGCTTCCTTCGTGCCGAAGCCGCGCGTCGTCATCGCGGGCGAACCCAGGCGGATGCCGCTCGTCACGAACGGCTTTTCCGGATCGTTCGGAATCGCGTTCTTGTTCACGGTGATGTGCGCCGCGCCCAGTGCCGCTTCCGCTGCCTTGCCCGTGATCTTCTTCGCGCGCAGGTCGACCAGCATCACGTGGCTTTCCGTGCGGCCCGACACGATGCGCAGGCCGCGCTTGACGAGCGTTTCAGCCAGCACGCGCGCGTTGTCGACCACACGCTGCTGATATTCCTTGAAGTCCGGCGACAGCGCTTCCTTGAACGCGACGGCCTTGGCGGCAATCACGTGCATCAGCGGACCGCCCTGAATGCCCGGGAAAATTGCCGAGTTGATCGGCTTTTCGTACTCGGCCTTCATCAGGATCACGCCGCCGCGCGGGCCGCGCAGGCTCTTATGCGTGGTCGTCGTGACGAAGTCGGCGAACGGCACCGGGTTCGGGTAGACGCCCGCCGCGATCAGGCCGGCGTAGTGCGCCATGTCGACCATCAGATACGCGCCGACCGACTTCGCGATTTTCGACAGACGTTCGAAATCGATGCGCAGCGCGAACGCCGATGCGCCCGCGACGATGATTTTCGGCTTGTGTTCCTGCGCGAGCTTTTCGGCTGCGTCGTAGTCGATGTCCTCGGCTTCGTTCAGGCCGTAGCTGACCACGTTGAACCACTTGCCCGACATGTTGACGGGCGAGCCATGCGTCAGGTGGCCGCCGTGTGCGAGGCTCATGCCCATGATCGTGTCGCCCGGCTTCAACATCGCGAAGAACACGCCCTGGTTCGCCTGCGAGCCCGAATTCGGCTGGACGTTCGCGGCTTCAGCGCCGAACAGCTCCTTCACCCGATCGATCGCCAGCTGCTCGACGACGTCGACGTATTCGCAACCGCCGTAGTAGCGCTTGCCCGGGTAGCCTTCGGCGTACTTGTTGGTGAGCTGCGAGCCTTGCGCCGCCATTACAGCCGGGCTCGTGTAGTTTTCCGACGCGATCAGTTCGATGTGCTCTTCCTGACGGCGGTTTTCGTCCTGGATTGCGTTCCAGATTTCCGGATCGACGTTGGCGATGGTGCTTTGGGCTCTGTCAAACATGCTGGTTCCGTTAAGTATGTTCAGGTTGACCGGATCGTGCGCAGGTCATGTGCAAGGAGCGTAGTGGGTACGCAGCACTGCTGGCGGTCTGGAGCCTTGACATGGCGGGTGAAGGAGGTGCCGCACACGCGAGGCAGGACAACCACCGGCAGCGCAAACGACAGCGCGCGCGAAACATGGCTGCCCAGGCGAACGGCAAAACGGCACCCTGCGCTTCACGGTGGGACGCTCCACCTTGAACCCGTCAGGCTTGACGCCGTTGAGTTCTATCGCCAGTCACGCAGGGGTGAGCGCGTTAGTTTATTGGAACCGGGTCGAATAGGCAACCGAGCCTCGCCCGCCGCTAAAAGTCCCGTCGCGCTGCGATGCCTGCCCCGCAAACGTGCCTTCTCGCAACGGGGTCATGGTTGCCGCAGCGCCCCATTGGAAGTAGGCTTGTGGCCTTTCTCCACCGACCAGGGTACAGCAATGATCGTGTTCGTCACCGGGGCGTCCGCAGGGTTCGGCGCCGCTATCGCGCGTGCTTTCGTCAAGGGCGGCCACCGCGTCGTCGCGACAGCGCGCCGCAAGGACCGCTTGCAGGCGCTCGCCGATGAACTCGGCGAAAACCTGCTGCCCTTCGAACTCGACGTGCGCGACCGCGCGGCCGTCGAAACCGTCCCCGCCGCCCTGCCCGCGGATTTCGCCGCCGTCGACGTGCTCGTCAACAACGCCGGCCTCGCGCTCGGCCTCGAGCCCGCGCAGCGCGCGCTGCTCGACGACTGGACGACGATGATCGACACCAACTGCACGGGTCTCGTGCAGGTCACGCGCGCGTTTCTGCCGGGCATGATCGAACGCAATCGCGGGCACGTGTTCAATCTCGGGTCGGTGGCAGCCACCTGGCCGTACCCGGGCGGCAATGTGTACGGCGCAACCAAGGCGTTCGTGCGCCAGTTCAGCCTGAATCTGCGCGCCGACCTGCACGGCACCCCAATTCGCGTGACGGACATCGAACCGGGCCTGTGCGGCGGCACCGAATTTTCGAACGTACGATTTCGCGGCGACGACGCGAAGGCGGCGACCGTCTATCAGAACGTCCAGCCGCTCACGGCCGAGGACATCGCCGATTCGATCTACTGGATCGCGACGCGCCCCGCGCACGTCAACATCAACACGATCGAGCTGATGCCCGTCGCGCAGTCATTCGCCGGCCTGAACATTCACCGCGGCTAGCCGTCGAGCACGTCGCACCCGAGAGCCGCAGTGTTCGTCCAGCCGCGCAAACCGGCCACGATTTCATGCAAGAGTGCCCAAAAATGCGGCGTTCTATTGCGTTCCGGTAAAATGCGCGGCTATGAATATGTCTGACAGTCAGTCCGGTGCGGATATCGGCTTTATCTGGCCAATTCGCGTGTATTACGAAGACACCGACGCCGGCGGCATCGTGTTTTACGCGAACTACCTGAAGTTTTTCGAGCGCGCGCGCACCGAATGGTTGCGCGCGTGCGGCGTCGATCAACGCAAGCTGGCAGAAGAATCGGGAGCGCTTTTCGTCGTGCGCAGCACCGCGCTCGACTATCGCGCGCCCGCCCGTCTCGACGATATGCTGCGCATCGTCAGCCGGATCGAACGGCTTGGCCGCGCATCGGTGGATTTCGCTCAGGAAGCCTGGCGCGGCGACGCGCTGCTGGCAACGGGCACGATCCGCGTCGGCTGTGTCGACTCGAACTCGATGAGGCCGGCCGCCATTCCTCCGCCAGTTCTCGCCGCATTGCGGCGCGGAGCGGCCTCAGACGGCGCCAGTGTGTCAACGACGGATATTTGAGCGTCGTTGTCAGCTGGACAGTGAACTCGTAACGGTCACAACAAGACCAAGCATGGTTCGGCGAAGGGTCAGCCGAAGCTTCCGGTTTGCCGGCTGAACGCCGACCGAACGCTTCGACCCACCTTGCAGCCGGACGCCCCATCCGGGACGTTACAGCGAACCTCTATGAACACTACACAAGATCTGTCGATCATTTCCCTCGTTCTCAATGCGAGCCTGCTGGCGCAGGCCGTGATGGCGCTGCTGCTGCTGCTGTCGCTGATGTCGTGGACTTTCATCTTCCGCAAGTGGTTTGCGATTCGCCGCGCACGGGCGCAGACTGAACGTTTCGAACGCGATTTCTGGTCGGGCGGCGACCTGCAGGCGCTATATCAGAGCGCCGCGAACAACCGTCACACGATCGGCGCGCTCGAACGCATTTTCGAGTCGGGCATGCGTGAGTTTCTGAAAGGCAAGGAAAAGCGGATCAACGATCCCGGCGCCATTCTCGACGGCGCTCGCCGCGCGATGCGCGCCGCGTTCCAGCGCGAAATGGACGTGCTCGAAGCAAACCTCGCGTTTCTCGCATCCGTCGGCTCCGTCAGCCCGTATATCGGTCTGTTCGGTACGGTGTGGGGCATCATGAACGCCTTCCGCGGCCTCGCGAATGTCCAGCAGGCCACGCTCGCGAACGTCGCGCCCGGCATCGCCGAAGCGCTGACGGCAACTGCCATCGGCCTGTTCGCCGCGATTCCCGCCGTGGTCGCGTACAACCGTTACGCGCACGATATCGATCGCCTCGCGATCCGCTTCGAGACCTTTATCGAAGAGTTCTCGAACATCCTGCAGCGTCAGGCCCATTAAGGAGTCCACGATGGCCGGTTCAGTCCGTTCCAGCATGCGCGGCAGCCGCTCGCGCCGCGCGATGGCCGACATCAACGTCGTGCCGTATATCGACGTGATGCTCGTGCTGCTCGTGATCTTCATGGTGACGGCCCCGCTCGTCGCGCCGTCGATCGTGAACCTGCCGACTGTCGGCGGCGCCGCGCCGCAGCAGCAGACGCCGCCCGTCGTCGTCAACATCCGCGCGGACGGCAACATGAGCGTCAAGTTCAAGGACGACGCGGGCACGACGCAGCAGGAGACGATGACGCAGGCCGACCTGCGCAGCTTCGTCACCGATCGTCAGGCCGCGCATCCCGACCAGCCTGTCGTGATCGCCGCCGACAAGACGGTCAAGTATGAGGTCGTGATGAATGTGATGTCCGACCTGAAGGCTCGCGGCGTCAAGCGCGTTGGATTGCTCGTCAAATCGCAATGATCCGCCGACCGAAAAACGCCTACCCGCTTCAGCCGCCGCGTGAACGCGGCACGGGACGCGCGTTCGCGCTCGCCGCGCTGATGCATGTGCTGCTCGGGTTCTTCCTGTACCACGGCATCCACTGGCAGAACAGCACGCCGGCGGGCGCGGAAGCCGAACTGTGGACGCAGGTGCCCGACACCTCCACGCCACGGCCCGTTCCGCCGCCGGCCGCGCCCGTCAAGCCCGCGCCGCAGGTCAACGACGAAGAGGCCGACATCGCGCTGCAGGAAAAGAAGCGTAAACAGCAGGAAGCCCAGCGTCAGGCACAGCTCGCCGAGCAGCAGCGTCAGCAGAAACTGCAGGCCCAGCAGGAAGCCGAAGCGAAGCGCCAGCAACAACTCGCGGCCGACCAGGCCGCGGCGGCCGCCGCCGCGAAGCTCAAGCAGCAACAGCAGCAGGCCGAGAAGCTCAAGCAGCAGCAACTGTCCCAGCAGAAGCAGGAGCAGTTGAAGAAGCAGCAGGAAGAGCAGCAGAAGGAACAGGAAGCGAAACAGGCACAAGCTGAAGCGCAGGCCAAGGCCGATGCGGCGAAGGCCGCGAAGGCAAAGGCCCAGGCGCAGGCACAGGCCGACGCCGCGAAAAAGCTCGACGCGGAACGCCGCCAGCGCCTCGCGGCGTTGCAGGGCATGGCGGGCGGCGAAGGCTCGACGGGCAACGGTCTCGCGAAGAGCGGCACGGGCAGCGGCGCGGGCGGCAACGCCACGTCGCCCGGTTATGCGGAGAAGGTGCAGCGCCGCGTGCGTCCGAACATCATCTGGTCGGGCGATACAGCGGGTCTGGAAACCGTCGTCTCCGTGCGCTGCTCGCCGTCGGGCACGCTGTTGAGCGCCACCATCACGCGCAGCAGCGGCAACTCGGCGTGGGACGACGCCGCCCTGCGGGCCGTCCAGCGCTCGGACCCGATGCCGCAGGATATCAACGGCAAGACACCGGAAAGCTTCAAGATCACGCTGCGTCCCGCCGCCTGACAGCCGTTTTCATTCGCCCGCCAGCGTGCGGGCGGACCGGGAACGATTTCTGCCTAGGGCGGTCTGTTCGTAGTCGTGGAGTGTTAGAAATTCGTTTTTGGGGAATCTATACAGAATGAGTTTGATGACCAAGCTAGGACTGCGAGCGCTGGTAGCGTCGTGTCTGATCGCCGCCGGCAGCGCCGCCCATGCACAACTCAACGTCCTCGTGACGGGCGTAGGGTCCACCCAGTTCCCGATTGCCACGGCAAATTTCGCCAACGAGGCAAATTCTCCCCAACAAATCAGCACGATCGTCCGCCAGGACCTTCAGCGCAGCGGCAAATTCACCAATATCGACGCCGGCAGCGCGCCCGTTTCGGAAAGTGATTCGGTCGATCTGGGCGCATGGAAGGCCAAGGGCGCAAACGCGTTCGTGGCAGGCAGCGTGACCCGCTTGCCGAACGGCCAGTATCAGGTGCGCTTCAAGCTGTATGACACCGTCAACCAGCAAAGCCTCGGCGGCCTCGAACTGGTCAGCCCGGAAAGCGGCCTGCGAATGAGCGCGCACAAGGTCGCCGACTATATCTATGCAAAGCTGATGGGCGGCCGCGGCGTGTTCGCGACGCGTCTGTCGTATGTGATCAAGACGGGCAACCGTTATCAGCTGCAGATCTCCGACTCGGACGGCCAGGACGCGCACATCGCCCTCTCCAGCCCCGAGCCGATCATCTCGCCCGCATGGTCGCCTGACGGCACGAAGGTCGCGTATGTGTCGTTCGAGAAGAAGAAGCCGATCGTCTACATTCACGATCTGCCGACGGGCCGCCGCGTGATCGTATCGGACCAGAAGGGCAACAATAGTGCGCCGGCGTGGTCGCCGGACGGCCGCACGCTCGCAGTCGCCCTGTCGCGCACCGGCAACACGCAGATTTTCGCAGTCAACGCCGACGGCAGCGGCCTGCGCCGCCTGACACAAGGCAGCTCGATCGATACCGAGCCGGCTTACTCTGCGGACGGTCAGTGGATCTATTTCACGAGCGACCGCGGCGGCCAGCCGCAGATCTACAAGATGCCCGCCAGCGGCGAAGCCTCGGGCGGCGCGCAGCGCGTCACGTTCACGGGCAACTACAATACGAGTCCGCGCGTGAGCCCGGACGGCAAGCAGCTCGCATATATCTCGCGCACGGGCGGGGGCTTCAAGCTGTATGTCCAGGATCTGCAGTCCGGGGTCGCAACGGCGCTCACCGACACGACACATGACGAATCGCCGAGTTTCGCGGCGAATGGTCAGTACATTCTTTACGCCACACAGGTGAACGGCCGTGGCGTGTTGGCCGCAGTATCGACAGACGGTCGTACGCGGCAGGTCCTGTCCGTTCAGGGAGGCAGCGTGCGCGAGCCTTCCTGGGGCCCGTTTATGCAATAACACACAAGGAGAGTGAAGCATGATGTCCAAACTTCGTATCGCGTTTGCCGTGAGCATGGTCGGCGCGCTGGCTGCATGTCATTCGGGCGTGAAGCTCGACGAAAACGCCAATAAGGCCGGTACTGGCGCGCAGCCGAACCCGAACGATGTCGCCACGGTGAACGTCGATCCGTTGAACGATCCGAACAGCCCGCTGGCAAAACGCAGCATCTATTTCGATTTCGACAGCTATTCTGTTAAGGACGACTACCAGCCGCTGCTGCAACAGCACGGCCAGTACCTGAAGACGCATCCGCAGCGTCACGTTCTGATCCAGGGCAACACCGACGAGCGCGGCACGAGCGAGTACAACCTGGCACTCGGCCAGAAGCGTGCTGAAGCCGTCCGCCGCGCGCTGGCGCTGCAGGGCGTTGCGGATTCGGAAATGGAAGCCGTGAGCCTCGGCAAGGAAAAGCCGCAGGCAACGGGTCATGACGAAGCGTCGTGGGCGCAAAACCGCCGCGCGGACCTCGTCTATCAACAGTAATAGGTGACAAGCCGTATGACGCACCGTTTTTCCTGGCTGCGCATGGCCGCAGCCGCCTGCGTCGCGGGGACGGCCGTGATGGCCCTGCCCGCTCACGCTGGCATGTTCGACGACGATCAGGCTCGCCAGGCGATCCTCGATCTGCGCAGCAAGACTGATAGTCTGTCGGGCCAGCTGTCGGCGGCTCAACGCACGATCCTCGATCAATCCAACCGTCTCGACCAGCTGAACCAGCAGGTCGCGACGCTGCGCGGGCAGAACGAGGATCTCGCCAATCAGCTCGCCACGTTGCAGAAGCAGCAGAAGGATTACTACAGTGACCTCGACGGTCGTCTGAAGAAGTTCGAGCCGCAGCAGCAGACGGTCGATGGCGTGCAGGGCACCGTGCAGCCCGGTGAAACGGAAGCGTTCAACGCGGCTTCGCAGCAGTTCCGCAACGGCGACTTCAAGAATGCGGCGGCGTCGTTCCGCAGCTTCATCACGAAGTACCCGCAAAGCCCGTATCAGCCTACGGCACAGTACTGGCTCGGCAACGCGCTGTATGCGCTGCGCGACTACAAGGGCTCGACGACGGTGTGGCAGGGCGTCGTGCAGAAGTACCCGCAGCATCCGCGCGCGCCTGAGGCGCTGCTCGCCATCGCGAACAACCAGCTCGAGCAAGGCCAGAAAGCCGCCGCCAAGAAGACGCTCGAACAGATCGTCGCGCAGTACGGCGGCTCGGACGTCGCGCAGTCAGCGCAGAGCAAGCTGTCGCAGATCAAGTGATTTCGCAGCGGCCCGCCTTGTACCGGGCGCGTTTGCGGGTTGTAGTCAATGCGTAGTGTCGACGTTCAGGAAGCGATACACGCCTCTCGCCGGAAAGCCCGGAACTTCACGGTTCCGGGCTTTTCTTATTTGAGCGGTCGTGTAGTGTTTGCTCGCTCGGTTTCTTGACAACCCTCTGCTTCGCCGATATAATCTCGCTTCTCTTTTGGGTCGTTAGCTCAGCTGGTAGAGCAGCGGACTTTTAATCCGTTGGTCACTGGTTCGAATCCAGTACGGCCTACCACCTTCCTCGCGGAAAGGACAATCAGACACTTGCGAGAATCGCAGTGCTGAATGAAATGAAAATGGCCCGATCGGCTTACGCTGATCGGGCCATTTCCTTTTTCCGCAGTTCATCATCGCGTATACAACGACGTCGCCCCTGTCCCGCCCCTCTGAAACGGACGACGCCGAAACCGCGCAGCAATCAAACTCAATGCCGCGGACCATCCAATCAAGGCGCGGACGTCGACAACTCGAATCGAAGCTCACCAACCGTGATAGCCGTGCCCTTCGGCGCATTGGGTCCATCCACTCTGACAAGGGAAACCACGGCCCCCGCAGTATTCCCTCCGATGCGCTGCAGCACTTCCGTCGCGGGGAAAGTCACGACGCCGCCCGAGTGGTGCATGGCCGCAGAGATTTCAAACGGCCCCAACGTGCCGAGGAAGTGCGACTGGCTCACTGAGTCGACGTCTCCCTGAGCAGGAAGATTCAGATACACGTTGTAGTAGTAACCGCCCTGCTGACCCGCGCCTGTCACTGCCACGTTATCGAGCACAACATTGACGGAGCGATATGTCGTCGTCGTGGCCGCGCTGCTTGCCGTGCTATTCGCCTGCAGATCCGGAGCAACGGGTGTCGACTTCAGCGTGTCTTGCAGAGCAGTCTCCCCTGACGAAGCGAACTGAAGCTGCGCACTGACGGACTTCTCCGTCAGCGTCAAGCGCGCCACGCCGCCGAGTGAGCGCCGGTCGGATGCAATCGTACGCTCAGGGGTAGTGGCAAAACTTCCCGTTGGAGGACGACCGTGAATCGCCCTCACCTGCGCCTGGACGCGGATGATCCGGCCTTCTTGCGCGACTGGCGGCAATGCAGTCGGAACGCTGGTGTTTGCATATTGATAGTTCAAAAGCGAAGGCCTGTACGTTTTCGATCGCGACATCGTGAGACCCTTCGCATAGGTGAAGTTACCGTTCCAATACGAGTTGCTCGGCAGAGGCAACGTCGTCCACGGCTGCTGCGCCCATGCGTCCCACAACCGGTCTACATTGCAGTGATGCAAATAGAAGATCGGATCCGTTGGAGACTGCATATCCGCCATCCAGCCGCCGATGATGTTGTGTATCGGATTGTGCGGCGCCGACTCGTACGCAGCTTCGAATGAATTGCTCGTTCCCCGCTGGAAGTTCACGACGTTCCGTGCGAACGGCGCGAGTGAGAGCGCACTGGATATATTCGAGTTCACACGACCGGTGACATAAAGCGGATTGCCTGACGCCGCATCAAGGAACTCGCCTGGAATGTTCGGATTGGCATATTGGTCCCAGTACGGCAGCGTCAACGTGTTGTCGCCCGAAATTGTCCGCAACTGCTGTTCGAAATAGTAGAGATACCCTCTATGCCATGCGAGAAAATACGCCACCATATGCGGGCAATAATTGACATGAACATTAACCCAATATGTCCACGAGGTCGGCTTGGTCGCATCCGTTTGGGCCTTCATCAGTCTTATTGCCGTTTTGAACGACTCGAACTGTGGCGTCGTTTTGAATACTTGCCATTCCTGCCTGGTATAAACGGTCGGCGTAGTCGCGCCAATAACTGGAAGCGAAATCAAAGCAGCCGCAGACGCAGAGCCTTTTAAAAATGCACGGCGACTTACGCGAGAGTCAGACATTTTCCCCGTCCTCCTTTATTACGAAGTTTCTACACCGAGCCAGCAACCGCACGCACACACACACACACGCGCACGCGCGCGCGTGCGCATGACATGCGCTATCGCTTTGACCCGGGAGTTCTATACACGATATACGGCAATGACCTGGAACGTTTTGTTATCTGGCGCGCAAATGTGGGACACCGCACACTAACAGTGTTCTTAGGAAATCATGCTGTACTCAAGCGCGCCGTCACACCCTATCATTTCCCTACCGAGACGTCCGGGCCATCGGGCGCGACGACCGATTCTGTATCGAATGAAGAAGCGGTCGTAAAAAGACCAATAATTCTTCGAATCTGCCTTTTTTCCGGCCCGTTTCGTGCTCGACATTATCGCCTGAATGCGGCGATGGACTTTAGTCTCAATCCCGGAGATACCATGCGCATAATGGGGACGCAGGTTCAGATAGTTGCGGATGCGAGAGCCTTCGAGAAGTTGAAAGATGACTGGACAGCGTTGTGGTCCAGGGCGGACGGACAGTATCACGAGTCCCATGCCTTTTCTTGGCTAAGCTGGCAGCATCTGGCGAAACCGCAGGGCGGCGCGTTGCGCTGCATCCTCGGTTATTCCAAATCGAAACTGGTCATGGTGTGGCCACTTGTTCTGTACCGTCGAGGCCTTTGGACCATCCTCAAATCGCTCGGACCCGACTCCGCCGACTACTCGTCAATACTGATCGATCCACAAGAAGACGCTGTGGGATTGACACAACTAGCGATACGCGCAGCAATGAAGGACTGTAATGCAGCCATCATTCGCCTTCCGTACGTCCACACCGACTCGAAGCTTTTCCGATTCTTGTCCGATGCAAAATCGTGTACGCATGCCGAGCCTCGACGAGCTAGCGTCGCGCGCTTGCGAGACATCGACGACTGGGGATCGTATTGCGCGTCACTCGGTACCTTGTCGGGCAAAAAACCCGGTGCACTGGAACGTCGCCTCTCGAACAAAGGAGCCTTGGAAGCTCGCGTCATCGCCCCCACTGACAGACAAACGATTGCCGAGCTGGTCGACTGGACGCTGGAGCATAAGCGCAAGTGGGCACAGCATGCGGCCAAGCAGGGAGCGTGGCTTTATTCGGATGGTTACCGCGACTTTCTTATTTCCATCTTGACTGACCAGCCGGCGCAGCCTGCGGCGCTACTGTACTTGATCCTGTTTGATGGAAAAACACTCGCGACGACAATTGTCGGCAAGGGGCAATCATCGGTTAAAGGATTGATCACAGGGTTCGATGAGGCGTTCTCAAAGTTCAGCCCAGGACATCTGGTAGTGGAGCATATGGTGAAATGGGCATACGACCACAACTTCAATTTCGATTTCGGCGTGGGTACGGAGCCATTCAAGGCGTATTGGAGTCGCGACAATGCGACAAAGTATGCAAGCATGGAAATTCCCGTGAACACCTGGGGCCGCCTCGCCCTTAGCGGAAAGAGATTGCTGCATGCGAACACCCGCAACTCCCAGTTCTCGTGGCTTAGGGGCGGCAAAGCGATGTCCACGCGCAACGGCAACGCGACATGAGTAACGAAGCCGCGCATCGTTGATGCCAACGACGATCACCTGGTAAGCTGATTATGCAATTGATCGGGAAGACTCCAATAGACAGAGGCCTCGCCTTCATTCGGCGGATTGATCCCACAAAATGCCCGCGCTGCGGCAATGCAGTTGCGCGCGACTATCGCTATTGCTCCGTTTGCGGCGCCTTCCTTCCAGGCGCCGATCCAGCGTCCGTTCAAACGCGTTCTCCACGCGGCACGGAAATACGCATTGCGAAAGCGCCCGGGACGGCATTACGCGAGGTCGAACGGGACGAACATCGCCTGGCGCCAAATCACAACCGGCCCGCCCCCCTTCGCTCCAGACGCCTCTCCAACACGACGTTCACGATAAGAACGACACTGGCTATCTGCATCGCGGTAAGCGCGGTGACAGGAGCCTTCACCTACCTCTTATGCACGACCCGGATCGCCAATCGTCTGGCGTTTGAAGTACCGCCCGCCCCCGTGGCGCACGAATCCATCGATAACGCGCCAATGGCGTCTGACGGCTACCTGACAGCGAAGACGCTACACGAAATCGACGCATCGATCGCAACCTCTGGACGCAACGGTGACGCTACCCTTACGACAAGCACCGTCGTTCAGACAAGCGATACCACGGATGGCCGCGACGATACGGCGCGCAATGGCATGTCTAACGAGAACCTGCGAGCACACAGAAGCGCCTCAGCAGTGTCGGAGGCGGGCAATATTGCGTCGCAAGCCACCTACTCGACAAATGTTGATTCCGGGGAGCAGCTAGTCGAGCCGCACCCGTCCATTTTCTCCGACACGACTAATCCCGATGCACTGGAACGGGCAATTCTTGAACACGGTTGGAATAACTGAGTCTTTCCCAGTAATGGCAACGCAAGGATCTGGGGACAAAACCATTACGTGCATCTGACGATTGAGTAAGGTGTCGTTTTCCTAACAACCATACTCAAATTGTGCGGCCGGGCTGCCGCATGGGCATCGCCCATGCATCGACGTATCCGGAAGGTGAGCGCCAGCCCATCTTCCGGAAAGCAATGGCCATGTTTTAGACGGTCGCGCGCCGCCGCTCCTTGAGCGCGTTCCGATACACCTGCTGGTAACTCTTCCAGCTTCTCTCGATCGAGAAAAGCTGCTCTACGCGATGTCTTGCGGCCTTGCCCAACTGCCCTCGTTCAGTTGAAGGAATCGCGAGCACCGCTGCAAGTGCCTGTCCCAATTCCTGCGGGCGTTCCGGCGGCACGAGACGTCCTGTTTCACCAATCAGATATGCCGTGTCCCCGACATTGGTCGCGACGCAGGGCACCTGACACGCCATCGCCTCGGCGATCACCGTCGGCAGAGCTTCACTTTTCGAAGACAGACAAAAGACATCCAGCCCCGCAAGCAACGCTTGTGGTTCACTTTGCGGACCAAGCAGATGACATCTGTCCAGGACACCGGAGGTCTTCAGAAGCGAAACGAGTTCTTCATTACTGGCCTCCAACCCACGACCGACCATGATGAAGTGACATTCGGGCATCGTCTTGTGAAGCACGCGAAGCGCTTCGCTAAATGTCCCGTAGTCTTTGACTGGGTGATAGCGGCCGACCGTCCCGACAAGTGCCGTTGATTCAGGAAGTCCCAGCCGGCGGCGCAATGCGCTCGCAGCGTGCTCGTCGGTTCGAAACTGCGCAAGATCGATCCCGTTGGGAATAACGATCATCTTGCTGCCACAGTATCCACCTTCCGAATGCGAAGATCTCGCCGCTTCAGCACAGCACACGATGACGTCGGGTACTTTCGACGACAAGAACGCACACGCCTTCGCGATCCAGCGAGTACTCCTGCTACTACCCTTCAGTCGCAAGTCGGTGTGATGAATGCCCCATGAAAGCACCGGTCGAGGCAGACTGCTTCCGCGCACGCGCCGCAACAACTGGGCTGCATAGACGCACATTCCCGCCAGCAGATCGGCGTGATACATCCACGTTTGCACGACATCGGGCTGGAGTTCGTCCAGCCACTTGACCAGTTGCAAGATGCTTCTCGCTCGCGTCCGATCACGCTCCATTCCCAGCACGCGGACTTCAATGCCTTCTTGCGCGAGGACGTCGGCAAGCGGCGCTTGAGACGACAAGGAAATCACCGCATGCTGCACGCCTTCATGCCGGCCGGCCCGGATCAGGCGGACCAGCGAGGTCTCCGCGCCGCCGACCGCGAGATCCGTGATGACATGGACGATCTTCACTGTGCCGTGCCCTCCGTCGCCGCGACGGATACCCACTCGGACTCGAGCAGTTCCCGGTACACACCGAGCGTGCGCGTAATGACGATCCGTTCGTCGAACTCCGCCAGTACTTTCTGCCGCGCGGCCATACCGAGCTTCCGGGCTAGCGAACGGTCCTCGTCGAGAAGACGGATTGCGTTCGCGAGTGCGCGGCTGTCGCGCACGGGCACCACGAGGCCGTCTTGCCCGTTCACACTAACCACCTCGCGACACCCCGGCGCATCGGTGATGACGAGCGGCAGTCCGCACGCGGCCGCCTCGATCATCGACTTCGGCAAGCCCTCACGGTAACTGGGTAACACCGCGACGTCGCATCCCGCGTAGAGCCCGGGCATATCCTGCACGTGGCCACGCCATTCGACAAGTCCTTCACTAATCCAGCCTTGCAGCGAAGCCTCGTCGATGGATGCCGGATTTCCAGAGTCCGGTGCGCCAGCCAGAATGAAACGAACGCTGCGACCTTCCTTCTTCAGAATCCGGCTTGCCTCGATGTACTCTGCAATCCCTTTGTCCCACAGCAGTCTGCCCGCCAGTACTACGCGCAATGGTTCGTCGTTTTGCGACGCACACTCGTCGTCTTTAGGCTTGAACCGCTCGATATTGACGCCGGAACCTTTGATAAGCCGAATAGCGTTTTCGTCCACGATATTCGCGTCGCGGAAAATCGTGTAATCGTCCGGGTTTTGAAGTATCACCGCGCTGGACTGTCCGCGCAACGCGAACCGCATCACGCTGCGAACGATCGGCCTCAACACACGTGCTTTCATGTCGAGGCTCGAGAACACATAGCCCATTCCCGCAATGGCATTCACACGTGCCCTCACTCCCGCAAGACGTGCGGAAAGCGAGCCGTAGACTGCACATTTGATGGTGAAGCCGTGCACGAGATCGGGCTGCTCGTTGCGTAGCAGCCGCGCAAGCCATATGACGAGGGAGAGTTCACGCAAAGGGTTCAGGCTGCGCCGATTCATCGGCACGGGTATCCATTTGTATCCGAGCGAAATCAACTCCGCGCCATAGTTTCCCGGTGGTGAAAGAAGAATGACCTCGTTACCCGCGTCCCGCAACGCATGAGCCAGAGAAAGGCGGAAATTGTAGAGATACCAGTCTGTGTTCGCAAACAATACGATCTTGCTCATGACTACTCCTTGCGTGTGCACGGGCTCCAGCCAGGTCCCATTCTGCTTTTCCGACAGGGATATCTATTTCGTTTTCTCTTTGCGTCAAACATACTCGCGCACGGCATCGCTTTTGCCACCAGGCACGCCGGACGGCGCGACGCCGATCGACAGCAGTATTTCGTTCCAGTGATCGAGTACCCGCTCGATCGAGTATCGTTCCTTGATCGAACGTGCTGCGCTTTGCCCGAGGCGTTCACGCAGGCCGTCATCGGCGAGCAGCCGACTGAGTCCCTCCCTGAACGATTGAACATCGTTGGGCGGAATCAGCATCCCGTCGCGGCCGTCGCGGGTGATCTCGCGAGGTCCTGACGGACAGTCGAACGCAATCGAAGCAACGCCGAGCGCCATCGCCTCCATCAGCGCCATCGGCAGTCCCTCGAACTTCGACGGCAAGGCGAATGCGTCGGAGGAGATCATTTCCGTCCATGGTGATGCCGTCTTGCCAGGCATGAAGATCCGGTCGCTCATGTTCAATGACGAGACGAGCGCTTCAAGACGTGCCCGTTCCGGACCATCACCCCAGATCCAAAGATCCCACTCCTTGAAGGACCCAGCGAGCGCAGCAAACGCCTCGATCAGCACGTTGAACTGCTTCTGTTCGTGCAAACGCCCCACCGCCACGAGGCGCTTACGAGCGTTGTCTGTCGCCGTGTTCGCCACGCCTTCCATCTGGGCGGCCAAAGCATCAGGTTTCCTGACCGCGAATATTTCATCAGGAAGCAGATTGGGAAGCACGAAGAGCTGACGAACGCCGGGCACCATGCGCCGAAACGGCGTCACGGCACTCTCTGTCAACACGGTCGCGGCATCGGCAAACGGATAGATCAGCCGGGTGGCAAGGCGCCAGAACGCGGACCGTCCATCCACTGCGGGGTTATTGTGTTCGCAGACGACAACGGGCACTCGCAGGCCTGCACATGCGACGATGGCCGCGACATTCACGTTGGTCAGGAACGATATGACTACGTCCGGCCGCCTCTGACCGATCAGACGGCGCAGCGCTCCAAATCGCGCAAGATAGCCTCCTCGTCCGCCCGTCTCGCTTTTGACGTGGTCGGCAAGAAACACAAGCCGCACTTCATCCGCGAGCGTATAAAAACAGGAACCGCGCCCGCTGAAAGTCGCAACCAGATCGACGGAGTGTCCGCGCTTCGCCCACGCGTTGACGAGTGTCGATGCAACGCGTTCGGCGCCCCCGCTACCCATCGAGCTGACAAGCAACATAATCTTCATGAAGCCCTCTTCGCGGACAAAGACCACGTATATGCGTACCGCACGTAGATAATCAGAGTCGTCGCGTGCATGAGTGCTGTTCCGACCAGAATGCCCGCTATGCCTAGCCAGTGAGTGAACAGCACATTGCCGAGTACTTTGGCGGCGACCCCCGATAACGCTATGGCCGACATCTGTCTGTAGCGACCAGCGCTTGCAGAAAGCGTCAGAAGAACGAGACTGGAAAAATAGAACGGAACCTGTATCTGTCCCCAGCGGAAAAGATGTGCGACGGCTTCCGTATCACTGGCCGTAAATGCACCTCGCTGAAATGCGAGTGCGATCAAGGTCGGCGCGAGTAAAGCGGCGAAAAGCGCCACAACGGTGCCCGATATGAACATCAGGATCGTCCATCTGACAGCCGTCCGGCGTGCGTGGCCAGGGTCTCCCGAGTGAACGATGTCTGAAAAGACAGGCAGTGTCGCCTGGCCGATGGCGAGCGCACCCATGCTCAGCAAAAGCGACAGCACCCTGTTCGCATAGCCGAGCGTCGCGACGGCACCGTCACCGAAGCCCACAGCCATGAACTGATCGAATATCGGCGTGCAACACATCATCAGTTGACCGACTGCCAGCACACGAGCCGAAACAAGGACACGACGCCATTCGGGCGCCTTGGTCGTCAGCCTGAGCCTGACTGGAATCGGGTCCAGTCGCCATAACATCAGGCGCACCAGCACAGTCTGCAAGATGTACCCGCCTATCGTCCCCCAGACGAGTGCATACGTTCCAACGCGCTCATGCGAAGACAACACGAAAGTCAGTACGAAAACGGCGGGAAGCCCCTCGAGCAGCGTATTGATGTGACGTTCTCTCGACTGCAGCCGCGCGGCATACATGCCCGACGCCAGCATGAGAATGCCAAGCGGCGCCATGAAGGTGACCATATAGCGACAAAAACCGATCGTCTCGGGCGAAAGATTTCCGGCGAACAAATGGGTCGCAAATGGCCAGCACAGGTAAAGGAGAATCGCGAATCCAACACCGACCGCGATTACCCATGCCTCGAGTTCTCCGAGAAAGCGTGCCTGTGCCTCCTCCGGTTGTTGGCGCAGTTCAACGAATACCGGGATCAAAACAATGCCAAAGACCGTGAGGACAGCCACGGGCAACCAGCTGACGAGCGCAAGCGTCAGCTGGTACGCATCGACAATCCCTCCCGTGCCGAACCGGTAGGCGACTGCCATTTCCTTGAACGCGCCGGCGCATCTTCCCAGTAGCACAAAGACCGAAATTCTGGCCGCGCCGCGCGCAATGCGTAGATGATCGGGATGAACTTTTGGTAGACGACTTCGCCATTCAGCGAGTTGCGAGATCATCCCTCATCTCCCGCTGGCCGGGGCCTCTAGCGCGACGTCGTTTCTCCCGGCTGCCAGCGTCTTTCCCTTTGCAAAGAGGTCCAGATACCACGGCATCGCGATCGCGAGCCCTTGCAATAGCGTCACGGGCTGATGATATCCAAGAAGCTTCTCGGCCTTTTTAACGCTGGCGAGCGAGTGGCGGATATCGCCAGCGCGCATCGGTCCATGCACCGGGCCCGTCTCGCGCAACGTGACGCCGAGATTGCCCAGCGAAGCGCGAAGATACGTGTAGAGCTGATTCAGCGTCGTGCGCTCGCCGACGGCGACGTTGTACACCTGGTCGCGGCAAGCGGCGTCGGAAAACGCGGCGAGCAGATTCGCCTGCACGGCGTTATCCACATAGCAGAAGTCGCGACTCGATTCCCCGTCTCCGTTGATCACGACCTCGTCACCGTTGATGAGGGCGGATGTCCAGCGCGGAATAACGGCCGCATAGGGTCCGTTCGGATCTTGCCGACGGCCGAACACATTGAAGTAGCGCAGTCCGATCGCGCGAAAACCATAGTTGCGCGCGAACGCCGAAGCATAAAGCTCGTTCACGTACTTGGTGACCGCGTAAGGCGACAGCGGGCGTCCAATACGATCCTCGGTCTTCGGCAAGCCCTGGTGATCGCCATAGGTCGAACTCGACGCTGCATAGGTGAAACTCGACAGATTCGCGTCCCGCGCAGCGACCAGCATATTGAGGAAACCGCCGATGTTGACTTCGTTCGTCGCAATCGGGTCCTGCACGGATCGAGGCACCGATCCAAGCGCTGCCTGGTGCAGAACATGCTCGACCGACTGCACCGCGTAACGGCAATCGTCGAGACGGCGAATATCGCCTTCGATGAAAGTAAAGTGCTGCCACGCAGCCGGGCCGACGAGTGAGCGTACCTCGTCGAGATTCTCCCGGCGTCCCGTTGAAAAGTTGTCCAGCCCGACTACACGCTGTCCAAGCAAAAGCAGTGTTTCCAGAAGGTTCGAACCGATAAATCCCGCCACCCCCGTAATCAGCCATGTCCGGGGGCGCAGCGCCATTTCACATCGTATGCGTTCGTAACTGGTTGGCATGAATAAATCTCCGGCTCGAAATAGACTACCGCGCGACATACCGCGCGACGTCGACGGGAGTGCCTACAGGCGCAAATCGCTTGCTTCCTGTGGCAGAACATATTTCAGGTCGTACAGAACGTTTCTCGATTTGCCGAACGTCCTGAGCTTTTCTGCGCCCCATTCGATGAATTGCCGATGCGCAACGGCAACCAGCATTGCGTCATATACGCCTGTCGGCGGTTCATCGATCAGTTCCAGTCCATATTCATGCCGTGCCTCTTCTTTCGACACCCACGGGTCGTAAACATCGACGTTGACGCCATAGGACTTCAGGCCCGTCACGATATCGATAACGCGCGAGTTGCGAAGATCGGGGCAGTTCTCCTTGAACGAAAGACCCATCACGAGCGTGCGCGCACCCGGGATGTGAATGTCATGCTGCGTCAACGCCCTGATCAGTTGCGCGACGACGTACTCGCCCATGCTGTCGTTGAGTCGCCGGCCCGCAAGGATGATCTCAGGGTGGTAACCGATCGACTGCGCCATATGCGTCAGATAGTACGGGTCCACGCCGATGCAGTGACCGCCTACGAGACCCGGGCGGAATGGCAAGAAATTCCATTTGGTGCCCGCAGCCTGGAGAACCGACTCCGTGTCGATGCCGAGACGGTTGAAGATGATCGCCAGTTCGTTGACCAGCGCAATGTTGAGATCGCGCTGCGTGTTCTCGATGACCTTGGCCGCTTCCGCAACACGGATGCTGCTGGCCTTGTGTGTGCCCGCCGTGATGATTTCCCGATACAGCGAATCGACCAGGTCCGCGACTTCCGGCGTCGAGCCCGACGTGACTTTCTTGATGTCTGTCACGCGATGCGCCTTGTCGCCCGGATTGATCCGCTCCGGGCTGTAGCCGAGATAGAAGTCGACGTTGTATTTGAGCCCTGAAATGGCTTCCAGCCGGGGCACACAGACATCTTCCGTCGCGCCCGGATACACGGTGGATTCATAGATGACGATATCGCCTGGCTTCAATACCGACGCGATCGTCTCTGTCGCGCTCACCAGAGGCGAGAAGTCGGGACGCTTGAACCTGTCGATCGGTGTCGGCACCGTCGCGATGAAGACATTGCACTCACGAAGATCATTCGCGTCACACGTGCAGGTCAGACCCTTAGCCTCGGCCAGCTCTTCATTGCTGACTTCGAGTGTCTTGTCGTGTCCCTCCTTGAGCGCGGAGATGCGCGAACGGTTGATGTCGAACCCCGTTACGTTGCGCTTCTTCCCAAACTCAACCGCCAGTGGCAGCCCAACGTAGCCCAGTCCGACAACGGCAAGGCGCAGTTCTTCAAGGCTGTTCATGACCATCTCCTGTTAGACGTTGTATGCGTTATCGGCGAAAGCACGGTTGCACGCACGGCCCGCGCAGCCTCGCCGTAACCTATTTCGAATCCGACTGGTAGTCGTAGGTGAGATAGGAGCGACTTCCGTAGCGTCGAGCCATCGCGTAATCCATCGTGTGCATATTGGTGCTATTCAGGAGTACGCCATTGACCCGGGCCCCCGTCTGCGCCAGCCGTTTCATGCTTTCCTGAAGTTCGCCGACCCTGGTATCCGCGAACTTCGCGACGAGGAAAAGCAATCCCGCCACGGGCGCCATGATTCCCGCATCGGAGACGACCAGCACGGGCGGCGCATCCAGCACCACTACGTCATAACTGGCCGAAGCTTTCGCGATGATCTGCCGGAACGTCTGCGACATGACCAGCTCAGAAGGATCAGGCGGATATTTGCCCGTTTGCAGCAGATCCAGTTTCGGCGTCACACTCCTGGAGATGGCCGCCTCCAGTTCGATGTTCCCCGTTATCACGTCTGCGAGACCTGGTCCCGGAGGGACGCCGACGTAACGGTGCAGCCGGCCCTTACGCAGGTCGCCGTCGATCAGCAAAACCCGCTTGCCACCCGACGCGAGCAAAGCCGCGAGGTTCGCCGAAACGAATGACTTGCCGACGCCCGGCAGCGGCCCGGTCATCATCACCACGTTGCTGCGCGCGCTGATCATCGCGAATTGCAGTGCTGACCGTACGATGCGCAGCGCTTCTACCGACGGATCTCTCGGAAAGACGGATGCAAGCAACAGGTTCTCGCGACTATTGGTCTTCAGTTTGCTGTTCAGATGATCCTGCTCGATGCTTCGCGGGATGGTGCCGAAGACGCCGAGCCCAGTACGGGCTTCGATTTCCCTCGAATCGGTCACGCCGCGGAATACGTAGTCTCGGCCGACAGCAAGTCCAATACCGATGAAACCGCCCAGAAATACCGCAGCCATCATGACGAGCCACTTGACGGGCTTGACGGGCCGATCGGGGATGTCCGCCCAGTCAATCAGTTGCGCGGAGCCCGCCTTGCCGGCCTGAATCACCTTCAGTTGTTCGATGTTGTTGCGCAAAGTCGTGTACAGATTCGTATTGACTCTGACATCACGCTCGAGCCGCATCGCGCCTTGCTGCTCGCTCGGCATCGATTTGATCTTGCGGTTGAGGTCGTCAATGAATTTCTGCGTCGAAGCAATTTGCGCATTGATCGCAACGACAACGGGATACGTCGGCGAATAGGTAGCGAGGAGTGCGTCCCGCTTGTGCTGCAACTCCAGCACCTGCGTCGTCGCCTCTGCGCTATGCTGGAGAAGAAGACGCCCTTCTTCATTCATGTCCAGCAAGCCATGCACGTTGCGGTAGTTGTTGTACGCGTCTTCCGCCTCGCGCACTTGCCTTTCCATCGTGGGCAACTGGCTTTGCAGATAGTCGAGCGAATTCTTGGCA
The DNA here is from genome assembly GCF_017814945.1 of Paraburkholderia sp. LEh10. Taxonomy (GTDB): domain Bacteria; phylum Pseudomonadota; class Gammaproteobacteria; order Burkholderiales; family Burkholderiaceae; genus Paraburkholderia. The sequence goes on from NZ_JAGIPX010000015.1 coordinate 24,570, forward strand.
ATAACCGCTTTGCGCGCCGCGTTCCATTGCTCGTACTGGCGGCCGATCTCGTTGATCGTGTCGGTCTCGCGCCGCGCGTCGTTGCCCTCCAGCGAAACTTTCAGCACGCTGGACTTGGACCCTTGCTCCTTGATCTTCAGATTCTTTTGCAGCCGATCCACCGTCTGCTGACGAGAGTTCCTGACCACGTCGAAGCGTGCGCCAGCATTTCCGCTCAGCCTCGTGACGACGAGCGTGATGGGACCGCGCGTGGTGTCGTACCGGAGAACCTTTCCGACCTCGCCCTTGACGCCAGTGTCAGGAAGGCTGGTGCCCGTCAGCAGATAGTCGCGTCCGCCGAGCGAAGTCACGCTGTAGTCTTCGCCAAGCAACATGTCTGGGACTTCGAAATCACCCAATGCGATCGATTCCGTGCCCCAAACGTAGCCGCCCATCCCGAAGAGCCCAGGCGTCGACAACTGGTCGTTGCGTCGCGCGAACCATTGTCCGACAGGGCCGAGATAATGGGGTTTCGCCTCGATATAAAGCCGCAGCGCATCGACGGCACGCGAGACGATCAGCCGGGACCCAATTACCTGGATCTCGCTCTCGGCGGTCGATCGTTCATCGAAACCGGGTGAAATGTTGTTTATCAGTTCGTTCCCGTCCTGCCGAGGCGGCTGCCCCGTCGAATCCTCGACTTTGATGAGCACGCTCGACTCATAGATCGACGGCGCGAACATGAGGTAGATGAAGCCCAGCAGGGTGACTGAGACGACAGAGATTAAAACCATCGTGCGATACTCGATAATTGCATCGAGTATTGCAGCAACCCCAGTGCGATCTTCTACTGCCGGTCCATTTTCTAATGTGCGTTCGGCTTGCATTTTTCAATCCTGTCTAATGCGAATTGGTGCGATGGGAACGTCGAATTACCGCGACATGCAATCGATCAACTAATAATCTTCAGGCCTTCCATGATGATCTTCGGCCCTCTTGCCGCGTCATAGTTTTCGCTTCTCATTCGCGGCACACGAGAACTGACCCACGTGGATGAATTCACCCTGATCGTGCCAGTCACTACGTTTCCTTCCAGCTCGAGCCCTGATATGTTCAGCGGCGCTACCGCCGACAGCTCGTCGCGATGTCCTGTAATTTCGATGCTCACCGTCTTCGGACGAACGCCCGGCAACGCCTGCAAATACATCAGGATTCCCGTACGGCAGCGCCGTGTAACGGGATCGACGATGCGAATGTTGTCGAGCAGATCCAGATTGCTGTTCGGCTCGATGTCCAGGCCCGCCGACGGCATCGTTCCGCCAATCTTTTGCCAGACCGGCCGCTCGAACAGAATGTTCGAACCGCTGATGAGCGAGACACCCTGCCTGCGGCAATCTGAGGCCAGATGGTCGCGCACGGTAATGTGACTCGAGACCTGACCCTTTCGCTCATAACTATTCGCGATATAGATTCCATCTCCCCAGCACCCGATGGTGGTGGGCGAGATGAGGGTCACATTCGAGCTTCCCGCGATCGAAATTCCCATGCCGTAGCCATCACGATCTGGATCGTTCCGCGCACCGTTCAGCTCTTTGCTGCCATTCAGAACCGCACCCTCGACCACGACATCCCGTACGTCCCAGATACGCAACATCTGATACGCGGCCTGGTTGTGGGGCAGCAGTGTGAGTGATGCGCCGGGTTCGAATCGCAAATGACTTCCATTGCGCAATTGAAGACCGCTCGCATCTATCCGGCTGGCCCCTGTCAAAAGCAGAGTTTTTCCAACGCTCTGGTCGATTGCTCTCTGCAGATTCGCTCGGTCGTTCGACTGCCCGTCGCCTTTCACATTAAACGTCTTGTCGATGACAACAGCTGTCGGTGCTTGCTCCGCGGCTCCCGCAAGTCGTGGTGATGCGATGCGATGAACGAAAGCAACGCATGCTGCCGCCATCAGGCCTCGCCGCACGCTGCAAACCGATGAATCACGATCGCCCGCTGCGTCAGCGGACGCCGACGGCAGTTCCGATGCGGTCGTGATCGAGCAGCATGGCTGTTGCGAGTTATCGGAGCGCACGTCTTTAGTTTCCTTAAGCAAAACCGAAATTGCGCAATAGGAAAGAAATCGAATCCAAATAACAACCATCAGTGACAAGTGTCACAGGCTGACACGTACTGTACCCGATAGTGAAAACATAAAATTCTCCCCGCGCTGCAGTTTCACCAAGCTTGTGTTGGGTGTCCCACATAGGGCCCGGTGAATCCACCCTGATTGCGTATAATTAACTTGCGCAAATAGATTTCTTGAATTTTTTGCAAGTTAGATTAATTCGACTGCGGTATTGTCCACGTTTCTCCGCACTTTCCTTCTTGTAGACAAAGGTTTCTTGCCTATCATGGAGCCTCACAGGGTCCCGTGCTTCCGCAGTAGGGGCATGAAACGACTGGCTCCAGGACAAGCGACAAAGATCGTTCCGCTGCACCTGTTTCGATGCTGACTCGGACACCCTGAAGTTCAAACCAAGCAGGTCTCCAGGCGAATGTCATGATCAATCTAACGCTGAGCTTTTTGACTTCTTTCCTGATCACGTTGTTGATTGTTCGATATACGCCGCTACTGGGTCGCTTTTCTCTCGACTGGGATCTCAAGGGTGTACAAAAAAATCATTCCCATCCCATACCTCGTATAGGTGGGCTGGCGATCATTCTTGCCGCTGGTATCACCTGCACGTTTGGCGCGAAGTTCGGGACCAATCCACGTGAAGAGACCATGCTTCTGCTTGCGGCGAGTCTGGCGCCATTTGCCAGCGGGCTGCTCGAGGACATGACCAAACGCATTTCGCCACGCGTGAGACTCCTCAGCGCCATCGCAGGCGCGCTCATTGGCAGTTGGTTGCTGAACGCGGTCATCATCAGGGTCGACCTGCCGCTCATCGATAAAGCACTACTATTCGCGCCTTTCGCGTTGGTTTTTACATTCGTCTATGTGGCCGGCGTCGCAAACGCGATGAATATCATCGACGGAATGAACGGCTTGTCGTCGGGCATTTCAATTCTGATCTTCGCGTCGATCGCATACGTCGCACACGACACGGGAGACTGGTTCGTGACGAGCGTCGCCTTTACGATGATCGGTGCGATCCTTGGTTTCGTCGTATGGAATTACCCTGTTGCATCCATATTCATCGGTGACGGTGGCGCCTATTTCGTCGGCTTCGTCATCGCTGAACTGCTCGTCTTGCTTGTCGCGAGGCACCCCGATGTGTGCGCATGGTATGCGGGCAGCGTTGCTATCTATCCCATCTTCGAAACGGTGTTCTCCATCTATCGACGCCGTTTCCTGAAGGGCCGTGCGATGAGCCAACCCGACGACTTGCACCTGCATACGCTCATCTACAAGCGCGTCACGAGGCATAGCTGGATTACGGGCGGCTCCCGGGAGCGCGGCAATGCGCGCACCTCTATTTATCTATGGGCGCTGTCGTTGATCGGGATCGTTCCGGCCACGTTCTTTTATAAAAACCCGGCAGTACTCTTTCTATCGATGATCGGATTCGTCGCAGCATATCTCCTCTTGTATCGCAGCCTGGTTCTCTTCAGGGCGCCGCGCTGGATATTCGCCAATCAGCGGCATTCGATCGAATCGTCCACGGCCGGGGAAACGAACCAGCACTGAGCCGAATCACCGCTCGAAAGAAAAGCGGCCGTTTTCACGGCCGTTTTTCTTTTTTCATTCCGTCTTAGGTGCTTTGAGCGAGTCTCTGCCCGGGCTGATGCCGCTTCACGCGCTTGAACGCCTGCTGGGCAGCCTGCTTTCCGGCGTACGCAAGTCGTGCCCACCTCGATGCCAGGATGAGGAACGATGCCGATTTATACGTCAACCCGCCGCTCCAGTAAGTCTTGTATTGCTGGTCGCCGGGTCCGAAATCGATATTCAAACCTTGTTCAAAAGCCCACTTGACCCAGTAATCAATAATGACCGTACCCGGTGAAAGCTTTGAATATTTCTTGTCGTAAGTATTCGCGACAAGATAAGTTGAGTGATTACAGACCGCAATAATATTTACAGCCAATGGCTCCTGATCGGAGCTGAGAACCATCATTCGGAACTGGCATGGCGCATCAGCGCCATTCAATAAAAGTTCACGCCAGAATTTGACGCTATCTTCTGAATCGATCCACAGGCTCGATATGCCATTGTCTTTGGCCCATTCACGCTTGTGCTGCGTGAACCATTCTATAAGCGAGCCAATCCTCGCATCAGAACGGTCGACGAACTCGAAACGGATTGCCATGTTGTTCTCTAACCTTCTTTTCACATAGTCCGGCGGCGTTCTCGTTCGTCCTACGCGCGACGTAGCAAACGCTTTCCAGTCAGCGTGACCATTGTTGGCGACCATTGGCGTCACTTCCTCGCTCCAACGCGCTACAGCAGCATTACCTTCCAGACTTTCGCACAGAGGTGACGACAAACGCACGCGCCACAGTTCGACCAGGGCGGCCTTGCCCGACCTGACGACAAACCGCAGCACCTGCCGGGCAGCGTCCTTCACGCCGACCGACGGCGCGATGAGCACATCGCTGGGTGACCGGTTTGGCGGCGTGAGCGGTCCCACGCATTTCAGAAGTCCCTTCTTGAAGGTGACGAGCGGCCACACGACGACCAATTTCCCTTCCTTCCTTCCGATTATGCAATGCAGTCTCTGCCGCAGATCTTGAGGACCTGATTCCAGCGTGCTATGACAAAACGCGAATGACTGGAAATAGTCCCCTCGAGCGATCTGCAACAGCTCGTCCCACTCTCGCTTCAATGCACGGAAACCATCCAGGTCATCGACGATCTGGAAAACGATGGCTTGCTCACTCACGTCGCCGCTCCTTAGACCCACGAGTCCATGTGGGTGCTGAATTAGTGGTCATTGAGACACTGCTGATTGTCCTTCTCGACGTAAGCGTATTTCTCATCGAGATGATTCGGCCTTTCTGGCACACACGCCTGTCGAGCGGATCTAAAAAGCCAAAATGGCGCGATAAGCGCCACCATTCCGGCTTCCACGCGTCACAAAAAACGAACCTTGATAGGGTTACTCCACTGTTACTGACTTTGCGAGGTTTCGTGGCTTGTCGACGTCCGTTCCTCGTGCACATGCCGTGTGATAAGCGAGCAATTGCAGTGGAACAACATGCAGTATTGGTGAGAGTGCTCCATAGTGCTCCGGCATGCGAATGACGTGAGTACCGTCCTCGCTTCCAATGCGCGTATCGGCGTCTGCAAATACAAACAACTCACCTCCTCGGGCCCGCACTTCCTGCATGTTCGACTTGAGCTTGCCGAGCAACGCATCGTTGGGTGCCACGGTGACGACAGGCATTGCTTCCGTGACGAGTGCAAGCGGCCCATGCTTGAGTTCGCCCGCCGGATACGCTTCCGCGTGGATGTATGAGATCTCTTTCAGCTTTAACGCACCTTCGAGTGCAATCGGATAGTGAAGGCCACGGCCCAGAAAAAGCGCATTGTCCTTTCGCATGAATACCTCCGACCACGCGATGATCTGCGGCTCCAGGGCCAGCACGCTATTCAACGCAGCCGGAAGATGGCGCAATTGTGTGAGGTAAGCGCGCTCCTGCTTCGCATCGATATGGCCGCGCATCCGGCCCAGCGTCGCCGCAAGCAGAAAGAGCGCGACGAGCTGCGTCGTGAACGCTTTGGTCGACGCGACGCCGACCTCTATGCCCGCACGCGTCAAAAAGGCTGATTCCGTCTGGCGCACCATCGCACTCGTCGCTACGTTGCAAATGGTGAGCGTGTGCTCGTGACCGAGTGACTGAGCATGCCGTAATGCGGCAAGCGTATCCGCCGTTTCGCCGGATTGAGAAATGACCACGACCAGTGCTTTCGGATTTGCTACCGACTCGCGATAACGATATTCACTCGCGATCTCGACCTGGGTTGGAATTTTAGCGATGGATTCGAACCAGTATTTCGACGTCAGACCAGAATAGTAGCTGGTGCCACACGCGAGAATCAGAAGGCTGTCTATGCGTGGAAACACGTCGCGCGCGGTTGGGCCGAAAAGGTCCGGGTCGAACCGGCTGGCTTGCGGGACGGTATCGGCGATCGCGCGCGGCTGCTCGAAAATTTCTTTCTGCATGAAATGGCGGTATGGGCCGAGTTCCACTACGCCGCCATATGCTGCCACGACGCGTACCGCTCGCTCTGCGGCCTCTCCTTCGCGATCGACGATCTTGACTTCGTCGGGCGCAAGCTCCACCACGTCGCCTTCCTCAAGAAATACGAAGTGGTCGGTCGACCCCGCGAGGGCCAACGCATCAGACGCGAGGAACTTCTTCCCATCTCCAACACCGACGACGAGCGGAGAGCCTTGTCGCGCGCCAACAATCGTGTGCGGTTGACTTTTATGCATTACCGCGATCGCGTACGCCCCATGCAGTTGCCTCACTGCATGACGCACGCTTTCGAACAGATCGCCGCGGTACATGCTGTGAATCAGATGAGCAATGACCTCCGTGTCCGTCTGGGAAACGAATTCATAACCCTTTCCGCGCAGCATTTCGCGAAGCGATTCGTAATTCTCGATGATCCCGTTATGCACGACTGCGACGGCATTGCACGAGAAAATCGGATGTGCGTTGTCGGTCACGGGCGCGCCATGGGTGGCCCAGCGCGTGTGCGCAATGCCTGTCACGCCTTCGAGGTGCGCTTCACAAACCTGGTCATCGAGATGAGAGACGCGTGCGACGCTACGGGCGCGCCGCGGCGAACCATCGGATAGCACCGCTACCCCACACGAGTCGTAGCCGCGATATTCGAGTCGGCGCAATCCTTCGACAAGCACCGAAACAATGTTTTCCTGCGCGACCGCGCCGACGATTCCGCACATGAGTTCTCCCCCTTTCCCGTTTGAGATCGGGTTCACGCCCAGCAAACGTGCACCTACGATCTCGCTTTTCGATCTCGAAGCTTCTTCCTGGAAGCTTCATCGAAAGATCAACCGCTTGCGGACATTGGGTTCGCCGCATCGCTGCCTGCAACGACACGCGTGGGCGAAAAACGCACTATCTCTCCGCCCGCAAAGCGTCGCCTCCATAGTAGTGCGTTGCCTCTTTTCCCGACGGCCTCAATGCTTGCGTCTGTGCCCTTTCGTACATAGGACATCTTCAACCGCGCACCGCGTTGTCGGCTTCGGGAAGCTTCACATTTGCGTCACAGGGAATTGTGCACACTGTCGGGTTGTTGCGAATGTGCATCGGATCGCTACGCGCCACGGCTGACGAGAACTCGCACCGCTCTCATCCTCATCGAGAAAACGCCCATGAAACAACGGGCACGCGCCTGTGCGCCGGCGCCGGCCACGCAGGCGCCGGCCGCTCGCCGGGCATGCGCGCGGCCACGTGCTACTATCAGCCATCCGCGTGCACTAATACACGTGTAAATTGTCTTTGACTGTACGCTTGACCACGCAAATTTCGCTGGCGTCATCGGGTGTAGCACTTATGAGCATTATTTCAATCGTCGGCACAATAGCCATTCTCGGCGTACTCGCCATGTCGGTCGCCGCGATTCTGGAAGTCTTGATCGGCAACGGTCGCCGACCGAGGGCGCGGCAGCGACGCGAAAACCGTGCCGAACGGGGGCGCGAGCGTAACCCGGTCGCACACGTCAAAAACCACACCAGCGACTGACGATCGAGCCCATCAATTTGTCAGCCTCTTGCTGCAGGGCATTGCGGATTTCGCACCTCTCTGATCCCCGTGCATAAGTGGGATATCCAACAGAACGGAGACCTGTAACGTCAGACACTTGTTTGCCGGGGGTGCCGGCTCGCCATGCATCTCTTTCGTGGAACTGGAGACGAAAAGATGGACAACGAGAGCAAAACGCCGCCTCGCGCGCAAACCAGCAGCCAGGCTCCGGGCAACAAGAAAACGAAGAGTAAGGGCGTACTTCCATCGCCAGCCAAAGTGGACCCGGGGCCGGGCCTGTCCGAGCGTTCGATTTTCCATGAGCCCTGGTGGCTCGATGCAGCTACTGAAGGCGCGTGGCGAGTCGCGCAAGTGAAGCACGGCAATATCGTCATTGGCGAGATGCCCTATATCGTGTCGAAAAAGGCGCTGTGGCAGATCTCGACCTTGCCGCCTCTTACCCGGACCCTCGGCCCCGTCATCAGGCCACATCAAACGAGTGCGAACGACAGGGAATGGAGTCAGCGTCTTGGCATTGCACGCGACCTCATCGCACAGCTTCCAAAATGCGCGAGATTTCATCAGATCATGGATCCGCGTGTTTCCGAAGCGGAGGCGCTGGCATTCCGCCTTGAAGGCTTTAACGTAAAGGTCGCGTTCACGCTGGTCGTGGATGGCTGGACAGACGAGGCATCCGCTTTTGCGGCATTGAAAGGTACTACACGCACGGCGGTGCGCAGAGCGCAAGAGTGCCTCACGGTCCGCCCGATCGATTCTGCGAAAGAATTTTTGGACTTCTACAGCGCCAATCTCGAAGTCCGCAAGCTCGACAACGTGTACGGCGCTGCAACAATGGGGCGCCTGCTTCATGAAATGATGAAGCGCGAGGCGGGCACGCTGCTCGGCGCATTCGACCCGCAAGGCACACTCGTTGCAGCGACCGCGTTGCTATGGGATACGCGGTCGGCGTACTACTTCCTTTCCGCGCGACGCCCCGGCGCACACAGCGGCGCAGTGAGTCTCCTGCTCTGGTCGGCAATGCGAACCGCGGGGGAGCGAGGGCTCAGTTTTGATTTTGACGGCGTATCGACGGCCGGCATTCTCAAGTTCCTTGGTGGCTTTGGCGGCCGCCTTGTGCGGCGCTTCGAAGTCGAGCGGACAATGCCCGTCTACGCGGCCTTGCGTACGACCCTGCACCGCGCCCGCTCGATCACCACGCTTGCCAGACCCGCGCTGATGCAGGGCGCGACCGACGAACCGCAGCGCATTTGAGACGCAGAGCGCTCGAGCGCGCTCGCCACTTTATTCACGCTTATACGTTCCCGGACACGCAGATGATGTCGTACGTTCGATTCGCTGTTCTGTTCTTCGGCCTGGCCATATCCACCCTGGTCAGTCACGGTGCCTACATGCAGATGGTCGGCATCATTATCCTGTCCATCTATTGCCTGTCTAGCGAGAAGATCCGTCGAGAAATATTCGAGCGAGACACGGTGTTGGCCGTGGCAATCGTCATGGCCATCATTACCGCGTTCTTTCTGTATTTCATCGCGTTCACTCCGCCGAACTGCGCACCCGCACTGGTGAAGTCAGCGCTCAACAATTACCTGTTTTTAGGTCTGGTCACGCTTTATGTGGTTTGTCTGCGCGCAACCATGAAAGTCGAAGCCGAGAAGATCATATCGGCCCTCTCGGCTTTGATTATCGTCAACGTTCTGATTCTCCTGTTGCAGACGGTGGTTCTGATAGCCAGCAATACGTACATCGACTTCGTCGAACCCGTTACGGGCGAGATGTCCCGGTATCACAATTACGAGAACCTCAATCCCGTTTTCGCATTCCGGCCGACTGGCCTGTATGTCGAACCATCGACATTCAGCGCGGCGCTGGCCGTCATGACGATCGGCTATTTGCTGTTGTGCAGGGCACAGAAGCGCGACCCCCACTTCCTGCCGGTGATTCTTTCCATCATTGCGATGCTGATCACCCAGTCGACGGCTGCCGTTGTTCAGTGCGCGTTACTGCTCGTAGCGATAATGTCCAACCGGACGAAGTCGACACGAGCCATCATTGCAGTCCTGCTTGTCGGCGGACTGGTGGCGGCTCCGTCATTCATCGAAGCGTATCTCGACAGCTTCACGACGAAGATGAGTGAGTCGTCGGAGCTTCGCCTTGCTCTGATGGACTTCATTTACCACCAGCGCTCCGGCTGGGACTGGCTGCTCGGTTACGGTCCGTTTGCGTTGGAAGATCCGCTTTACCGTTTGACTGATACGGGCGGAAAGTATCAGGTCGCTTCCCTCAATGACGCGGGGTTGCTGCAATATTTCGTGGTTCGTTTCGGAATGCTCGGCTTTGCCATTCCTGTCCTCTTCTTCATCAGGGTACGCAAAGATATACCTCATCTTCTCTTCCTGGTCATATTATTGACAGTCAAGCTTTCTTATGCGGAGCCGGTCCTGTATATCGGTCTGTTGCCACTATTGATGCGCTTGCCGAAGCAAGCCAACGCCAGCATCCGACAACCAGAAGCTGAGTCGCCGGGCTCGCTCGATGACATCGCGATGGGCCACCCACCGTACCCCACCCAGCGGACCTAGCAGGGGCACCACTCTTTATAGAACCCGGCCCCGTCCGGCAAGCGTCTATCGGCGCTTGCCGGACGCACTCCGCCCCGTATCGCCGCAAAGCATCTCGTCGCTGGCAGGCTATTCATGTCGAGATGTCCAGCCATCGCGTCGGCCGTTTTCGGCACGTCTTACCTGCCGGCTCATTTGCTGAAACGGTAATTAAGAATGCCAGGTAAAACAGCGTTCCTTTCAAGGCTCCTTCAAACGTGCGCGAGCGCACCGCTCTCGTTGAATTGTGAACCCTAATTCCCCACATTACGCTCAAACAATGATATTTATTTAGGGTAATAAAAGCCAAGAGCATTTCATCTGGCTCTAACGAGGCAAGGATGAATAACGCTGAAATACAGTACGAGATCGTCACCGAAGAAGCAGCGCTGCTAGCGCTAAAAGATGAATGGGACGACCTTTGGAGACGTGCAAATGGGTCTCACTATCAGTCATTCGACTTTTGCTGGATTGCATGGCAACAAGTCGCCAAGCCGAAGAAGCGGTACTTGCGATGCGTAGTGAGGCGGGACAGTGGCAGGCTCGCACTCGTCTGGCCGCTTGTGATGCATATCCGGTTTCTGTGGACATGCCTGTGCCCGCTGTGCCCCGAAGCAGCGGATTACTCGGGCCTGCTTCTCGACGCCGGCGTGCCCGCAACCGAATGGATAGAAGGTGCCTGGCGGACCGCGATGCAACGCTGCGGCGCCGATTTCATGCACCTGCCTTATCTCCACGAGGGCACGGACCTATACCGCATTGCATCGAGCGCCGCCCCACTCATCATCCAGACAGGCAATATTTCTCACGTGGCCAGACTTCGTGAGGAATCCCTACATAACGACTGGGCGTCATTCTGCAATTCACTCGACTCCACACTTGAAAGAAAACCCGGTTCCATCGCCCGTCGTATCGCGAAGAAAGGACAGCTCGAATGGCGGTTGATCGACCCGAGCGATACGGAAGCCATCGGTTCCTCGATCGATCTGATGCTCAAATGGAAACGCGACTGGAGCGAGCGCGTCGGCAAGCACGGCGTCTGGCTCGATTCCGTTCACTACCGCAATTTCCTCGTCGAATGGATTTCGTCGCAGTCGCTTTCGTCTCGCGCATATTTGCTCGTGATTACGCTAGATGGTGCGCCGCTGACGTCGCTGGTCTTTTGTGAAGCCAACGGCTGTGTGAACACGGTGATCGGGAGCTTCAACCAAGCGTTCCGGAATCTGTCGCCGGGCATGCTTGGTTTTGAATATGTCGTGAAATGGGCCTTCGACCGTCAGCTCGATGTCGACTTCGGACCAGGCACCGAGCGATATAAGGAGTTCTGGTCGCGCGGCAACGTAACGAACGTATGGACATTACGGACGGTTGCGTCGTGGTGGGGGCGCATTGGAATGCAGGCACAGAGACTCCCGTTTGAAATCATGGCCGATGCCATGCGCGGTTCAGTTGTTCCACGGATGCAAAACCTGATTCGCCGGCGCGCATTGGACAAGTATTAAGAGAAACGCGGAGAATCGAAAATCTCCGGACAATTGACCGTGTCGACTCGCGCGTTGTCCAACCCAACTCCGCGGGCGATTGGCGGTCTCCCGGCCCGCTGGCCAAGACGGTGACGATCGATATCTCGAATCATACCGACTATGCCGCCGATGACGCCGCCTTCTACGTGAGCAGCCTCCGACTGAACGGCCACGTCGTTACCGGTCACATCACCAGCGTATCGCCGACCTTCGTCGGATCAAAGGCAGGCTACCGACTCTCAGAATACGACACGGCGGGTCCGTCGATGGAAGTCAGCAACATCACGAAGAAGTAACAGGTGCATCCGCCACGATGCGGCCGTCGGTTCGATTTACGGCCGCGCGAATCCAGCTCGACACACGGAGCCAATAATCCGCGCGCTCCGTTTCATCGACAGCCGGCATGCCATCGAAGCCAGCACACACGATCAGAACGCGGCGAACGGCGCCTGGCCGCCCGACGCGCGCTTGTCCATCCCGAAGTACACGTAGCGGCCGAAGAAGAACGGCAGCCCGAGATCGAACGCCGTCAGCGAGCCGATCTGCCCGCCGAGATTGTTGAATACGAAGTTCCTCTGGCTGCTCAGCAGCGTCTGCGCGCTGACGATGCCGATCGCCGCCGCACCTGTTGCGCCGTTCGCGCCGACGAGGGTCACCGTGCGTTGCTGCGGCGTACCAGGGCAGTAAAACGACGACAGGCTGCCGCCGCACAGCAGCAGCGAGTTGTCCTGGAAGAAGTAGGCGTTCGAGCCCGAATCCATGAACGCGCTCGTCTTCGTGCCGTTGAACTGGCTGTTGACGAGGTCGCCCGACGCGTCGGTCGTATAGGTCGTGGCCGCCGCATTGCCGTTGTTCGACTGCGTGCCGATGCCGAACACGACCGTGCCCGTAGCAAACACGGCGCCGCTCGACGAAATGGGCGCCATCTGCACGATCACGCCATTGTTGTCGACGGGGAAGTTCGGCACCGGGTTGGCCACCTGCTTCGACATCTCGGCGAGCGTGCGCGTGCAATTCGTGCCGTTTTGGCATGCGTAGTAGCTGCTGAACTGCGCGACGTTGCCCTGTACCGAGCACGCCGCGCCGCAGTCGACGGGTGCCACGCCAATCCCGATGATGCCGTTCGCGCCCAGCGACTGCGCGGTGTTCTCCGCCGCGCCGTTCACGCAATCACCCGGAATGGTCGAATCGGGCAGATCGCCGATCACCTGGATCGGGATGTTGTTCGCCACTTCGCCGCTGATCTTCACGGTTGCCGTGCGCGTCGTGCCCCAGCTGAAGCCGTCCGCGAAGTGCGTGCATTCGACGAGCTGGCCGCCCGCCGTCGCTTGCTGGATGGGCAGTGAGTTCGCCAATGAGCCGAGCGCGGAATTGACGACGCGCAGGCCGAACGAGCCGGTATCGAGCAGCACATGGTCGATGGTCGTGCAGTTCGTGGTGGAGTTCGGCGCGCAGACCGTGACGCTGATCGTCGGGATGTTGATGATGTTCGCCACACCACGATCGACGGTCACGGCCACCGTGTTCGGCGCATTCGCGGCGATAGGTTGCTGGCTGGGGCCGCTGTTATTGTTGCCGTTGCCGTTGCCGATGCCGGTGCCGGTGCCGGTGCTGCCGCCGGTGCTGTTTCCGGTGGTGCCGCTGCCAGTGCTGCTGCCCGTGTTGCTGTCGCTGCTGTTGCCATTGCTCGGGTTGCCGTTGCTGGCGCTGCCGTTGCTGGTGCTGCCGTTGCTGGCGCTGCTGTTGCCATTGCTGCCGCTGCTGCTATTGGACGACGACGGCGATGATGAGTCTCCGCCCCCACCGCAGCCCGCGACGAACGCCGTCATCACGACGACGGACACGACGAGCACGGCTTTCACGACTCGAATGCACTCTTCAGGCTTCACGGCAATTTGCATGGCGCGTCTCCCGTCGTCAGTGGATGTCGATGCCGCTCACGCCCGCAGGCAATGCCTGCGGCACCCAGGCCTGGCCCGAGAACGCGCCCATGTGTCCGCCCGAACGCACGACAAGTCCGCTGTCCTGCACGACACCGGGACCGTGGCCGCCGCCGCGCAATGCGCGCGCGTTCGTCACGCCCGCCACGTACTGCGGAAAATAGCTGCCGAGCAGACTGGACAGATTGGGCATCTGCGGCCCGCTCCATGCGAGGCCGAACACGTTACCCGTCGTCGAAACGTACTCGCGCACCGACGTGCCATTGCCAAGCGACGTCTCGCGGACGGTATAGGACGCCGCGGCGCCCGACGACGACGACGAAGCTGACGAAACCGTCGCGCCCGAACTTGCCGCCGACGCGCTGCGCGTCACGGCGGCACCGCTCGACGGCGCAGGCACGGTGCGCGTCGTGGCGCTCGACCCGGGCGGCGGCGTCATCGGACTGCCGCCGAGCGCGGCGCTCGCCGGGCGCGACGCAAGCACGGCAGACAGCGCACAACAGAAGCCCAGCGCTGAAACAACAACGGCACGACTGAAGGGGATCGACATGGCCTTGCACCTCCCACGATCGACAGCGGACATGCCCGCCATTCGCAGACTCGGCGTGTTGATTCAGAAACAAGCGGCGCAGCGTAAGGCGGGCATGCGCGCGCCGCGCGCAATTGAAAGTCGAGTGACGTCGCGCGCCGTTCTTTCCTGGCTGTAGTACGCGAGCCGTTGACCCCAAGCCCGCTTGCTGCACTACCGCGCGGCCCTTATGTTTGCAGGCTGGATACGGCCGCTTTTTTCGTTGATGCTCGAGTACAGTCCGCGACCGGGGACCCTATTGATGAGCCGACCCGTCTCGTTGCGAGAGCGGGTTGCGTCCACGTCGCCCCGGCGCTTGAATCCGCTACAGATGCGCTACAACCGGCAAATGCCCGCCGCCGCATCCGAGCGGCGCCGGGCACAACGATCACAGCATCGAACCAGCCGGCTCAATACATCGCATACACGAATTGCGATACGGCCTCACTCTCTTCGGCGGGCGCGCGAAGCGCCTTCGCCATCTTGCGCAACTCCGGCTCGAGTGATGCCAGCGTATCGAGTCCCTGCTCGCGCCAGATCGCGATCAACGCGCCGATCATGTCTTCCTCGACGACGATCGGCGCCGGCTCGAAGACGTCGAGAAAGTACGATGAGCACGCGTCATCCGTCTTCGCCAGCACGAACGGCTCCACCTGCGGCCTCGCACCCGCGAGCTTCGAGCGGAAGAATTTTCCAAGGTCGGCGTCAGTCAAGTTGGTACTCCTTCTTCCATGAATCGTCCGATTCGACAGGCTGCTGCTCTTCGCGATAGAGGATGTAGTTGCCCATCACGAGCGCGTCGATCTCCGTGCGCATGAAGCAGCGATACGCGTCCTCCGGCGAACAGACGATCGGCTCGCCGCGCACGTTGAACGACGTGTTGACGAGCAGCGGGCACCCCGTCAGCGCCTCGAATGCCTGCAGCACGGCGAACATCCGCGGGTTCACGTCCTCCTCCACCGTCTGGATGCGCGCGCTGTAATCGACGTGCGTGATGGCGGGAACCGTGCTGCGCACGGCATTGACGATCTGCAGCATGTCCTCGGGGTCCGACGACGCCTCAGGCACCCGCCGATGCTCGGCGCGCACGGGCGCGACGATCAGCATGTAGGGACTGTCGGAGCCGAGTTCGAAATAGTCCGCTGCGCGGCTCTTCAACACGATGGGCGCAAAAGGCCGGAACGATTCGCGGAACTTGATCTTCAGGTTCATGCGCGACTGTGTCGTCGCCGCGCGCGGATCGCCGAGTATCGAGCGTCCGCCGAGCGCGCGCGGACCGAACTCCATGCGCCCCGAAAACATCCCGACGATCTTTTGCTCGGCAAGCAGGTGCGCGATTTTCCCGGCGCCGTCGTCGCCGCGGTCCAAAGCGTGATACGCGGCGCCCGATTGCGCGAGGAATGTCACGATTTCGTCGTCGCTGTATTCCGGTCCGACGAAGCTCCCTTGCTGCGAGTCCTTCGCGCCGACAAGCGCAGGCCGCGTGCCGCCGAGCATGTTGATCCCGGCGAGATACGCGGCGCCGATCGCACCGCCCGCGTCGCCTGCGGCGGGCTGAATCCAGATATCGTCGAAGATGCCCGCGCGCAGGATCTTGCCGTTGGCCACGCAGTTCAACGCCACGCCTCCCGCGAGACACAGGTTCGCCGCGCCCGTCATGTCGCGCAGCGTGCGCGATATCTTCAGCATGACATCTTCCGTCACGGCCTGGATGGATGCGGCGAGATCCATTTCGCGCTGCGTGATGCGCGATTCAGGCACGCGGGGCGGTCCGTCGAAGAGCCGATGAAAGCGCTCGTTCGTGAGCGTCAGCCCGCTGTGAAAATCGAAGAAGTCGAGATTGAGCCGGAATGAACCGTCGTCCTTCACGTCGATCAGATGCTCGCGGATCTTCCCCTCGTAGATCGGCTTGCCGTAGGGCGCGAGGCCCATTAGCTTGTACTCTCCGCTGTTGACCTTGAAGCCGCAAAAGTACGTGAACGCGCTGTAGAGCAGGCCAAGCGAATGCGGATAGCGGATCTCCTTGAGGATCTCGATCTTGCTGCCGCGCCCGATGCCGAGACTCGTCGTCGACCATTCGCCGACGCCGTCGACGCACAACACGGCGGCCTCCTCGAACGGTGACGGAAAAAACGCCGACGCCGCATGCGAATAGTGATGCCGCGCGAAATAAATCGGCACTTCGCAATTCAGCATCTCCTCGATCAGTTCCTTGAAGTAGGGCTTGACGCCGAAGAACGAGCGAACGGCATGGGTGAAAAACGCTTCCGACTCAGGCGCGAATGCGATCGACGAGCGGATGATGCGATCGGCCGTCAGCGCGGGATCATCGTAGAACGCGATCGCGGCCAGATCACTGCCGTCGATTTCCGCCTCTTCGAGACAGTAATTGATTGCGCCGCGAGGGAATCGCGGATCGTGCTTCTTGCGACTGAATCGCTCTTCCTGCGCGGCCGCGACGATCACGCCGTCCTTCAGCACGGCCGCCGCCGAGTCGTGATAGAAGGCCGAGACGCCTAATACATACCTTGACATTGCTCTCCCCTCGCGACGATGAAAGGTCGCGCTCCTCGTGGACTCGCCCGCTCGAACGCGGGCGCGCTTCATTCCCGTCGCACTGCGCAAACGCGAATGTACGTAACGACACCATCGGCACGATGCACACCGATGCCTACGCTTGCTCCCGCTCGCGCACGATGGCGCCGTCGAGCACCATCGGCGCGCCGTCGATCAGCACGTCGCGCGGCTTGCCGTGCGCGAGCAGCTTGATGAAATCGCGGCTGTCGCCGTTTTCGGCGAGATCGGCGGGACGGTCGTACAGGCATAGATCGGCCTTCATGTCCGCCGCGATCGCGCCGATATGCGCAATGCCGAGCGCCTGCGCCGCCGAACGTGTCAATGCATCGACTACGACATTGCATGTCGCCACGGCGTCGCAGGATTGGTGTATCAGCGCGGTCGACAGGGACACGAGCGACTCGTAGCGATCCGCGCGCCCCACTGCATGGCCGCTGATCGAGAAACCCAGTGCCCGGTCGTGCAACGACAAGCGCGCAAAGTGTTGCTCCAGCAACAATTCGCTGACGGCGCCCGGTGCGCATACCACGTTCGCCGACGATTCGTTCACCATCGCCACATCGCGGCGAGTCAGTTGCGACAGATTGAAGATCGTCGCCTGCGATAACAGCGACAGGTAGGACAGCAGCCCCACCTCCGTGAAGTAGCGCGTCTCCTTATAGCGCTTCGCGTCGCCCGTCGTCGAGCTCAGGCGCACGCACAGTCGCCTGCCGAGGCGCTCGGCAATCGACGCGGCGGCGAGCAGCGTCGCCGCGGACCAGATCTCGCCCGGCACGACCGCGGGAAAAACCTCGCAGCTCCCGAGCCTGATTGAATTCATCACGCGCACGAAGTTCTCCAGCGCACGCTGGACGGCGGCCGTCTCGCTGTCGCTGCTTGCGCCGCGCTCCGCGACTTCCACGTAAAGAAGCCGGCGCACGCCGTCATGCCCGCAGCACGCCACGCATTCGGCAAGGCTCGCGCAAAACACGCCCGCTGTCGTGACTCCGTGCAACGCGAGTTGCTGCGAATAGTCGTCCCAGTCTTCGTGAAGCGGGCCCACGTCGGAGTCGATCAGGCCGGGCAGACACACCGTCGTCTCGCCCGCCAGCGAACAGGCCCGCCGCGACGTGCCGGGCGGCAAGATCCGCGCGATGCGAGCACCGTCGATTTCGATATCTGCTCGCACAAAGCAATGCCGCATCGAATCGAAGTACAACGTATCGACGATCGCCCATTGAGCCATGCCGCAGATGTCGGTATCGAGAACGCCGCCCATATGCCCTCACGTACTCAGGCCTTTCGATGGCGACGCCCGTACGGCTGCCATCCCCTCGTTACCGATATCGTCCGTTCGCGTCGCCTGCCGCGCATCGCCCGTTTCTTGAACGGCGGGGGACGCTGGATTCGCATCGCGTGTCGCGTCGACCTTCAGCAGCGGCGCAACGACGTTGGCCAGCGCCTGCCCGATGAGCTTGTGTGCAACGGGTGTGAAATGGCAATCCATCCGGAAGCGCAACTGCCTTCTCGTCCCGGCGGGATGGCGCAGCATGTCGTCGAGCACGTGATGGACAGGCACATCGATCGACTGCGCGAGCTCGTCGAAACGCTGCCGGATGTCCTTGTAGCTCGCCGTTTCTTCGACATACTGATAGACGGGCATGACGGCGATCACCGCCGGCACGGGAATCTCCGACACCCACTTCTGGAGGATGGCCTGCATGAGCTTCCAGCCGTCGTTGCTGGCGGAACCGTATTCCGGAAGGGGCTGGAATTTGGTCAACCGCTGGCACAGGTCCTTGAAATCAGGTCCCATCTTGTTGACCATCTTGCGCAAGCTCGAGCGCAGCGAGGCGATGCCGCGTTGCGGCGCGTCCGGCTGATCTGGCTTGTAGGGCTGCGCGACGGGCTGACCCGTCAGGGTCAGCCCGTCGCCGCCGGCAGACAGCTCGAACCAGGGCTTGGGCACGCGGATCGCTTCGCCGGCGCGGTCCGCCCATCCGCGTTCCTTGAGGACATTACGCTGGATGTTCTCCACCAGCACGCTGATGACGACGGCGTCGTACTCGATCTTCCCGGCGTACTGCTGGAAGATCAGATACTGCTGGTCGGTGCCGCTGCCGCTCAGCCCGAAGTTCAGCACCTCGGTGTCGGGCAGTTGCTCTTCGAGGACGTCGGCGTAACGCTTGCCGTTGCTGACGCCGTCGCCTGCCGTGTACGAATCGCCAAAGACGAGGATACGATGCGCGCGGTTCTTGCGGGGCGTCACCTGATGTTCGCAGCGAAAGCCATCGCGGTTGGTCTTGACCAGATAGCCGCCGCCTTCATGGGGAATCCGGAGTTTGAGGCCGGGTGCAAACCGGTAGCCCAGGACTGGGTCGTATTGCATCAACCGCCTGTGCAGCCCAGGCGCCTCGGTGGCCTGCGTGCGCGCATTCATGGTTGTCTCGGTCTCCTGTCGACGAGAGTTGGCGCTTTAGCGCCTTACTCTCGTCCCACGGTATGTCGGCCGGCGTTGGCGCTTCAGCGCCTACACCGGCCCCATAGCGAGTCGACGAGAGTTGGCGCTTTAGCGCCTTACTCTCGTCCCACGGTATGTCGGCCGGAGTTGGCGCTTCAGCGCCTACACCGGCCCCATAGCGAGTCGACGAGAGTTGGCGCTTTAGCGCCTTACTCCTACTCTCATCCGCATGCCTTATTGGTATTTCGCACCTTCCATTTACCATCAAACGGGACAGCGGATTTCCATAGCCATCCTCATTAATGACCCAACATCCATCGTTCCAATTACGCGCTGGCCTCTCTGTAAGTTACCCCGCCGGGCTGGCCATCGAGCGCCATCACATAGTCGATTTCCGCAACCCTGCCTTCGCCGGCTGGCGGCACATCAGAAAGCACTGGGAGCTAAGCCACCAGGGCAGCAACGCGACTGGACTGAATTCGATCTGCCGGATTTCAAACCACTGGCCAACCTCGGAAATCAGCTCGCGAAAATCAAATCCCTTATGTGTGACACGCGGATTCGAAGGCCTTGCAACCTTGAAGCCAACAGCCGATTTCAATACTTCGAAGAGGGTGTATTCCGTCTGCCATTTGCGATGACGAATCATCCAGTTCAGGACCTTGGGCACGACGGCCGCGCCGTACATGATCGGCACCGAGATGATGAACGTGCCATCCGGCTTCATGACGCGCTGGGCATCGGCCATCAGTTGCGATAATTCCTGCGCATGCAGGTGTTCGCATACCTCGAAAGCCGTGAACACATCCACCGACGCATCGCAGACGGATTGCATCGATTCGACATAGCGGACTTCCGGATAGATGGGCGACATATAAGGCTCATACCCGATCAGCGAGACATCAGGCCTCATTTGCCCCAGCCGGTGAAGAAACTCGCCCTGGCCTGTGCCGAAATCGATGACTACGCTTGCGTGGCCGCTAAAGAGATTGGCCAGCTGGAGCCCTTTCGCCAGTCGTTCCCGGTGCGCATACCGGGCCAGAGGATTGGCGGATCGGATGGTTTGCTCCTCGTACGGAATGTCTCGCATCTCTGGCACCTCGGTTATTTTTGATTTCCTCAGGCTCGAAACTTCGAGTGATCGCGTTTCGGTACGCCTCCTGATACCGTCAGTCGAATGCAATGAACCTGTCTCGTCGCGATTGCGCCGCGACGAGAAACCTGCCGCATTGGATCGGGCGCTGCGCCATCGAACCGGCATGCGCGCAGTCCGCGATGTAAGCCGATGCGTAATTATTTCTCTGCAACATCGTCATTGTACGGAGATCGCGCAGCAATTCCCGGGCACTTCCGTAAGGTGTCGGAGAAGGCCGAGATGTTGGCCGAATGTTCCCCTCGCAACAGACAGCGCGCGTAAAACTTGCCTGACCCGCAAGGCTAGAGTTTCGCGACGACCTGCTGCGCGATGGCCAGATACCGTTGCGCGGTGTCCTGCAACGTCAATCCGGCAAGCGAGCGCTGCACCCTCGGCTGCGCGAGCGCCGCCAGCAATGCGGCTGAATAGGCAGCCGTGTTATCGGTATCGACGAGTTGCACACCCGGCAGCGTCTTCGCGAACTGAAACGGCGTAATCGCACTGGCGACGACGGGAATGCCCGACGCCAGCGCTTCCAGGAACGCAACGCTGTGCCCTTCCGAGCGTGAAGGCATCGCAAACACGTTCGATATGCTCAATACGCCGCTCACGTCCGAATTCGGGCCATCTACGCTCACCCGCTCTTCGAGCCCGAGCTTCTTCACCAGATCCTCGATCGCGGCCAGATACGCCGGGTCCTCGACCACGCCATACAACTGCAGCCTTACGTCATTGACCTGCGCGGCGACGTCGCGAAATGCATGGACGGTCTGCAACTGGTTCTTTACCGACGTATAGCGGCCGATCTGCACGATCTGCGCCGGCGCGCCGTTGGCGCGAGGGCGGTCGTCGAACATAAAGCGCGATGTGTCGACGCCGTTCGGAATCATCGTCAGCAACGGGTGCGAGCCGACGCAGCGCGTATAGTCGCGCAGGTTCGCCGGCGATACGCCGATCACGGCTCTCGCCCGCGATGACAACAGCCGTTCGACGTTGCGAAATAGCGCCCCTTCGAAGTCGTTGACGGCCGAATGCATCACGTAGATGACGGGCACCTTGCTCGGAAGCGCGCGTGCATAGAATGCAGGGATCGTCGCGTGGGCGAACACCACATCGGGCCGGAAGCGCCGCATCACGCCCGCCAGATGCATCAGCTTGACGGGCAAACTCGAACGTCTCGCGGGAAACACGCACTCGACGCCATGCTTGACCATCTCGCGCGTGAGCGCCGCAAAGTCGGGACGCTCGGGCAGCAGCGCCGTCATGCTCACCGTGCTGCCCTCGCGCTGCTGGTGAATCGCGAGATCTTTTGCCAGCACCTCCGCGCCCGACAGACGCGGCTCCAGCACGAGATGAAGGATTCGCATCATCGCACCCGTGCAGTCCGGTACGCCATCCACGACGCGGCCGAGCTCAGGCCGAGCGTCATCGCCCACGCGATGCCCGTCACGCCCCAGTAATGCGTCGCAGGGGGCACGCACGCGAGCAGCACGAACACCTGGATCACGGAGGCCTGCGTCGTCGCCTTTGCGTCGCCCACGGCGCGCAGATACGCGACGAGCACGGCGATCAGCGCGCCGATCGCCATGTTGATCACGAAGATCTTGAATAGCGGGACGGCGGGCAGCCATGCGGGGCCGAGGATCAGCGAGAAGAGCATGTGCGCCGCCATCCGCAGCACGATCACGACGACCACCAACCCCAGCGCGACCACGCCGATATAGCGCCTGAAAAGCCGCGCGGCGTGGTGCGCGTCCGTGCGGTGGCGGGCGGCGAATGTCGGGAACAGGTACTGCGACATGGCGATCGCGGCATCGGCGAGCAGCATCTGCGCAAGCCGCGACGACATCTGATAGGCGCCGAGTTGCGCGGGCCCGAGCAGCTTGCCGACCACCACCTTGTCGAACTGGTTGAGCACCAGGTTGACGACGCTGCCTGCCCAGATCCACCGGCTGAATCCGATGTAATGGCCAATACCCGACCAGCGCAGTCGAATGGGCGGACGCGGGTTCATCGTGATCCACGTGAGCACCGTTTTCAGCGACTCGCCGACGATCATGCCGATCAGCACCGAATACGCACCCGCACCCGCCAGCGCGAATGCGAGCCCGCAGCAGCAGTCGACGAATGCCGCCGAGATCTCGACGAGCGCGATGTGCTGGAACCGGCGGTCGCGCTGCACGACGTAGTATGCCGGTGACGCGACGCCGCGCAGCAGCGGCAATAGCGCCGCGAGTTGCAGCAGCAGCAGCGCGCCGCCCAGATGGAACTGGCTGTTCATCAGCGGCGCGATGGCCACGAGCGCCGCGCCGACCAGCACGCCGCGCGTCGCGAGCGTGGTCCATACGGCGCCGAGTTCGTCGCGCGTCGGCGCCGCCCGCCCCTGGATCACCGCCTGCGACAAGCCCGTGTCCGACAGCGATTCCGCGATCGCGACGGCGAGCAGCGCGACGCTCACGCTGCCGATCGCTTCCGGGCCGAGAATGCGGCCGATCGCGAGAAACTTGATGGCCACGAAGCCGCGCATCAACACCTGTTGCAACAACACCCATGTCGCCGCACTCGAACCCAGGCCCGCTCTGAACGAAAACGCCGGTAGCCTCATCGTTCGCAATCTTCTTCTCCTTGATTCGTGTCGCTGCATACCGTCATGTCGCAATCAGATGCGCCGCATGTCGCAGATGCAAAACAGCACGCGCGGAACGGCCGATGCAAACCGGCCGCGCCGCACATTCCGCCACGGCATTCCTCACGCCAAAAGCCGCGTGCAGGCGGCACAGCCTTGCCCGGCAACGCACGCGTGCCGTACGTCAAGGTAACCCGCCGGATTCGCATGCGGACGCCATCAGTCAGTCAGATTCGGCAAGCGGCCTGAACGGCTGTCTGTTCTCGCCAAAGATATGGCGAAATTGTCGGTTCACGCCGGGGTCGTGATGCTAAGGTGAGCGCAGTACCCATTCCCGCAATCGCCATGGAACGCGCAACCCATCTCGTGCCCGTCGATGCCCCCATTGCCGATGCCGCAAAGCTCGGCTATGTCGTCATCATCGAGCCGAGCTTCACGGGACACCGTTGGCGCTATGTCGAATGGATCGCGCAAGCCTGTCTCGAATCCGGTCATCCGTGCCTCGTCGTGACGGAAAACTCGAATGAGGACCACCGGCTCGCGCGCGAGATCATGGCCGCCGGGCGCGAGGATCTGCAGATCGCATTCGTCGATCCGGACGGACAAGGCCAGCGTCGCGGCCTCGGCATCAAACGCAACAGCTATGCGCGTTATCACGCGTATTTCAAGCTCGCTTACGATTCCGTGAAGCGTGTCGAACGGGTCCGCCTCGTGGTCGTGCCGTACGTCGATTACTTCTTTCACGCGCTGCCGCTGCTCGGCACGCCGTTCGGCAGGGCGCCGTGGATCGCGATCACGATGCGCGCGACCTTCCACCATCGCAAGGTCGGCGTGCGCACGCCGGGGCGCCCGGTCGCCAATCTCGTGAAGTCGCTGCTGTTTCGCCGCGCCGTGCATACGAAAGGCCTGCGCGCGCTGCTGTCGATCGATCCGACGCTGCACGAATGGGTGGGCCGCGCGAACCCGAAGCATGGCGCGAAGGTCGCGTATGTCGCCGATCCGTTCCCCGACGCGACAGCGGAAGATCCCGTCGTCGCGCGCGAGCGGCTCGGGCTCGATCGCAACGGCCGCTATCTGCTCGTCTATGGCTCGATCAGCGAACGCAAGGGCATCTGCGAGCTCGCCGAAGCGCTCGCGGGCATGAAAGACGCGCCGACGCTTTTGCTTGCCGGCGAGCAGGACCCGGACATTCGCGGCTTCATGCGTGCGTTCATTCCGATCCTCAAGCCTGCGCCCGTCATTCTCGACCGCTTCATTTCGAACGAGACCGAACGCGACCTGTTCTCCGCCTGCGATATCGTATGGCTCGGGTACAAGGGCCACTACGGCATGAGCGGCGTACTCGTGCAGGCGTACCGCTTCGACAAGCCCGTCATCGCGACGAGCGACGGACTGATCGGCTGGTTCTGCCGCGATGGGCAACTCGGGCCGTGCCTGCACGATCTGTCGGCGGCATCGATCAAGCGTGCAATCGATGAAATCGGCGCGCGCTGGCAACAAGGCATCATGCATCAGCGTCCGCTCGACCATATGCTCGCCCGCAATACGCTCGGGCAATTCAAGGAAACGTTGCGTCAGACCATCGCAGCGGCGATCGAGATGCGCGCCTGAGCGCGCACTCGCGCGCCGCGTGCGGCACGCGGCACTCAATGATCTGATATCAGTATCAGGACAACTGCCCGCCGACGGGCATCTCCTCGCGCACCGACGCATTGCGCTTCGCCGGGTATAGCGCGTTGCGCAGCCGCAGGAACGGGTACTCGACGGCGCGGGTCATCACATAGCCCGCGATGATCGCAATCGCAGCCTGGACGGATAGCGCGACCACCCACGTGGCCACGGGCGGCAAGCCGAGTGCCGTCGCCTTGCGGATCACCATGTCGCCAGGTGCGAGCGCGAGCGAATGCCACAGGTAGATACCGTACGAGTACACGCCAAGCCACGCCATCGCCCGATATGGGAAGGCATTGCGCACCTTTGCCGAGTGCTCGAGCATCAGCACGATGAATGCGCAAAAGCCGATCGCCTGAATCGTGTAGCCGATGCTTTCGTCGAGGGGAACATGCTTCGTCGCGAACGCGAGCCATGCGACCAGCACGCCCACCACGGCAAGCAGCAACCCCGTGCGTTTCGCGATGCTCTGATACACGTCGGGCTTCATCCAGTAGATAGCGGCCAGGATGACACCGTAAAGGAGACTATCGATCCGGTATTGCGTATAGAAGAACGCGGCGTCGAGGTTGCCTCCCGCTACGACGATGCAGCGGGCGACCAGCACGAGCGCGCAAATGCTGCCCAGCACGCCGATGATCGATCCCGCGCGCAGCTTCCAGCGCGCGAACAGCAACAGCACGGCGGGCAGGATCAGATAGAAATGCTCTTCGACGGCAAGGCTCCACGTCTGCGAGATCGACGTGCCGAAGTAATTCTGCAGATGTGTCAGGTTCTGCCAGAGAAACGTATCCAACGGATGACGCCCGGCGATCGCGTGAAAGAGGATCAGCACGTAATACGCAGGCCAGATCTTGAACATCCGGCGCACGATGAAGCGGCGCGCGTCGACGTGTCCCGTCTCCGCGTATTGCCGCAGCAACAGGCCGCCGACGAGAAACCCGCTTAGCGTGAAAAAGAGGTTCACGCCTTCGCGGCCGAAGTTCTTCAGCGGATACTCGATGATCGCGATCAGCGTGCTGCCCGTCTGCACCGTATGAAAGTGAAAGCCCATCACGGCGAGGATCGCGATGCCGCGCACGAAGTCGAGTTCGACGGATCTGCCCCGCACCATCGACTGCGCGCTGCCGAATAACTTCATGCCTGCCCCCTTCTACGCCTTATTCGACGCCTGGTTCGACGCCATTCGCCCGTCTTGTTCGAGAGGCGCGGCGCGGAAAATCCACTCGCCCTGCTTGCGCCGCGCCACTGACGCATCGCGCGATGCAAAGCGGTGTCAGCGGGCGCTTTTTCGCACGCTATTCCAGTCATGTTGCTTGCTTGGCCTTGCACTCGTGCGCCAACTTGCCGTCGTTGTCGGACAGCCTGGTGACATCCGCCAAACCCTCTGACCGTCGCTGTCCGGCCGCATCGTGCGACCCCGCCAGAACCCAGGCGAAATACGCCTCGTCCGGACTCGACCGTAAGCCGCCCATTTATATTCAGACTGGATGGTGGCGAGCGCGCCGCCGACGTCACGATCAACGCACCGCATTGGGAGAGGGGGAACCGTCGATGCGCAACAAGTACGCTACGTTGTGGATCTGGATGTGCATCGTCCCGCTCGCGCTCGATTACAAGGCCCCGGATGCCGATTCGGGCCACGCCGCCCAGGTGCTGCTCGTCGCCCCGACGCTCACTGCCTCGGTGGCGCTGATGTTCATCGCGCCGCGCTTTCGTCATACCTCGCCGTTGCGCAGCTTCGTGACGCTCTGCCTGATGTTGAGCGTGCCGTGCAGCCTGATTTCGCAGTTCGTGCAGGGCAACGATTTCGGCAACTACATGCGCGTCATCCTGCCCTTCCTGTTGTTCATGCTCGGCTACGAAGTCGCGTGCCGTCCTTGGCATGAAACCCGCATCGGCGAGATGGAAAAAGCGCTCTTCTGGGCCAATCTGATCAGCCTGGTTTTCACGTTCATTTTCGGCATCGCGACGAGCGGCGGATTTGGCGCGCTCGCCGAGGTGCGATACCGGATCGTCTCCGTGACGCTGCTCGGCCTGCAAGGCGTGTTGCTGCACGAGTTCATGCTCGCAAGGCGTTTTTCACCTTTGATGCTCGCCGTGTTTCTCGGCACCGTGGTCGTCGAGCTGTTGAGCGTGACGCGCAGCCTGCTGGTCGGCACCGTGACGCTGATCCTGATGGCCGCATGGATGAACGCGCCGTCGCTGCGTTATCTGGTGCGCTCCGCGATGCGGATGTTCGTCGTCAGTCTGGTGCTCGGCGCAATGGCCGCCGTCGCCGTATGGAGCTTTCCGAGCGTCACCAAACACTGGACGCAGCGCCTCGACGCGGCGGCCGCCACCGAAACCCGCAAGGACCCGACGACGATCACGCGTCTCGCCGAAATCAAGGATCAGTTCGATCAGGTCACGTCGTCGACGCAATCGCTGCTGCTCGGCGAAGGCTACGGCCACTACTACCGCTATTCGCCGCAGTATCTGCCCGATCTCGCCGGACAGATCAGCGAGAAGGATTTCTACGCGATCCGCGAATGGGCAGCGGGCCATAACTTCTGGATCTATCAGTTGTTCGCGGGCGGCATCCTGTTCGGCATTGCGCTGCCGCTCGCGGTGCTCGTCGTGCTCTGGCAGTGCACGCTCGCGTACCGGCGCTGGCGCTGGCGCAGTCCCGGCGCGCCGCTATTGCCCGTGTTCGGCCGCGCGATCCTGCTGCTTGCCGCGTTGCCCGCCACGTCGATCGGCGGCAATCCGCTCGGGCCGCGTTTCTCGGGGCTCGTGTTCGGTATCGCGCTCGGGCTCACCGTCGCCATGTACTGCCGGCTGCAGCGCGAACTGGACGCAAAGACGCGTGCCCGCTTCGGGCCGGTGATACCGCCGCAGCCGGCGAACACGCCCGCCACCGTCAAACGTCCATCGACACAGCCCCCGACGCAGCCGCCAAGGCCCGCGCCTTTTGCATCCGCTGCGCAGCACGAAGCGCTTCCCTGCTCCGCCGACACCGGGCCATTCGAGCCGGGGCGCACGCATGACGTGCGTCAGCGCGGCATGCCCGCGTCCGCATGACGGATGCGGCATGAGCGCTGTCCGTTCGGGTCGCCCACACCTTTCGCACTTTGCCGTATTCACTTTGCCGTATCGCTTGCCAATGAAAATTCTTCATCTACTTTCCACAGTCGACCCGCGGGCAGGCGGCCCGACTGAAGGCGTACGACAGAGCGGTGTCGCGATGGCGTCGTTGGGTCATGAAATCGAAGTGGCGTCGCTCGACGCGCCCGATGCGTCCCACGTGCAGGACTTTCCGTTGCCCGTGCATGCGTTGGGCCCCGGGCGCAATGTCTACGGCTACACGCCTCACTTCGCCGGATGGCTCGGCCGGGAAGCGCAGCGCTTCGACGCGGTGATCGTGCACGGCCTCTGGCAATACCATAGCTTTGGCGCGTGGCGCGCGCTGCGCGCGTCGAACGTGCCGTACTACGTGTACACGCACGGCATGCTGGACCCGTGGTTCAAGCGCACTTACCCGCTCAAGCATCTGAAGAAATGGGCGTACTGGCCGTGGGCCGACTACCGCGTGCTGCGCGACGCGGCCGCCGTCATCTTCACGACCGAGGAAGAGCGGCTGCTTGCGCGCCAGTCGTTCTGGCTGTATCGCGCGAACGAATGCATCGTGCCATTCGGCACCAACCCGCCGCCGCCGCATGCGCAGGCGCTGCGCGAAATGTTCCTGAGCGCGTATCCGCAGTTGCGCGGCAAGCGGATCGTGCTGTTTCTCGGACGCATCCACGAGAAGAAGGGATGCGACCTGCTGATCCACGCGTTCGCCGATCACGCGCAGCGCGACCCGGATGCGCATCTCGTGATCGCCGGTCCCGATCCGACGGGCTGGCAGCGCCCGTTGCAGGCGCTCGTGCGTTCGTGCAGCCTCGATGAGCGCGTCACATGGCCCGGCATGTTGCAGGCCGACCTGAAGTGGGGCGCGTTCTATGCGAGCGACGTGTTCGCGCTGCCGTCGCACCAGGAGAACTTCGGCGTGGCCGTCGCGGAGGCGCTCGCGTGCGGCTTGCCCGTGCTGCTGTCGGACAGGGTGGGCGTGTGGCGTGAAGTGGAAAGTGATCACGCGGGGTTTGTATCGAGCGATACCGTCAGCGGCACGCAGCGCAATCTGCTGAACTGGCATTCGCTCGACGCCGTCAGCAAGGCAAAAATGCGCGAGCAGGCGCGTAAGACCTTCGATGCGCGCTTTGGAATCGCCAGTATGGTGGACGGGCTGACGGCGCTGTTGCAGCCTCAGACGGCCGCGGCGACGCGCACGGCGGGTGTGCAGCAGAATGCGTCGGGGGCGGCGTCCGTTGCGTCGAAGGCACCGGCGCAGAAGCATCCGTCGGTGAATTGAGTCATGGATGCCCGTCGTGCGACGGGCATCTATCGCTTAGACGGCCTTGTTCCCCCCAGCTGTCTGCACCAGCGACTGCGCCGCGATCGGCAGCTCGACGGGATCGAGATTCGGCATCGCGCCAAACCGCGCGCCCGCATCGACGATGGGCAGCACCGTTGCCGTGTCCGGCTTGCCCAGCCGTTGCGCGAGATGCTCGCCAAGACGCAGTGCGAGCGCCGAGATCGTGATCGTCGGGAAGTTTGCGCCGACCGTCGGGAAGACGGAGCTGCCCGCCACATACAGATTGCTCACGCCATGCATCTTGCAGTCGCGATCGACGACGCCTTCGCGCGGTGAATCGTGCATCCGCGTCGTGCCCATGTGATGCCACGTGCCTTCGAATTTCCCCGGCCATGACGCGCGGCCTTCGAGCGGCTCTTCGAGTTCGACTTCGGCGACGCCCATCAGCTTCAGTTCGTCGGCGAGCAGCGTGAACGTGCGGTCGAACGTGCGCCGCACGAGTTCCGTGAGCCGCCAGTCCACTTTCACGCGCGGCAGGCCGAGACGATCCTTGCGATCGGAGAGCGTCACGCGGCTGTCGGGATTCGGCTCCGCTTCGACGATCGCCTGCAGCTTCACGTCGGAAATCAGCGCGCGCAGTTGCAGCAGACGCGTCAGGCCAAAGCCGATGGTGTCGACCGGATGCGCTGCCATCGTCAGGTAGTCGTCGCGCGCGCGGCGGCCCGGCTGTTCCTTGCGATGCAGCGCCTCGCGGCAACGGATGAGCGCCTCTGAACCTGCGCTGCCCTCACCGAAAAAGCGCGAGAAGAACCACACGCGCGAGTTGAGCAGCTTCTCGCGCATGATGACGTCGTGCGTCAGCGCGAACTGCGACGAGATATGCGCGCCATGCGCCGCGACGGCCGGGTTCTGATAGTGGTATTTGATGTCGTACAGCTTGTTGCGCGCCCATTGCTTGGAGAACTTCACGTTGCCCGTCATCACGCGCGGATGATCCATGAAATAACGGCCCACGAGATCGTTGCCGTTGCCGAGGCCCGCCGCCTGCACCTTGTTCGATATCAGCAGAAGGCGCGCGTTTTCGATGCCGCCTGTCGCCAGCACGAATACCTTCGCATTCACGCGCGCACGCTTGCCCGTGAGCGTCACGACATCGACGCCCGTGACTTCCGTCGCCTGCGGATCGGTGTCGATGTTCACGACGTTCGCATACAGAAACACGCGCACGCGGTTCGAGCGCGCCAGCGCTTCCCGATACTCCTTGCCGAAACGCACAGGCGGGCTGAACTGCGAGATGGTGTCGCGCACGTTGCCCGACATCAGCGGATAGCGGCGCACGTCATGCCGGTTGATCTGCTGCTCCCACCACGCCGGTTCGAAATTGTGCGGTCCGAGCTTGAGCAGCGTATGCACGCGCTCGTAGTACGGCGCCAGTTCTTCGAGGCCGAACGGCCAGCCGCTGTGCGCGACCCAATCCTTCCTGTCGAAATCCCACGGGTCGAGCGGCCGGCACCAGCCGCCCCAGCAATTGCTGCTGCCGCCCAGAAAACGGCTGCGGCAGCCGTCCGCGAAGGTGTAGGGGATGCCGACGTTATCGCCGCGATAAAGGTCGCGTGTCTCGTCGTCTGCCTTATAGCCGCCGCTTTCGAGCAGGCAGCATTCGACGCCCGCCTTGTCCAGTTCCATCGCGAGCGTGATACCCGCGACGCCAGCCCCGATGATGCATACCGTCGTTGACACAACAACGCCCTGCTCGACACTGCGGGTATCGATAAACATCCGCTGCTCCCGGCTTGGTGTTCTCTTCGTACCTTCTACGGCCGCGTAAGACTGCGTCCGTTCTGGTCCCTCGCCACCCGTGCAGCCACAGGTTCGCGGTGCAGCCGCGTACCGCGGGGACGCCCCGTCGCGGCGCTTGCATACTTCGTTCCCGTGCCTGCAATGCTTACGTAGGATGATGGCGCCCAGTTGGTCCGTTCATCCGCCAACATCGCGCTTCCTGCAGACAGAAGCATGCACCGCATGCGTGCTATGACGCGCCGCTCGCCTCCTCATCGAAGCGCTTGCGGATGAACCGGCATGGATTGCCGCCGTACACGCCCTCCGCTTCGAGCGAACGGTGCACGACCGATAGCGGCGTGACCACGGCCGACCGCCCCACCGTCACGCCCATCTGCACCACGCACTTCGACGAAATCCACACGCCGTCCTCGATGACGATGGGCGCAACGCGCAAGTCCATATTGGTTCGCATGTCATGCGAGCCTGCGCTCAAGAACGCGCCTTGCGAAATGCAGACGTTCGAACCGATGCGAATCGGCGCCTGGTTGTAGATCCATACATCCACGCCGAACCAGCAGTTGTCGCCGACGCTCAGGTTCCAGGGCGCCTTCACGCGGATCGGATGAACGAACCGGCAGTTCGCGCCGATCTTCGCGCCGAACAGCCGCAGCAGCGCGACCCGCACGGCCGACACGGGAAGCAGCTTGTTGTTGATGATGCAAGCTTCGAGCACGAACCAGATGAGCTCGGTCAGCACACCGCGCGATGCGACGTAGTTGCCCTTGCCCGCGCGGCTCAAGTCGATCACGCGGCCCGTCTGCCTGTCGCCCGAAGGCGGCGGCGCAGTGGCCGGCACGGATGGCTGCGCGGCATCGCGCTGCTGCATGTGCGCGTTCTGATCGATCGTGGAGCCGATCGGATTGTTCATGGTCTTCTCCAATCGAGAAAGGCGCCGCTTTTGTGTATACGGTTCGACAGGTCCGGGTATTCCGCGTGTCGCACGCCCGGTGTATCGCGCGCCCCATGCAGTCGATTATCTGGCCCGCACATCCGCATGGAAGGCGGCTGGCCGTGCCGTGCGGTCTTTTGGCGGATCGGTGCGGACTCTCCGGTTCACCATGCACGCATGGCTACACGATGTTTGCACTGGAGGTAGACGACGATGGCCGCTCATCCTCGTTCGCGGCACGCCTCGCCGCTCGAATATCTGTTGCGCTTCGGCGCTCGTCCCCGCGTCCTGCTGATGCCGCTCGCGATTGCGTCAGCTGTCGCACTCTCGCCATACGCGCAGGCTCAGGCGCAAAACGACGCCGCACAAGGCAACGGCAAGGCGGCTGCCGCCCGGGGCAACAACGCGGGTGGAGCAAACGGCGCAAATGGCCCGAACGGCCCCAATGGCGCGCCGCCCAAAAAGACGGCCGCACAGCGCGTGCAGGAAGATAGTCAGCGTCTGCTCGGCGGCCCGAAGACGTCGATCGATCAATATGGCGTGGAGGGCGCCACGCCCGACGCGCAACGTGACGCGCTCATGAACAGCGAACGGATGCGCGTCGCGAAACCCAATACGCAGGCCGCAGGCGGCCCCGTCGCCGCGGGCGGCAATGGCCCCGCGCAAGCCCCTGCCGCCGCGAAGCGGCCCCCTCGTGGCGGCGCGAATGCGCCAAATGCGGCGGATGCGGGTGGTGCCGGCGCGGGCGCAGCGGGACAGCGCGGCGGCGCGGCCAACAACACAAGCGTGGGCGCTGCCGCCGCGTCGGTTTATGGCGCGCCCTATAGCAACCGCGCCGGCAGCACGTTGTATCGATCGCCCTGGTGAGCGTCGGCGCCGCGTCGACGACGAGCCGCTCTACGTAACGAACGAAGGCCACATTCGACTTGCAACGAGTGCAGGCCGAATGTGGCCTTCGCGTTTGATGCATCGGATCGCCGGCACGCCGGCGCTTCACTCCACTTCCGACTCCTTGACCCGTGCCTGCAGAATGCCGCTATCGGCGATCGGCGGCGCGACGGGCCGCGCGGCGGGCAGTTCGCCGCCCGTGAGCGCGGCAAGACGCGCGTCGAGCGTGACCTGGGTCGAAAGCGGCGAGAACATCGTTTCGGCATAGCGCCTTCCTGCCGCGCCGAGCCTCGCGCGCCGTGCGCCGTCGATGGCGAGCGTCGCGATCGCATCGACGAGCGCGCCCGTGTCCTCGGGCGGAATGACCACGCCGTTGTTCTCGACGGATTCATACAGCGCCGTGCCGGGATGCGCCATCGCGATCACCGCGCGGCCGCTCGCGAGCATGCCCGTCAGCTTCGACGGCATGACGAGATCGGCGGCGTCGGCGCGCTGCGGCAGCACGTGAATGTCCGCTACGTTGAGCAGTTCGTTCAGCGACGACGCAGGCTGCAACGGCAGGAACCGGCAATTGCGCAGGCCCTCGCAACGCTTGACGAGGTCGTCGCGCGCCGCGCCGTCGCCGCAGAACACGAAGCTGATGTCCTCGCGCGCGGCAAGCGCCGCGGCCGCGGCCGCGAGTGTCTCGATGCCCTGCTTCGCGCCCATGTTCCCCGAGTACAGCACCACCGTGTTGTGAGCCGCAATGCCGAGCGTCTCGCGATACTCGCTCGACCGGCCAAGCGGAAAGATGACGCGCGTGTCGACCCAGTTCGGCAGCAGCTCGGTCTTCTGCGCGTCGACACCTTTGCCGATCGCGCGCTCGACCATCTGGCTCGAAATCGACGACACGACATCGAAGCGCTTGAGGACGGAGCGCTCGACCCAATACGCCAGACGCGCGGCGACCCCGCTCTTCAGCAGGCCGAGATCGAAGGCGGCATCGACTTCGTAGTCCTGGATGTGCAGCCACGCCTTCGCGCCCACGGCGCGCGCGAGCGCCAGCGCGCCCGGCGCGCACGCCATCGTCGGCGCGATCAGCATCACGGCATCGGGACGCCAGGGGATCTGCCTCGCGAGCAGCGGCAACGACGACACCGCAAACGACGCGAGATGCAGCAGCCGTCTCAGACCGCTTTGCCGCGCGGGCACCCATAGGGGCGCTCGCCAGACCCGCACACCGAGCATGACGTCGCGTCGGTAGCGCCACATCGCATAGCCTGCCCCGACCTTCCATTCCGGGTAATACGGCGGCGCGCAAACGACGCGCACCTCATGACCGCACTCGGCCAGCATCTGCGCCATCTCGGCCGTGTACTTGCCGGTACCGGACAGTTCGGGCGCGTAATTGAGGCCATAGATCAGAATTTTCATATTCGACATCCACAGCGAATGTCCGTAAGCGGCCGCGCACAGCGCTACGCCTCCCTTTCCCGCTACCCCGTCGCGGCCGGCACGTTCCAGCCTTTGCCGCGCTCAGCCGATCTCAGTCGCTCAGCATCAGCGCGCAACCGCGCGCGATGTTGGCCGCGGCGTACGGCGGATCGAAACGCCGGATCACGTCCATGCAGCGGCGCGCCGTCGCTTCCGCGTCCGCGAATGCTTCCGTGGCTTTAAGCAGCGTGCGTTGCAGACCTGCGACATCGCCCGGATTGAACGCGTAGCCGCTCACGCCTTCGTGCACGAGCTCGGGCACGCAGCCGCAGCTGTCGCTGACCACGACAGGGCAACCATGCGCGAGCGCTTCATTGACGACGAGCCCCCACGGCTCGCTGCGGCTCGGCAGCACGAGACAGGTGGCGCCGTAGTACTCGCGCGACAGCGGCTCGTCCTGGAGGCTGCCGACGAAAGTGACCGAACGGTTCATGTCCCGTTCGGCGACCCGCTTGCGCAACGCGCTTTCGAGCGGCCCCGTGCCGACGATGCGCAACTGCGCGCCGGGCAGTTGCTTGCCGAGCCCCCCGAACGCGTCGATCAGCGTCGTGATGCCCTTTTCTTCCGAAAGACGCCCGACGAACAGGAACACGGGCGCGCTGTCCGAGCGGTAGCTCACGCGCTCGGCCAGCGCCCGCTCGGGCGAGAACGTGACGGGCAGCGCGGCCGCCTGGCACGGAATGAAGATCTTGTCGCTCTTCGCGCCAAGCGACATCAGATATTCGCGGCTGCGCACGCCGAAGCCGAAATAGCCGTCGCACAGCGAGAAGAACACGCGTTTCGGAATCGACGTGAGGAGGCGCTTGGGGCGATCGCGTCCCGTCGAATCGCAGAATACGGCGCGGCGCTTGCCCGTCAGGATGCAAGCGGCGAGCATCGCCCAATACTCGGGGCGGTGATAGCCGGGCAGTACGATCAGATCCGATTTGGCCTTCAGCACTTCCCACACGAGACGCGCCGTCATCCGCCATGTCGGCACGTCTTCGTAGCACCCGTCGAAGAGCTTGTGCATCGGATAGCGGTGAAACGAATAGTCGACCTCCGAAAAGCCGAGGCGATCGTGCTCCGTGTCCGCGATCTGCACCATCGAGTAGCGGATCGCTCCCGACGCCGAGATGTTGTGCAACGCGGAGAACACGGCGCCCTTATGCCGTGACCACACTACGTTGTGAAAGATCGTGACTGACGCTTGCATTTCTTATAGTCCTCTTTCGATCGAAATTGGCGGATCTCCCGGCAAAAAAAAGAACGGACGTCGCCTCATCCCGGTCCCAGGCAACGTCCGTCACCAGGAGCGGTTCATCAGGCGCGTGCGGCCATCGCAAATGAAGGCGCGGCCAACTTCTCCCCGTGCTTCTCTTCAGATTTCTCGTCGTACTTCGCCGCGAATTCCCGATACGTATTGGCGATTCCCTCAGCGAGGCCGATGCTCGCGCGCCAGCCCATTTCCGCCAGACGCGACACGTCGAGCAGCTTGCGCGGCGTACCGTCCGGCTTGCTCGCGTCGAACTGCAATTCGCCCTCGAAGCCCACCACGCCGCAGATCGTCTCGGCGAGTTCGCGGATGCTCAGGTCTTCCCCCACGCCGACATTGAAGACGCCCGTGTTCACGTCATGTTCGAGCACGAAGAGCGTCGCCGCCGCGAGATCGTCGACATGCAGGAACTCGCGCCGCGGCGTGCCGCTGCCCCACACCGTCAGCGAAGGGTCGCCGTTGACGCGCGCCTCGTGCGCCTTGCGGATCAGCGCGGGGAGCACGTGGCTGTTCTTCAGGTCGTAGTTGTCGTTCGGACCGTAGAGGTTGGTCGGCATCAGCGCGACATAGCGCGTGCCGTACTCGCGGTTGTACGCGTCGCACAGCTTGAGGCCCGCGATCTTCGCGATCGCGTACGCGTCGTTGGTCGGCTCCAGTTCCGAAGTCAGCAGATACGACTCGCGGATCGGCTGCGGACACAGCTTCGGATAAATGCAGGACGAGCCGAAGAACACGAGCCGGTCGACGTTCGCGCGATACGCCGCGTGTATCACGTTGGTTTCGATCACGAGGTTCTCGTACAGAAACTCCCCCGGCTGCGTCGCGTTCGCGAGAATGCCGCCGACGCGCGCCGCCGCCAGCAGCACGACGTCGATCCGCTCGCTCTCGAAGAAGCGGTTCACCGCGGCCTGATCGGTGAGATCGAGTTCGGCATGCGTGCGCGTGACCAGGTTGCGATAGCCGCTCGCCTCGAGCTTGCGCACGAGAGCCGAGCCGACCATCCCGCGATGCCCCGCGACATAGATGCGTGCGTTCCTGTCCATGGCCGTTACTCGTGATGTTCCAGCGCCTTGAAGCCGGCCAGCGTGACGAGTGCATCGCGCCGCGCGATCTGATAGTCGGACAGCACCATTTCCTTGACGAGCGATTCGAACGTCGTGATCGGCTGCCAGCCGAGTTTCTGCTGCGCCTTCGACGGATCGCCGAGCAGCGTTTCCACTTCCGTCGGACGGAAGTAGCGCGGATCGATGCGCACGATCACGTCGCCCGGCTGCACGCGCATTTCGCTGCGCTGGCGGCGCTCGACATGCTCGACGATGCCCACTTCATGCAAGCCGCTGCCTTCGAAGCGCACGGTAATGCCCAGTTCCGTCGCCGCGCGCTGCACGAATTCGCGCACGCTGTATTGCACGCCCGTTGCGATCACGAAGTCATCGGGGGCTTCCTGCTGCAACATCATCCATTGCATTTCGACGTAGTCGCGCGCATGGCCCCAGTCGCGCAACGCGGACAGATTGCCGAGATAGAGCTGATCCTGCAGACCGACCGCGATACGCGCGATGGCCCGCGTGATCTTGCGCGTGACAAACGTTTCGCCGCGCACGGGCGATTCGTGATTGAACAGGATGCCGTTGCACGCGTAGATGCCGTACGCCTCGCGGTAGTTGACCGTCGTCCAGTACGCGAACAGCTTTGCGACGGCGTAAGGACTGCGCGGATAGAACGGCGTGGTCTCGCGCTGCGGCACTTCCTGCACGAGGCCATACAGTTCGGACGTCGACGCCTGATAGAAACGTGTCTTCTTCTCGAAGCCGCAGATGCGGATCGCTTCGAGCAACCGCAGCGTGCCGAGGCCGTCGGCGTTGGCCGTGTACTCCGGTTCTTCGAACGACACGGCGACATGGCTCTGCGCCGCAAGGTTATAGACTTCATCCGGCTCGACGCGCTGCATGATGCGCAAGAGGCTCGTCGAATCGGTCAGGTCGCCGTGATGCAGTTGCAGGCGCTGGTCCGGGTCGTGAACGTCGCGGTAAAGGTGGTCGATCCGGTCCGTGTTGAACAACGAAGAGCGGCGCTTGATGCCATGCACCACGTAGCCCTTGTCGATCAACATCTCCGCCAGGTATGAGCCATCCTGGCCGGTGATGCCGGTAATCAAGGCAACCTTCTGGGTCATCGTTTTCTCCTGTATCGATCGGAGTCGGCGCTTGAGCGCCTACTCGGTCCCATGCGAGATAAACGCGGATAATGTTCGTCGGGGCTGTTCACGGCCCGCCAGACGCCAGCCGCTTCTAGCCTGCAATACTTTCGTAGCCGTAATAGCCGCCGCGATAACCCGAGCCGATGAATGCGCCCGCCTGCGGTACGTCGGTCAGCAACACGCCCTGCAGATTCACGCCGCCGTTGCGCAGCCGTTTCACCGTTTCGGCGAGCTCGCCGACGGGATGGCGTCCGTGGCGAATCACCAGCAACGTCGTGCCCACGTGCCTGCCGATCACGGTCGAGTCCGTGACGGCGAGCACGGGTGGCGTATCGATGATGATCAGGTCGTACTGCTTCTTCAGTTCCTCGAGCATCGACTCGAAGCGCTTGCTCATCAGCAGCTCCGACGGATGCGAAGGCAGCGAACCCTTCGTCAGCACATCGAGGCCCGGCAGCACCTCGCGCTGGATCGACGACTGCAGGTCGCCGCCGCGCAGCACATCGGACAGCCCCGGCTGATGCTGCAAACCGAAGTGCGAATGCACGTCGCCGCGCCGCATGTCGCCGTCGATCACCAGCGTGCGCTTGCTCGTCGAGGCGACGAGCGCCGACAGATTCACCGACAGGAACGATTTGCCCGCGTCCGGACGCGAGCCCGTCAGCATCACGACGTTGTTCTGGTTGTCGTCGACGGTCAGTTGCAGCGAGGTGCGCAGGTTGCGCACGCCCTCCACCGCGATGTCCTGCGGCGCCTGTTCGGCGAGCACGTGCAGGCCGCGGCGGCGCATCATCACGTCCTGCTGCAGACGTAGTTGCTGCTCGCTGCGCGGCACGACGGCGAAGACGGGAACGCCCAGCGCGGCTTCCAGTTCGTCCGGACGCTCGACGCCGCCATACAGCGTCTTGCGCACGAACGCGAACACGATGCCGATGAAGAGGCCCGCGCCGAAGCTGATCAAAATCACCATGAAGCGCTTCGGACGCACCGGGTCGTCCGCGGCCTCGGCGAAGTCGACGATGCGCACGTCGCCTACCTGGCCCGCCTTCGCGATCCGCAGTTGCTGCGCGCTGTTGAGCAGGTTCGTGTAAAGCTCCGTGTCCACATGCACGTCGCGCAACAGGCGCAGCGCCGTCTGTTCCGTATCGGGCAGCGTCTGCACGCTCTTGCCCATGCCCGCGAGGTTGCCCTGCAGCGTCCTGATCTGCGCATCGAGCGCCGCCACGGCCGGGTGATTCGCCGTGAAGCGCTGCGACATCTCCGCGCGCTGCGTCTGCAGATCGACGAGCTTGGTCTTGTTGTCGACGATCTGTTGCAGCAGCAGGCGGCTTTCTTCGCTCAGATCGACGGTGCCGTGCTGGTTGCGGAACGTGTTGTAGCGCTGCTCGGCGGCGTCGAGTTCCTTGCGCAACTGCGGCAGTTGCTGGTCGAGGAACGCGAGCATGTGCTCGGCCTCCGACGAACGGCTTTCCACATCCTGGCGAATGAACTCACGCGCCATGTTGTTCATGATGTCGGCCGTGAGCTTCGGGTCGTGTCCTTCGAGGCTCGCGCGGATCACGCCCGATTGCAGCGTCGATTCGCCTATATCCATCGACTTGCCCAAACGGTCGACCGTGGTAAGCGTCGACGCGCGCGTCAGGTCGAAGCGCGCGCCAGGGGCGCCGACGAGTTCGTCGACGCGCAGGGAGATCGGGCCCGCAGGCGTTTCGCGCACGACGTTCTCGCCGACCCGGCCTTCGAGAATCGCGACGCCATCAGGGTTGTTCAGCACGAAGTCGCCATTGCGGCCGGCGATCAGCGTGAAGTCCTTGTCGTACATATCCTTCGCCGTGTCGAACTGCGACACCTTGATGCTTTCCTTGCCCCACGCATAGCTCGGCATCTGCAAGGCCGGCGGCAGCTTGATGCCCCACTTGCCGTTCATCAGCGGCGCGAGCAGGCCACCCACGACGGGCAGCGTATGCGGCCGCGCAGCGATATCGAGGTGCAATGACTTGACGGTCTCTTCCGTCACGAGCCGCGACTTCATCAACTCGATTTCGGCTGCCGTCGAAGGCTTCGTGTCGAACATGCCCGTCAGCGGTTTCAGGCCGTCCTGCTTGTTGTTATCGGCCTTGTCCACCACATGGAACAGCACGTCCGCGCGATATACGGGCGTCGCCAGAAAGGCGTACGCGGTGCCGAGCGCCGTGACAGCCAGCGTGATCAGCAGGATCGACTTCCAGTTCGCGACGATGGCCTGCAAATAGTCCGTTAAATGCATCTCGTCCGAACTGACGTCCGTATAGCGGTTGTCAAAGTTGATAGCCATTTGCGTGATCCATCGAATACCGACAATGTCGAAAGCGTTGCGTGAATGCACCCCCGTTGCCGCATCACGCAACGCATGTCTTGCCGCTTACTTCGCGAGCAGCGCCGCCGTCACGCCAGCGTTGATCGCGGGCAAGAGCAGATTCAGCACGCGGTTGAATTTCACGAGACCGTTGTTGTCGACGTACACGACATCCTTCGGCTCCAGATTGAACTGGTTCGCGAGCACCATCGACGTCGGCGAGGTTGCATCGAGGTGGAAAATCTCGGGCTTCTCGCTCATCGAATTGCGGATCACAAACAGTTGCTTCGCCGCAGCCGTGTTCGAGTTGATGCTGCCCGCCTGCGACAGCGCTTCGGCGAGCGTGAGACGCCCGTCGCGCATCGGCAGGATGGTCGCCGGCTTGTTGACTTCGCCCATCAGGTAGACGCCGTACTCGTCGCGCGCGCCGACGCGCAGCATGTCGCCGGCCTGCAGATAGATCGACGTCGGAGCGCGGCCACGGCGGACCAGATCGGGTACGTTGATTTCGTACGTCTTGCCTTCGCGCGTCAGCTCGACGTGGCTCTGATCGGCATTCGGCGTGAAGCCACCCGTGCGGTTGATCGCTTCCGTCAGCGACATCGGAATGTCGTTGATCTGAGCGGGCCCGGGTGCGTGCACTTCGCCGTCCACATAAACCTGCGACGACCGGAACGACGCGACCCGCACCGTCACTTCAGGCTTCGAATAGACGACGCTCAGCTTCTTGTACAACTCTTTTTGCACCTGCGTCGCATCCTTGCCGCCCACGTGCAACGTGCCCGCGTACGGGAACTGGATGTTGCCGTCGGCATCGACGAGAAAACCAATGCCGGGGTCGCTCTTGTTGCTGGTCGGCGACGGCTGGCCGAGCGCGGCCGCCAGTTCCGGGTGATCCCAGACAGTGATCTGCAGGACGTCCCCCGGCCCGAGCTTATAGCTGGGCGGCCTGGGGCTGAAGAGCGACGAAATCTGCTGGTTCAGTTCCGTCGTTTGTCCCTTCATGGTGCGCAGGAGTTTCAGATTGATGTCGGTGACGGGAATCTGAACCGTCGATTCGGCTTCGCTGCTGTACTCGCCGCCCGACTCCGGCAACGTGGGAGGCGTGATCATCCGCTGTCCGGGCACGATGCTGCACGCAGACAGCAGCACAGTCATCGATAGCACGAGCGGCGCACAAAGGCCTGTTCGAATCCTTTTCATGGCATTTCCTCCTAGCGCGGGGGCTTGATCCTTTTTCATTGGCGTGCTCCCCGTTCAATATGCGTTGGTATGAATGAAGCCCCTGACAATCGTGGCGCCGATGATTCGCATATCGAGCCAGAAGGTCCAGTGCCCCAGGTAATACAGATCATGCGCTACGCGCCTCTCCATCTTTTCGATGCGATCGGTCTCCCCGCGAAAACCGTTGATTTGCGCCCAGCCTGTGATACCCGGCTTGATCCTGTATCGATGGATATAGCCGGCCACGACCTTCTGATATAGATCGTCGTGTTCGAGTGCGTGGGGGCGTGGCCCGACCACGGACATGTCGCCGCGCAGCACATTGAAGAACTGCGGCAGCTCGTCAAGACTTGTGCGGCGAAGAAACGCGCCGATCCTCGTAATGCGCGGATCGTCGCGAGTCGCCTGGCTGACCTTGCCGGCTTCCTCCGTATGCACGCGCATCGAGCGGAACTTGTAGATCGTGAAGACACGGCCATCGGCGCCCTTGCGCTTCTGCCTGAAGAACACCGGTCCGGGCGACGACAGCTTCACGGCGATTGCAATCGCGAGCAGAAGCGGCGCGAGGCCGATGATCGCGCTCATCGCGAACACGCGGTCGAACAGATCCTTCTTGAAGAGCGCGCGCGCCGACAGCGGCGACGCGACAAGGTTGATCGCGGGCAGGCCGAGCAGCTCGATCACGCTGCTGGTGTCGAACAGCGCCAGGCTGCGCACGTCCGGCACGAAGCGGATGTTGACGAGATCATTGCGAAACTCGGTGACGAGACGAAAGATCGTGCGCTCGTCGGTCAGCGACAGCGCAAGCCACAGTTCGTGCACGTCGTTGGTGCGCACGTAATCGGCGAACGCCTGCTGCGTATCGAAGCAGGTGACGCGCGGATTCGTCAGCGGCGACTCTTCGGGATGCGTATTCAACACGGCCGTCGCGCGAAAACCCGTGGCCGGCTGCGATTCGATGCGGCGCAGGATCTGGTCGCAATGCCCGCCGCTGCCGACGATAGCCACCTGATGCAGATTCCATCCGTGCTTGCGCGCGCGAGCCAGCACGGCATGCGCGATCAGCCGCCATGCGATCAGCAGCCCGCCCGCCATAGCCGTCCAGTACGCGAACCACAACCGCGAAACGATATCGATGTGGTGCAGCGAATACATCAGCGCGAGCGCGCAGCCCTGCACGACGATCCATGCGAGCGCGACCTGCCCGGCGAGCGCAAGCTTCGAGCGGCCGCGCCAGGACTCGTAAACACCGAACGCCGGGAAGATCGCCAGTGCAAAAGCTCCAGAAAAAAGGACGAACGCGTCGTAAAACCCTCGCTGCGAGAATTCGTCGAAGCGGATCTGCGAAGCAACGGCCGCGCCGACCAGAATCAGCGCCACGTCCGCTACCCTCGCGAAGAAATCCTGTAGGTCCCGCATAACGTTCACCCTGCCATTCGTCGTTCGTTGCCTTTTGGGTGGTGCTGCGTGAATCGCCGCCGCGCAACTAGCCTGCGTTGAAGGTCGGGCCCGGCCCCGTGCCCTGCCCCTGGCTCTGGCCATTGCCGTGCGACTCGCTCTGGCCTTGCGTCTGTCCACACCGCCCGTATGTATCGTCGAAGCGCACGATGTCGTCTTCGCCGAGATACGAGCCCGACTGCACCTCGATAATCTCGAGCGGCACCTTGCCCGGGTTTTCGAGCCGATGGCGCACGCCGAGCGGAATGTAGGTCGATTCGTTCTCCGTCAGCAGAAACTGCTCTTCGCCGCGCGTGACGAGCGCCGTGCCGCGCACGACGACCCAGTGTTCAGCGCGATGGTGATGCAGTTGCAGCGAGAGCTTCGCGCCCGGCGTGACGACGATGCGCTTCACCTGGAAACGGTCGCCGTGATCGATCGAATCGTAGAAACCCCACGGGCGGCGCACCTTGCGATGCGCGTCGGCCTCGGGCGCCTTCTGCGCCTTGATGCGCGCGACGAGCCCCTTCACGTCCTGCACCCGTGAGCGGTCGGCGACGAGCACGGCATCCGCCGTTTCGACGACGACGACGTTCGTCGTGCCGACACACGCGACGAGCCGCCCATCCGAATGCGCGTAGCTGGAGACTGCGCCTTCGAACATCACGCGTCCGCGTCCGACGTTGCCGGCTTCGTCCTTCGGCTGCGCGGCCCATACGGCGTCCCACGAGCCGAGATCGGACCAGCCCGCGTCGAGCGGCACGACGACGCCCGCCGAGGTCCAGCCCGTCGAGGCGTTCAGCCGCTCCATCACCGCGTAGTCGATCGAGTCGGCGGGCGAGCGCTCGAACGCGTCCGCCGCCGGGCGGAAAGTCGTGCCGTCGAACTGCCCCTGCACGAACGACGCGAGACACGCCGCATGCATGTCGGGCTGCAGCGATTGCAGCGTCGCGAGCCACACGCTCGCGCGCACGATGTAGATGCCACTGTTCCACCAGTACGTGCCCTGCGCGACGTACTGCTTCGCAAGCTCGGCCGCCGGCTTTTCGACGAAGCCGTCGATCTCGCGCGCTTCGTCATCGAGCTTCTTGCCCACCCGGATATAGCCAAAGCCCGTTTCCGGCGCGCGCGGCGGCACGCCGAGCGTCGCGATCGCACCGCGCTGAGCGTGGCGCGCGGCCACGTCGAGTGCGCGCTGCAAGGCGGGCACGTCGGCGATCGAATGATCGGACGGCATCACGACGAGAATCGCATCGTCGCCGTTCGCGC
Source organism: Paraburkholderia sp. LEh10 (assembly GCF_017814945.1). Lineage (GTDB taxonomy): Bacteria > Pseudomonadota > Gammaproteobacteria > Burkholderiales > Burkholderiaceae > Paraburkholderia. The sequence goes on from NZ_JAGIPX010000015.1 coordinate 68,559, forward strand.
ACGCCAGCGCGGCCGCCAGCGTGAGCGCCGGCGCCGTGTCGCGCCGCGCCGGCTCGACGATGAGCCGCGGCGTGCAGGCGCTGCACGTCAGTTGCTCGGCGATCACGAAGCGATGTTCTTCGCCACATACGACAACGGGCGCATTCGACACATCCCAGCCCGCCGGAAAGCCATTCATCCGATGAACCGTGTCCTGCAGCAGCGACTCCGAACCGACTACGCCAATCAGTTGCTTCGGGAAGTTCTCACGCGACATCGGCCACAGGCGCGTGCCCGAACCGCCCGCCAGGATCACCGGCACGATATGCGTGCAGTCCGGCAACGGGCTGGCCGGTCCTGCTGCATTCGTTGGATTGTTCTGGTCAATAAGCATCTACGTACTCCTTAGTGTCCGCCAGTGATGCCCAAGCATGACGGCCCGGAACACACTGCCGTTCCCGGCGGGCGGCTAGATGCCCGCCTCGCGCCGGGTTCGCATCCGGTATTCCGTCGGCGAGACTTTCATCCGCTTACGGAAGATTTTCGCCAGCCGGTCGCCGTTGCCCATTCCCGTGCGCCGCGCGATCTTGTCGACGGGCAGTTCGGAATCGGTCAACAGGCTGCAGGTAATCGCGAGCCTTGCGTGCAGCAGGTAGTCGGACGGAGTGACGCCCACTTCCATCTTGAAGCGACGCAGGAAATTGCGTTCGCTCATGGCGGCCACCTGGGCCGCGTCAGCGATCGAGATCGAGCGCTGACAGTTCTCTTGCAGCCAGCGCGCCGCGGCGCGCACCTTGTCCGCGGGACTGCGGCCCGTGCTGTCGCCGAGCAGCGACACGAGGCTGTCGCCCGCGTCGGGCATCAGGCGTTCGGCGACGTTGCGCGCCACGTCGATGCCCAGATCGCGCTTGATCAGCATCAGCGCGCTCTTCATCGAATCGAGGCGATCGTTTGCTTCTGTGCCGTTGCGCTCGTCGTTCTCCTCGCGCGCGTTGTTGTAATTGCCGAAATCGCGCTGCTCGACGCCGTTGATGCAGGCCGCCTCAAGCAGCGACTTCCCTTCGCCGATCGGACGCACCGTGCTCGTGTTCGCATGGACGCGGCGCAGCCAGGCGATGAGCCGTTCGTCGCGGGCCGCTGTGCGCGCGCCTTTGCCGCCCGCGACGAACAGCGCATCGAAGCCCATGTAGTGACGCGCATCGAGCCCATCCGTCCAGACGCGGATCGACGACGAGCACGTGATGTTGCCACCGGCGGCCGAAAGGAAGCTGACGTCGTAAGTCCAGTTGCGATTGGCGGATGAAGACAGTTCGTTAGCCGCGTGGAAGACCTCTGCAACAATGCCGGCACCAAGGAGGGAGCAGCCATCGAACAGCAGAATTGCGATATGGCGAGTGGCGGCAGCGTAGTGCGCGCTGCGCTCAGGCGCTCGCACCCATCCGACCATCGGTGATTCAAGACTTGCATACGCCATGACTCTTCCCCCTTGACCATTCCGGCGTGGAAAGAACTAGATAAATGCATGCGATGTGCAGTGCATCATACGCATTAAAAAAACAATCACATCGGCCACTGACTGAAACTGACGATGTATTGGCGTATTCGGTCCGATCCTTGATAACCCGCTTTCAGCCTGCATTTAACAGATTGAGTAAAGCTGGTTATTACTACCTGAATGTCCGACCGAATCCGGCATTTGATAAGACGAATAAGCGACCCCTGCCACTTATTCCAACGCCCCGCCACGCCTGACACAAACGATTACAACTTGTTGCACATGTACAATCTTCGCACCGGCGGCCACTGCCTTCTTATAAAATGAAATCAAACCGTCAATGATGTGAAGGTAAACGCGCACACAGGTCTACGAATTAGCATTATAAGAATCCGAAAACCAAATCCGAATAATTTCTTCTTTTCCTTTTCGAGTATCCCCATAAACAAAGCCATTAATGTTTCAAATGCGAAACATCGAGCGTTGCGAGACGGCGTACAAGCGCTACCGAAGGACCGCCAACATGAGCATTGAACACCGTACGGATGCGCACAGACCGTTCCCTACCGCGCACAGCGGTGCAGAAAGTGGGGTCGCGCCCATTAGTCGAAATCCGCCGGGCACGTGCGTCGTAACGGCGCAACATTCGTATCCATCCGCCATGCCCGTTGCGCAGAAGCACTAGACAACGTCGAATTCTTGCTAACTCGACGGTGTAATCTTGGTCGCTCCATTGCGCTAACCCGTCATCCATACCGACGCGGGGGAAAGAATGACTGATGGCGGCGATTTTCCCGGCAAAACGTACGTATTGCGGCTGCGGCTTTGTTTCGATTTAAAGGGCAAGTGTTTAGCTCTGCCCACCTTGCTATCGGTAATGCTGGCCGCGGCGATAGTGAGCGGCTGTGACAGCGCCTCTGCCGATAGCGAGCAAAGCGCCAAAGCAATGGACCCGCAAGCGCGTAGCTGGACGAAGTGCGCAGACGAAAACGGCAGCTGCGCGTTCAGCGGCACTCGCGACGTGCGCTACGGCACGCAGGCGCACGACGTCGTCAAATCACTGAGCAATGGCACGTCATGTGATAACGGCGTATTCGGCGATCCGTCGCCGGGAGACGTCAAGCAGTGCTGGATTTCAGATGTGAAAGCAACGGCCGACACTTCCGCAAGCGCGGCCGGGGCAGCATCCGCGCACGCTCGGTGGGAGGGCAACGCTGCGCCGATCAAGGCGCCGCTTCGTGCGAACAGCGCTCAAGCACTGCGTTGTGACAAATCGCCGGATGCCGCGGCAGGAAACGCGCAAGGCGATCTCATCGAAGGGGATACCCCCGGCAGCGACGGCACGCGCCTCTTTACGTTAGACCATTCGTTTCAGATCGTGATCACGACGCGCGCGGCGCGCGACGACACGCTCGCCTGGCGGATTCGCGATGCGTGGGGCACGGAGCAGGCAAGCGGCGCGTATGGCGTCGCACAGGGCGCGCGCCAGGTCACGTTGAACTGCACGTCGTCGCTCGCGGGCTACTTCGCGTTGTCGGCATCGCTGGAACAGGAACATGGGCAACTGCCCGCACGCGGCACGCGGCCCGCAGGAATCGTCACGTTCGGCGTGCTGCCCGACGTCTCCGCGAGCGTGCCGCCCGTGCATTTCCCGCGCGCGGACCTGCACCGCTTCGGCGGCCAGGGGACCGCGTTCATCGCGCCGGGCGAGCGCTGCTGCGACGGCGACGGCTATCGGCCTCTCTACACCCGGCTCGGTCTCACATGGATCAATGACAACCGCAACTGGTACAAGGAGGAACCCGACCGCGCCGACACGTTCAACCCGGATACGCGGCAACTCGAGCCATGGTTGCGCAAAGGCGACCTGCTCCGGCTGATCCAGCTCGATGGCTTTCCAGGCTGGGTGAGCCCGACGGGCAAGCAGACACACAGCTATCTGCCGAAATCGGCGACTGCATTGCGCGACTACATGCAGCGCGTCGGCACCGAATCGAGCCGCGCGCGAAGCACGGTGTTCCCGACGCAGTCGGGCAACTACTATCAGGTCACATGGGAGCCCGACGCCGAGGGCGGCCTGCCGTGGCGCGACACCGATGGGAACTTCGTCGAGCTGTACAAGGTCGTGTACGAAGGCATTCACGCAACCGATCCGAACGCGGTCGTGATGGGGCCGACGTACGGCTCCGTGGTCGCCAACGTCGAATGGCTCAAACGCCTCGCGCCGCTCGGGCTGGCGAAATACCTCGATGGCATCGCGATTCACGGCTATTACGATCCGAACGGCAACAGCCCGTCACACCCTCCCGAGCGTCTGATGAATGCAAGCGACCCGCAGCAGGCACAGTACGCGCTGCCGACCGCGATGCGCGCGCTGCGCCGCGTGATGGTCGAGCGGTACAGGCCGGGCGCGAAGCTGTTCGTGACAGAGACGGGCATCAGCTACGACAACGGCGACGAATACGGCCCGCACTATCCGCCAAACGATGTGCTGTACGCACAGGGCGCAGTCGTCGCGCGCACGCATCTGATTCTGCTCGGCGAAGGCGCGGACATGACCTACATCTTCTATTCGAACGACTCGCCCGCCGCGACGCCGGGCTACGGCGTGTTCTTCGACCTCGATCATCCGAAGGGCACGTTCGGCCCGGGCATCATCAGTCCGAAGCCCGCCGCGCTCGGCATCGCGGCGATGACGCGGCTCATCGACGGCACGGCCACGCTCGGCCCCGTCAAGCGCACGCCGGCAGGCGTCTATGCATACGCGTTCGAACGCCTGAACGGCGGCAAGGTCATCACGGCCGCGTGGACGCACGACAACGCGAAGTGGAACAAGTCGACGCACTTCGATCCGACGGCGGGCGTCAAGTGGCGCCTGCAAGTCGATGCGCCCGGCAGCACGGGCAAGGTGACCGTGTTCGACATGATGGGCAATCCATCGAGCGTGGCCTACGCAAACGGCTACGTGACGCTCGCGCTGACGGAGACGCCGCTCTACGTGGTGTCGTCGAACGCGGCCGTGATGAAGGCCAACGTCACGACGCCGGCGGGGTATGTTGCCCCATAACGGCACGCCGTCGTTGTGCGCGCACTGCGCGGCGAAATGGCCAACCAAGACGGGATTTAGGCGTGAGACGACAGAACCACCGTTTATTGCTGCGGCTAGACTCTGTGCAATGCCGCAAGCCTCGCGGGACCCGTTCTGCGGAGCAGCGGACGCACACGCGGGCACGACGGTGGAACGGTCTGATGAGTGGTTTGGCATGGATCATGATGGCGACGGTCGCGACGCTGGCTTGCGCGCTGGTCTTGAGCGCGGCAACGGCCGGCGTTGTCGCGCTATTGTTCGGCATCTCGTCGCGGCTCTTCGGCAACGGCACCGATCAATAAACGATGCGCGAGCGCCGCGCACCCCGGCCGCGCGTCGGGCGCTCGCCGCACGAGGCGTCGCCACGCGGCGGCGTCAACTACACAACATGACGAGAGAGAGACATGGCCGGCACATGCGCCAATTTTCTCGACGCGGACGATTTTCTCCAGGTGGTCCGGTTGACGCCGCTCGTGTCGATCGACCTGATCGTGTCCGATTACTCGGGCCGCGTGCTGGTCGGCCATCGGCGCAATCGGCCCGCGCTCGGCACGTGGTTCGTGCCGGGCGGCCGCATATGCAAGAACGAGCGGCTCGACGCGGCGTTCACGCGCATCGTCGACTCGGAACTCGGCATCGCGGGCATGGAGCGTTCGGCGGCACGCTTTTGCGGTCTGTTCGAACACCTGTACGCCGACAACTTCGCGGCCGTGGACGCGATCACGACGCACTACGTCGTGATCGCCTACTTCCTGACGCTGGAGAATACGGCCTCGGTGGGCCGCTTCGACCAGCACAGCCGCTATATCTGGCTCACACCCGAAGCGCTGCTCGAGCGCGAGGACGTGCATGACAACACGAAGGCGTATTTCCGCTAGGGCCAGCCGTCCGTTGCAAACCAGCCGGTCGCCCGAGCTGGCGTACCTCGATGAGTCGATTGATCAGCATCGATACGCCAGCGCATTCGGCGAATATCGAGCCCATCTGCCAACTTCCCGTCGAATTCCGACTGAGAGCGCCAGCGAGCGAAGACGACGGCCTATGATGGACCCAAAGCACGCAGACCTTCAATTTTTAGCCGTACGAGGCACTGGAGACAGACGATGCGATATGAGCACGCGGTGAGTCGGTGGCTGGATTCAACCTCGTTCAACTCAGTCGTCTACGTCGGGCACATGGTCAAACGCATCGGCATTCTCGTTTTTGAACGGTTTCCGTTAAGCGACGTGTGTCTGCTTGCCGACGCATTCCGGCTCGCCAATGAGGCCCAGGCTGACGAGTCCGGCAGCGTGGGCGCTGGCGTCGAGCCTTCGTATTCGATCGTGATGCTCTCCGAAATGGGCGGGAGCGTCTTGAGCAGCTGTTCGCTGCGCGTGTGGACGGAGAGCCTCAATGGGCCGCTTTTGAACGGCTTCGATACGCTGTTCATCGTCGGCGGTCCCGGCGCTTCGCGGGCGAAGGCGAACGAGCGGCTGATTCGCCGGCTGCGCGCTGTCGCGCCGAAGATCCGCGTGGTCAAGGCGATCGACGAGGGCCTCGCCGTCCTGGCCGCCGCCGATCTGGCATTCGAGCGGCGCGGCTGGCGCAGCATGCCTCGCCCGACTGATTCACGAGGCTTGCCCCTCGCCCCCATTCCCAACGAAACGCAATGGCAGACCGAGCCCGGCGGGTCCGTCGATGTCGACGCGCCATTGCGTTCGATCGCGGCCGCGCTGACCGTCATCAAGCGCGACCACGGCACGCCGATGGCGCGGCTCGTGTCCGAACGCGCGCTGTCGGGCGCATCGCGCCGTCTCGACGCGATCCTCGACGACGATGAGAAGAAAGGCATCAGCCGCAAGATCACGACGGCCGCGCACTGGATCCGCGAGAATTACACGCGTCACATCTCGGTGGCCGAAGCGGCCGAAGTGGCGAAGATGAGCGAGCGCAATTTCCTGCGCCGCTTCAAGGCGCAAGTCGGGCTCACGCCGTCGGAGTACCTTTTGCGCGCGCGGCTCGACGCAAGCTGCCTGCTGCTCACGGAAACCGACATGTCGATCGACGGCATCGCGCGCCGCTGCGGTGTACGCAGTGGCGACGGGCTCGCGAAAATATTCCGCAAGCGCCTGTCGATTTCGCCGACGGACTACCGTGCAGCGCATCGCCACAGGATCGCCAAGAACTGATCGAAGACCTTCAAACACACCGTTCCGACATGCAGGGATCACGTATCTACGCATGACGGCGGGGAGAAGCACATAACAAAAATAACGTTGGTGGCCCTAAAAGGCGCCGGCACGGTTCCCTCTTTTCGCGCGTCTTGTGCGCTCCCGCCGCATGTCCACCGCTTACGCGCCCGAAGCAGCGCCGCGCAAGCTTCTTCGTCCCTTTCACGCGCGCACGACAAGCCCCACCATCCGCTGCGCCGCCGATGTCCTGGCGCTCGGCTCATCGATCGCCATCAGGTTGAAATCGAAAAAGGGCCTTTTTCACATTCGGCATTCGAATCAGTCACAACCGCTTATTGCCTGTCGTGGTATCCCAACGCTTTATTCCGGAGTACCTATATTTGCATTTATCGAGATGAGAAGACGTGTAATGATCGCGCCGCTACGCTCCAGGTCCTTGCAACGCATCGACGGCATACGGCGAGCGACGCTCGCAACGCAACGCTTTCATCTCAACGTCATGATCAACTTCCTGCTCGATCTGATTTCGAACCTGATCATCCTGGCCGTTATGCTGGCGGCATGTTGTGTAATCAACTGGATGAAGCCTGACGCAAAAGCGAACGGCTACCTCGCGTTCGTCGTGTTCGTCGCGCTCGCGCTGCTATTCGATGCGGCATTGACGTTCCTCGTGTTCGCCGATTCTCAGGCGCGCTACGGCCGGTTCAGCACCACGGGAGCCTTCGTTGCGCGCCTCGCCGCGTATGCGGCGGCCAGCGCGATCGCCATCTGTCTGGCGCGCGTGCGCAGCCGCAAGCCGGCCGAGGCATCGAACAAACCGCCTGTCATCGGCACGTCACCGTACACCGATTCGCGACTGCCGATGTAGACGGTAGGCGTGGCGGGAATATGTCTTGCTAACGCTCGCGCCGTCGCCTATAACACTCGATGATTGCAAGCGACGGCAGGTGCGCCGTCGCTTCTCTCATTTCAGGCAACGTGGCCTCGCAGGCCGTTCGCCGTACCGGATAAAACGTCGTGCAGTAAAAGCGCTGGACGCGGCGTCGTTCCCTCTAGCGGACTTGTCCTGCTGATCCGCCTCGAGTCCGCTGCGCCATCGCATGAACACGGTCAGTCATACGCAAACCGACTCAAGCGAGGGAATCGTGGACATAGAATCCATACGCGTCTTCATGATGACCCGAGGCATCGACTTCGGGACCAAGGTACTCGGCGCGATCGTTTTATGGATCATCGGGCGATGGGCCATCGGACTCGTCATCAGCCTGATGCGCAAGCTGCTCGCGCGCAACAGCAAGGTCGATCCGACGCTTGCACATTACCTGGGCTCGATCCTCGGCGCGGTGCTGAACCTGCTGCTCGTTCTCGCGATCCTGCAGGTGTTCGGCGTGCAGACCACGTCGTTCGCGGCGTTGCTCGCGGGCTTCGGTCTCGCGATCGGCACCGCATGGGGCGGCCTGCTCGCGCACTTCGCGGCGGGCGTCTTCATGCAGGTGCTGCGGCCATTCAAGGTCGGCGACTTCGTGACGGCAGGCGGCGTGACGGGCACGGTTCAGGAACTCGGCCTGTTCGGCACGACCATCATCACGCCCGACAACGTGCAGACCATCGTCGGCAACAACACGATCTTCTCGGGCGTGATCTCGAACTTCAGCGCGCAGCCGGTGCGCCGCGTCGAGCTGACGGCGAAGGTCGCGAACGGCGTGGACCCCGTGGACGCAGCGAACCGCCTACGCGACGCCGTCACGAAGATTCCGAACGTGGCGCAGACCCCTGCGCCCGATGTCGAAGTGTTGTCGTTCACGCCCGAAGGGCCGATGCTGTGCGTGCGGCCTTATACACACAACGACAACTACTGGCAGGTCTATTTCGACACCAACCGGGCAATCGTCGAGACGTTTCGCGAGGCGGGCTATCCGACGCCGGAAACCCCCGTCGTGCGGCGCACCGCTCCATAACGAGCCCAAAACCGGACGATCAGGCGCCGCGACTTGCTTGCGGCGTCTGATCGTATTGAGTCAATGACCGCTGTGATTGCTCGCCGATCGCGTCGGCTGACGCTTGCTGCGCATCAACTTCCAAAGTGCGCCAAGCGCCACGGGCACGATCGCCGCGCCGATGCCGACCAGCACGATCACGTTCAGATACTGGCGGATAAACGGAATGTTGCCGAAGAAGAAGCCGAGCAATGTGAGCAGCAGCACCCAGAACAGCGCGCCCGCGATATTGAAGAACTGAAAACGCTTGACGCTCATCTGCGACGCGCCCGCGACGAACGGCGCAAAAGTCCGCACCACAGGAATGAAACGCGCGAGCACGATGGTCTTGCCGCCATGCCGCTCATAGAAGTCGTGCGTTTTGCGCAGCGCCTCGCGGTCGAGGAAGCGTTCGAGCACAGGTATGTGCGAGTTGAACACCCTCGGCCCGATTGCCCGGCCGATCAGATAGTTCACCGTGTTGCCCGTAACGGCGGCGACGAGCAGCAGCACGATCAGCAGTTCGATGTTCATTTCCCCCGTCGCGCAGAACGCGCCGCCGATGAATAGCAGCGAATCGCCGGGCAGAAACGGCAGCACCACGAGACCCGTTTCGCAGAAAATGATCAGGAACAGCACCGCGTAAACCCACGCGCCGTATTGGTGGATGAAGACTCCGAGAAACTTGTCGATGTGCAGGACAAGATTGACGAATTGCAGCAGCGTGTCCAAAGGTCGTCCTTTAAAAGCAGAGGGCTGACGTGACTGTTACGGGGGCCTGTCGTTGGTGGAGCAAAACGTCAACGACGACGTGAGGCCATGACGAATCGCGTCCCAAGCTGGAATTGACCGCGCCATGATACCGAAAGTGCCATCACGGCCTTAAAAAAAGTCGCTCGTCGTGTGCACGTTCAGACGGCTTGCGACGAATCGCTATAATTTCGCCATGTCCGCGATTCCCGAATCCTCCGAAGCGCCCGCCGGGGCGAATGCCACGTCGAGCCCCGCCATGAGCGTCGATGCGAACGCAGCCGAAAGCACGCCGTCCCCGCGTCCGTTGCGCGCGATCCAGCCGCTGCCCGACCAGCTGATCAGCCAGATCGCCGCGGGCGAAGTGGTCGAGCGGCCGGCGTCGGTGGTGAAAGAGGTGCTCGAAAACGCGCTCGACGCGGGCGCCAAAACGCTGCGCATCCTGCTCGACGAAGGCGGCGTGAAGCGCATCTCGATCACCGACGACGGCTGCGGCATTCCCGAATCCGAACTTGCGCTCGCGCTGATGCGTCACGCGACGAGCAAGATCCGCTCGCTCGCCGAACTCGAAGCCGTCGCGACACTCGGGTTTCGCGGCGAAGCGCTGGCGTCGATTGCGTCGGTAACGGAAATGTACATCACGAGCCGCACTGAGAACGCTTTGCACGCGATGCGCATCGACGCGCAGACGGGTGCGCTGTCGCCCGCCGCCGGCACACGCGGCACGACGATCGAGGTGCGCGAGCTGTACTTCAACACGCCCGCGCGCCGCAAATTTCTGAAGAGCGAACAGACCGAGCTGGGCCATTGCCTCGAAATGATCCGCCGCGCCGCGCTCGCGCGGCCGGATGTTGCGATTTCGGTGCTGCATAACGGACGTGCCGTCGAACATTGGAACGCGAGCGAACCTGCCACGCGCGTCGCGAAGATTCTCGGCGAGACATTTGCGACCGCGCATCTGCCCCTCGACGAAGCGGCCGGGCCGCTTGCCGTGTACGGCTGCGCGGGCCTGCCCACGGCGAGCCGCGGACGCGCCGACCAGCAGTATTTCTTCGTCAACGGCCGCTTCGTGCGCGACAAGCTGCTCACGCATGCCGTGCGCGCCGCTTACGAAGACGTGCTGCATGGCGACCGGTACCCGTCGTATGTGCTGTTCCTCGACCTGCCGCCCGAGGCCGTCGACGTCAACGTGCATCCGTCGAAGATCGAGGTGCGCTTTCGCGATTCACGCTCGATTCACCAGTTCGTGTTCCATGCCGTGCAGCGTGCGCTCGCGCGGCATGCGGGCGCGTCGCCGGAAACGACGTCGGGCGGACACGCGGCGCGCATCGATCCCATGCCCTTTGCGTCCCCCGCCTCGCCTGCGGCCCCTGCTTCATTCGGCTCGACGCCGCTTGGCGGCGGCTTCAGTGTCAGCGACGGCGGCAGCTCGCAACCCGGCAACACATGGATGCGCCAGGCGCGCATGACGCAAGGCACGCTGCCCGTCGCCCAACCGCTCGCGCTCTACGACGCGCTGTTCGGCCGCAAGGACACGGGCGCGGGCACCGCGCAGGGCACGACGACGCTCGAACTGCGCGATGCGCCCGATCCCGCCGCTGCCGATCCCGCCTCGCCTTTCGCGAGTTTCGCGCAACAGCCGCAACGGACGACCGCGCCGCAAAGCCTCGACGCCAACGACGAGCAGCCGCTCGGCTTCGCGCTCGGCCAGATCCACGGCATCTACGTGCTCGCGCAGAACGCGCGCGGCCTCGTGATCGTCGATATGCACGCGGCTCACGAGCGCATCCTGTACGAGCAGTTCAAGAACGCGCTCGCCGACCGGACAATCGCGGTGCAGCCGCTGTTGATTCCCGTGTCGATGCCGGCCGATGCCGTCGAAATCGGCGTGGTCGACGAAGAGCGCGAGACGCTCGATGCGCTCGGCTTCGATCTCGCCGCGCTGTCGCCGACGAGCATCGCGATTCGCGCCGTGCCTGCGCTGTTGAAGGATGCCGACCTGCAGTCGCTCGCGCGCGCGGTGCTGTCCGATCTGCATGCGTACGGCGGCTCGCGCGTGCTCACCGAGCGTCAGCATGAACTGCTGGGCACGCTCGCGTGTCATCATGCCGTGCGCGCGAACCGGCGCCTCACGCTCGACGAGATGAACGCGCTGTTGCGCCAGATGGAGGCGACGGAACGCGCGGATCAATGCAATCACGGGCGTCCGACGTGGTATCAGCTGACGCTCGCCGACCTCGATCGCCTCTTCATGCGCGGACAGTGAGCCGTTCTGTGCTCCCTTTCCGCTCACGCTTCTCATGACGCAGCACGCACCCCAACCCGTCGCCTGTCTGCTCGGTCCGACGGCATCCGGCAAGACGGCCGCCGCGCTCGCGTTCGCCGCGCGCGCGGCTGTCGAAATCGTCAGCGTCGACTCGGCGCTCGTCTATCGCGAGATGGACATCGGCACCGCGAAGCCTTCGTCTGAAGAACGCGCGGTCGCGCCGCATCATCTGATCGACATCGTCGATCCCGCCGACGCCTACTCCGCCGCCGATTTCCGCGCGGACGCGCTGCGCATCGTCGGCGAGATCGTTGAGCGCGGGCGCATACCACTGCTGGTCGGCGGCACGATGCTGTACTACAAGGCGTTGACGCAAGGTCTGAACGATCTACCCGCCGCCGATCCCGACGTGCGTGCCATGCTCGACGCCGATGCCGCGCGCGAAGGCTGGCCCGCGCTGCACGCGCGCCTTGCCGCGGTCGATCCCGCGACGGCCGCGCGCCTTGCGCCGAACGATTCGCAGCGCATCCAGCGCGCGCTCGAAGTGTTCATGCTGACGGGGCAGCCGATGTCGGTTCTGCTCGCCGCGCCCGCGCGGAAAGACGACGCGGCGCGGCGTTATCATTTCGTGCCGATCGCGCTGGAGCCATCGGATCGCAGCGTGCTGCATGCGCGTATCGCACGGCGCTTCGACGCAATGCTCGCGCACGGCTTTATCGATGAGGTGAAGCGCTTGCGCGCGCGCGGCGATCTGCATCCGGGCTTGCCGTCGATGCGCTGCGTAGGATACAGGCAGGCTTGGGAATACCTCGACGGTGAAACCGACTACGAGACGATGCGGGATAAGGGCGTCTTCGCGACGCGGCAACTGTGCAAGCGTCAGCTGACGTGGCTGCGCGCGATGCCGGAGCGTATCGTGGTTGACTGCTGCGCGAGCGATGTTGGGGTGCGGGCGTTGCAGGCTATTCAGCGCGTTGTCGGTGGTTGAGAGTCGGGTTGCTGGTGACGCGTGATCTGAGCTTGTTAAACCCCGGATGCGAACCATCGTAATCGATGCGGCGCTGTTCAGCATCGCGGGCGGCGGCGCCTTTGCCTTTGGCGTTACGACGGCGTTTCGAATGGCATCGGCATCGACACGCGGAGCGGAGCGGCGGTCTTAACGCATGCAGTGGTGGCGCAACGGGCGGCCTGCGACTCCTCACCACCGGCCAAAACAATCGTTAACGACCGGCCAAGATAATTGGCGCCGCCCGCCTTGTCCGGCTGCACTCGAAATCACCCGGCGGCCACACGTCGCATGATGCCCGTGACGTGCGACGGGAATCCCCGCATCGCACATCGTTTCATCGCCCTCGACGATCAGATTGGGTTTGATGTCCGGATGCTGCGGATACCGCGTCCATAGCGCATGGTTCCGGAGGCGGTAATGACTTCGCCGCCGTGGTCGGTGGTGTCGCCGAGACGGATGAGATTCACGATTGCCCTCTCGAATCACAGTTCTTCGCCGGTTGCCTCCGTACCAAGTGAGTCCCACGAAATTCATACCATCGATCATTCGACTGCAAGAAAACTGATTTAGTCGACCAGCAAACCTGCGCAACGTCCAAACTATCGCTAACGTTAAAGACACGAGGTGTTTTGCCCAAGAAATCGTAAAGCAATAAGACTGGAGGGGTTGAAAACCCTCCAATATAATCTTCCACGATAATTCTCGATGCCACTTCTTTTTTTACGTCCGCAAAATAAACATACTTTACCCCGTATAAAACATCAAAATCCTTCCCATTTAGCCTCACAGCAAACGCACCACCATCCCCTGGTTTCGAGGAGTTGAGTTTCGTTATAGTCAGAAACCCGGCAGCAGTTGCTATTGACTCTCCGCTTGACCCCGATGTCTGCGCAAACAGGCACGAGAAAGACATCGTCAAACAAACAAACAGCACCAGCTTCTTCATTGCTTTTTATCCTCAAAATTTGGATTAATTCCACCAACCGCTGTGACGATATCCGAAAGTGAACGAGCGTCATCCAATTTTACAGGCGAAATTTTTGAAGTTGACACCTGCATCAATCAGATTATTTAACCAATTCGATGGGCTTTTACATATTTTCCGCCGTTTTGATCCGCTCGCTTTTTGGCGTCCGCCGCACCGACTTGGGCGGTCAAAAGCGTCTTTGCGCCCCTGGCAATCAATCTTTTTGGATGATGAGGCTTCGCTTCCGAATAGGTATCGTCTTCCGCAATAGTACCCGCGAGATATCTGTTAGCGTCACCCGATCCGAGATGGCAGAACGACTGCGGTCATGCCGGGTTGCGCACTGTCCCGGCTCCGTTGAATTCAAACAGCAAAAGGCTGACACAATCTGCCGAGGTGCAGGATGTGGTCTTCACATCGATCCAGAACGCGGTCAGGCCTGGGCCGCCCCCTTCGATAAAGGAGCGGCAACGCGGCTGGAACGGTCCGCCTCAGCTAAGGTTGCGCAAGGGAAAAAGCGGCCGCGCGTCACGATGAAACCCGGCGTCAGGTACACATCGGGCATGCTGTAGCAGCGGCTTGGACAGACGCTGCGTTCACTCGATTGCCGCGAAACTGGCCATGGATGGCCTCATCTGCGAAAGCCCGGCAAACGCCGCAGTGTCTACCTGGATTCCAACGCCCGAGGAAGCGCAGGCACTTGGAACAAGGCGGTGCAGTCGCGTCACATGGTCCATGTGGCGCATTGCAGGGCTACGAGGACAAGCAACGGCCGTTCCGGGAGCTGTGCAGCTTGTGCGTCGATCCTCAGTAACGCGCAGCGGCTCATGCCAGTGAAAAAAACCGCTCGTGGCGGCCCGTTGAAGGTAACCACCATTCTATGGCCGTGCGATTACATGAGAGATTTTCTCGTTGACGGGGAGCATACGCAACGCGGTGGCGCACCTTGCCCGCGCACGCCAAAGCAAACAACCCCTTGCCCCAAAAACAAAGCCGTCCAGGCTCTCCGCCGGACGGCTTCTTCTCAACGCAGCGCCCGCAGCGCAAAGACTCAAACCACGACAGTCTGCGCTTCGCCTTCGTTGCTTTCGCGCACGGCGCCAATCTTCCAAACCTGCTCGCCTGCGGCGGACAACAACCCAATCGCCTTGTCCGCGTCAGCAGCAGACACGACCACCGCCATGCCGATGCCACAGTTGAACACGCGATGCATCTCGGCATCCGCAACCCCGCCGTGCTTCTGCAGCCACACAAACAGCGGCGGCAGCGGCCATGCGCGGTGATCGAGCTCGGCCGTCAGGCCTTCCTTCAGCACGCGCGGAATGTTTTCCACCAGACCGCCGCCCGTGATGTGCGCCATTCCCTTCACTTCGAGCTGCGCCATCAGCGCGAGCAGCGGCTTCACGTAGATGCGCGTCGGCGCCATCAGCGCGTCGGCGAGCGTGCGGCCGTCGAAGTCGGCGTTCAGATCCGGCTGCGCGCGCTCGATGATCTTGCGCACCAGCGAAAAACCGTTCGAATGAATGCCGCTCGACGCGAGTCCCAGCACGACGTCGCCCGGCACGATCTTGCTGCCGTCGATGATCTTGCTCTTTTCGACCGCGCCGACGGCGAATCCCGCAAGGTCGTATTCGCCGTCCGGATACATGCCCGGCATTTCCGCCGTTTCGCCGCCGATCAGCGCGCAGCCGGCGAATTCGCAGCCCTGCGCGATGCCCTTGACGACGGTCGCCGCCGTGCCGACCTCGAGCTTGCCGCACGCGAAATAATCGAGGAAGAAGAGCGGTTCCGCGCCCTGCACCAGAATGTCGTTGACGCTCATCGCCACCAGATCCTGGCCGACGGTGTCGTGCCGGTTCAGCTGGAACGCGAGCTTCAGCTTCGTGCCGACGCCGTCCGTGCCCGACACGAGCACCGGCTCCTTGTACTTCTTCGGCACCTCGAACAGCGCGCCGAAACCGCCGATGCCGCCCAGCACGCCGTCGCGCAGCGTCTTCTTGGCAAAGGGCTTGATCGCGTCGACGAGGGCATCGCCCGCATCGATGTCCACGCCCGCGTCGCGATACGACAAACCTTGGGCGTCTGAGGCGGATTTCGGTTGATTCATGAGGGGAGAGCGAGAAGGTCGGTAAAATGTGATTTTACCCGATGCCGGCCGTGTGGCTGGAATTTGAGACGCCACCTCCTCCGACGACACGACACCTGGGAAACCCGCTTTGCAGCAAAACAGTCCGATCCTCACGCCGTATCAGCGCCGAGCCTTTATCTGGCTTGCCATTGCGCTAGCCGTCGGCATTCTGCTCTGGCTGTTGAGTCCGGTGCTCACCCCGTTCCTGCTGGGCGCGATCCTCGCTTACATCCTGCAGCCGGGCGTCGCGTGGATGACTCGCCATCGCGTGCCGCGCGGGGTCGCCGCGCTGCTGATGATCCTGTATTTCGTGCTGATCGTCACGGCCTTGGGACTGCTCGTGCTGGGCGTTGTGCAGAAGGAAGTGCCGCAGCTCAAACAGCAGGTGCCCGCGTTCTTCTCACATCTGCACGGCTGGCTGCAGCCGAAGCTCGCGATGCTCGGCCTCGCCGACCCGCTCGATTTCGCCAGCATCCGCGATATGGTGATGAGCCAGCTCGAAGGCAGCGCGCAAACCGTCGCGCTGTATGCGTGGACGTCGATTCGAACCAGCTCGAACGTGATGATCACCGTCGTCGGCAATGTCGTGATGGTGCCGCTCGTGCTGTTCTATCTGCTGTACGACTGGAACTCGATGCTCGCGCGCGTGCGTGGCTTCATCCCGCGCCGCTGGTTCGCGAAGACGATCCACCTCGCGCGCGACATGGATCACATGCTGTCGCAATACCTGCGCGGCCAGGTGCTCGTGATGGCTGTGCTCGCCGTGTTCTACGCGATCGCGCTGTATATCGCCGGGTTCGAGATCGCGTTGCCCGTGGGTATCTTCACGGGGCTCGCGGTGTTCATTCCGTATATCGGATTCGCGACAGGCCTTGCGCTCGCGCTCCTCGCCGCGCTGCTGCAGTTCGGCAACTGGTACGGCTTCGGCGCCGTCGCGGTGATCTACGGTATCGGCCAGATACTCGAAAGCTTCTTCCTGACGCCGCGGCTCGTCGGCGAACGGATCGGCTTGCATCCGCTTGCGGTGATCTTCGCGCTGCTCGCGTTCGGCCAGCTGTTCGGCTTTTTCGGCGTGCTGCTCGCGCTGCCCGTGAGCGCGATCCTCTCGGTCGCGTTTCGCGAGCTGCGGCAGGGCTATCTGTCGAGCTCGCTTTACAGGAACTGATCGCATATTGGGTCTGATTAGGGTTTATTAACGGCTTATCTATCGTGTCGCGCCAACTGACGCTCGATCTCGGCACCCCACCGCCATCGACATTTGACAACTTCTTCGCCGGCGCCAACGCCGAGCTGGTTACGCGTCTGCGCGAACTGGACGCGGCGCTCGCGGCTGGCCCCGTCGCGGACCGCACGTTCTATGTCTGGGGCGAGACGGGCAGCGGCCGCACGCATCTGCTGGAGGCGCTCGTGCATGAAGCGCCGCCGGGACACGCGCGCTTCGCCGGTCCGCAGAGCAGCCTCGCGGCGTTCGCGTTCGATCCCGCCGTCGCGCTGTACGCAATCGACGATTGCGACCGTCTGTCCGGCGCTCAGCAGATCGCGCTCTTCAACCTGTTCAACGAAGTGCGCGC
The DNA here is from genome assembly GCF_017814945.1 of Paraburkholderia sp. LEh10. Lineage (GTDB taxonomy): Bacteria > Pseudomonadota > Gammaproteobacteria > Burkholderiales > Burkholderiaceae > Paraburkholderia. The sequence goes on from NZ_JAGIPX010000015.1 coordinate 85,959, forward strand.
CCATCCGACGAGCGCGCTCGTCGCCACGGGCAACGCCGCGCCGATGGGTCTCGACGTGCGCGAAGACCTGCGCACGCGGCTCGGCTGGGGCCTCGTGTTCCATGTCGCGCCGCTCGCCGACGACGGCAAGGCAGCCGTGCTCAAGCGCGCGGCGCGCGAGCGCGGCATCAATCTCGCCGACGACGTACCCGCCTATCTGCTCACGCATTTCCGCCGCGACATGCCGAGTCTGATGGCGCTGCTCGACGCACTCGACCGCTTTTCGCTCGAACAGAAACGCGCCGTCACGCTGCCGCTGCTGCGCACGATGCTCGCCTCGCCGGACAGTGCCGACGGCCCACGCCGCGCGGCGCTACAAGCCTCGTCATCCGCTTCAAGTAAAATAGTCCCCCATGGCTAACCTCGCTCTCTTCGACCTCGATCACACGCTCATTCCCACCGACAGCGACCACGAATGGGGCCGCTTCATGGTGAAACTCGGCATCGTCGATGCCGAGAGTTTTGCGCGTGAAAACGATCGCTTCTTTGCCGACTACAAGGCCGGCAAGCTGGACATCCACGCGTATCTCGTCGCGATGCTGACGCCGCTTGCAAAGTATCCTCGCTCGCAGCTGAAAGACTGGCACGACCAGTACATGCACGAAGTGATCAAGCCCGCGATCGTTCCCGCCGCGATGGAACTGGTGCGCAAGCACCGCGACGCGGGCGACCTGTGCTGCATGGTCACCGCGACCAACGAGTTCATCACGGCGCCCATCGCTGAAGCATTCGGCGTCGAGAAACTGATCGCGTGCGAAGTGGAGACGATCGACGGCCATCCGGCATCGGCCTACACGGGCCTTCCGAAAGGCACGCCGAGCTACCGCGAAGGCAAGATCGTGCGCACGGAGGAATGGCTCGCGTCGCTGGGCAAGACATGGTCGGACTTCGAGCGCAGCTATTTCTACAGCGATTCGCACAACGACATCCCGCTGCTCGAAAAGGTCACCGACCCGATCGCGACCAACCCAGACGACACGTTGCGCGCCCATGCGCAAAAGCAAGGCTGGCGCATCCTCGAACTCTTTCAACCCTCGTGATCAAGAAACTCATTCGCAAGCTGTTCGGACAGGACGCGGACCCCGCTGACGAGCCCGCGCCGTCCGCCGAAGCCGACGAACACGCGCATGCTGGCCGCTCGACCCATACGCCCACCAAGGGCGCCGCGAGCCGCTCGCGCCGCAAGCCGGCCGCGCCAACCGCCGTGCGCGAGCCCGATGCGCCCGTCATCATCTCTTCCGATATTCACGGCATCGACCCGTCGCTGATTTCCCGCAACGCGATACGCGTCACGGAAGGCCTGCAACAGGCGGGCTTTCGCGCGTTCATCGTGGGCGGAGCAGTGCGCGATCTGCTGCTCGGCATCGCCCCGAAAGACTTCGACGTCGCCACCGACGCCACGCCGGAACAGGTGCAGAAGCTGTTCCGCCGCGCGCGCATCATCGGCCGGCGCTTTCAGATCGTGCATGTGCAGTTCGGCCAGGAGATCATCGAAACATCTACGTTCCGCGCGCTCGTGGATGCACCGCCCGCGCCGCCCGCCGATGCCGCGCCGCCGAAGCGTCTGAAACGCGACGAGCTGGACCGCCGCACACACGCCGTCGATGCAAGCGGCCGCGTGTTGCGCGACAACGTCTGGGGCGAGCAGCACGAGGACGCGACGCGCCGCGACTTCACCGTCAACGCGATGTATTACGACCCCGCCACGCAGACGGTGCTCGACTATCACAATGGGATGGCCGATGTGCGTGCGCGCGTGTTGCGCATGATCGGCGACCCGGCCACGCGCTATCGCGAAGACCCGGTGCGGATGCTGCGGGTCGTGCGCTTCGCCGCGAAGCTTGGCTTCGAAATCGACGAAGCGACGCGCGCGCCGATCACCGAACTCGCCGATCTGATCAACAACGTGCCCGCCGCGCGTCTGTTCGACGAGATGCTCAAGCTGCTGCTGTCGGGCCACGCGCTCGCGTGCCTGCAGCGGCTGCGCAAGGAAGGTTTGCATCACGGCCTGCTGCCGCTGCTCGACGTCGTGCTCGAACAGCCGCACGGCGAGCGCTTCATCACGCTTGCGCTGAGCAATACCGACGCACGCGTGATGGCTGGCAAGCCGGTTTCGCCTGGCTTCCTGTTCGCCACGTTGCTGTGGCACGACGTCCAGCAGCGCTGGCAGCAGTATCAGTCGAATGACGAGTATCCCGTGCCCGCGCTGCATCGCGCGATGGACGACGTGCTCGACATGCAGACCGAAAAGCTTGCGATCCACAAGCGCTTCTCGTCGGACATGCGCGAGATCTGGGGTCTTCAGCATCGCCTCGAAAAGCGCTCGGGCCGCAGCGCGCTGAAGCTGCTGGAACACCAAAGATTTAGAGCGGGGTATGATTTCCTCCTGTTGCGCTGCGAATCGGGCGAACTGGATGAGTCGGTCGGTTCGTGGTGGACGGAGTTCATCGACGCAGACGCCGCCGCGCGCGAAGCACTGCTTTCGCAAGGCGGGAAGGACCGGACGCCCAGAAAACGACGGCGGCGCAGCAGCGGCCGGAACCGCAGCAAACAGGGCGACGGAATGGAGGGCGGCACGGCTTCAGGAAACCGCGCAGCGAACGATGCGAGCCTCGACGGCCCGCATGACGACTGACGCAGTTCCGGCGCGCGCCGCCGAACGCACGTTGCAGGAACTGATGCCATGACGGTTGCCTATCTGGGCCTCGGCGCGAATCTCGGGGACGCGCGCCAGACCCTGAAAGACGCGGTGGTGTGCCTCGCACAACAGCACACCGTCACCGTGCTCGCGAAATCGAGCTTCTATCGAACCGCCCCGATCGACGCGGGCGGCGACGACTATCTGAATCTCGTCGTGAAGCTCGAAACGACGATGCCCGTGCGGCATCTGCTCGCGTTGTGTCACAAGATCGAGCATCAGTTCGGCCGGGAGCGGCCCTTTCGCAACGCTCCGCGCACACTCGACCTCGACATTCTGCTGTACGGCGAACACGCGATCGACGAACCGGACCTGATCGTGCCGCATCCGCGCATGACCGAGCGTGCCTTCGTGCTCGTGCCGCTCGTCGAGATCGAACCCACACTGATCATTCCGCAACGCGGCCGCGCGGATGCGTTCCTCGCCGCTGTCGCGGATCAGCGTATCGAAATGGTGAAGTCATCGTGTCAATGTCCGATGGCGAATGCGGCGGCGCATGTGGAAACAGGCGCTGAACGCGAAGCGCGCGACACCCCCAAGGGCGGTTGCCGATGAATTCGCTGCCGATGACCGCCCCGCCGCTCACCGTCACGGCGCCCGACCTGCGTCCGCCGCACGGCTATCTGACGATCGAAGGGCCGATCGGCGTCGGCAAGACGTCGCTTGCGCGGCGCCTTGCGCAACGCTGGTCGATGCACGAGCTGTTCGAGCGCCCGCAGGAGAATCCGTTTCTCGAACGCTTCTATCGCGACACGTCGCGCCATGCGCTGCCCGCGCAGCTCTCGTTCGCGTTACAGCGCGCGCAGCAGGTTCAGGACATCAACGCGCTGCGCACGGCAGGCACGCCGCTCATCACCGATTTCATGACGCAGAAGAACGACATCTTCGCGCGGCTCACGTTGCACGACGACGAATACCAGTTGTATCGCGCGCTCGCGGCAAAGCTCGATGTGCCCGGGCCGTCGCCCGATCTGATCATCTATTTGCAGGCGAGCCCCGAAGTGCTGTTTTCGCGGATCCAGAAGCGCGCGGTGCCGATGGAGCTGCAGATCTCGGACGCTTACCTGCGCGCGCTATGCGACGCGTACAACGAGTTCTTCTATCACTACGACGGCGCGCCCGTTCTCACCGTCAGCGCCGAACACCTGAATCCGCTCGATTCCGACGCGGACCTTGCTTTGCTCGTCGAACGCATCGAAACGATGCGCGGGCGCAAGGAATTCTTTGTCAAAGGCAGCGCGCTGTAGCGATTGGCTGTAGCGTGCTGCCTCCCTTCCAACGGATTGACTCATGAGCTATTTGCAGGAGACGAGCCGTAGCGCCGTCACGGTCCCGAAACTCCAGGCGATGCGCGAAGCCGGCGAGAAAATCGTGATGCTCACGTGCTACGACGCGAGCTTCGCGGCGCTGCTCGATCGCGCGGGCGTGGACTCGCTGCTGATCGGCGATTCGCTCGGCAACGTGCTGCAAGGCCAGAGCACGACGCTGCCCGTCATGCTCGACGACATCGCCTATCACACCGCCTGTGTCGCGCGCGCGAAGCCGTCGGCGCTGATCGTCGCGGACCTGCCGTTCGGCACCTACGGCACGCCCGCCGATGCGTTCGCGAGTTCCGTCAAGCTGATGCAGGCGGGCGCACAGATGGTGAAGCTCGAAGGCGGCGAATGGCTGGCGGACACGGTGCGCTTTCTCGTCGACCGCTCGGTGCCCGTGTGCGCGCACGTCGGGCTCACGCCGCAATCGGTGCACGCGTTCGGCGGCTTCAAGGTGCAAGGCAAGACGGAAGCGGGCGCGAGCCAGCTGCTGCGGGATTCGCGCGCGATGCAGGACGCAGGCGCGCAACTGCTCGTGATGGAAGCGATGCCGACGCTGCTCGCCGCCGAGGTGACGAAGCAACTGCGCATTCCGACGATAGGCATCGGCGCAGGCGTCGAGTGTTCGGGTCAGGTGCTGGTGCTGCACGACATGCTGGGCATTTTCCCCGGCAAGCGTCCGCGGTTCGTGAAGGATTTCATGCAGGGCCAACCGAGCATCATGGCTGCCGTCGAAGCCTACGTGCGTGCCGTCAAGGACGGCACATTCCCGGGTCCTGAGCACACGTTCTGATCGGGTCTGGCGGCGCTTGATAGCGCCGCTTTTTTTTGGGCCCGGATTAGGATCGACCGGCCGCTTGCGCCGGCATTTCTAAGATCGGTCGGATTCGGTGTGGAATGCGCGTGGCCTATCGCCGTTCTGATTTCAACGCGCGAGACCACGCGCCGACGGAAAAATGACCATGAGCCCCGTCTACGGGATCGACGTCACGAGCATTTGATCATGCGGACCATTCCGACAACTCCGATGCCGCGTTGCATGCGCGCGTCATCGTGTGGATCGGGCGGCTGTTTCACCGGGATCAGGTGTGATGCTGTTTCTCCACGTTGCCGGCTAAAACATTCAAGCAACAATCCGCGCCGGCAACGCCCCGCGCAGCGCATTGCATAGCATCAGCGCTTGCGCGTTCATCAAATCGTCACGCGTCAGCACGCGCTCGCCCGCCTGCATGTCGGGATCGTCGAGCAGCACACTGCGCATCACGCCCGGCAGCACACCCGACGACAACGGCGGTGTCCACCATCGGCCATCCAGCAGCACGAAAACGTTTGATCTGCCGCCCTCGGTCAACTCGCCGCGATCATTGAAGAACAATGTGTCGAACGCGTCGTGCGTTTCGGCCTCGCGCCAGCCTCGGTCGTATTCCGCGCGGCGCGTCGTCTTGTGCCGCAGCAGCGGATCGCCTGCCTGCATCGTCGCGAAACCATGATCCGGGCCCAGCAGCACGCCGACGACGTCCTCCGTCAGCGGGACGAGCGGCGCAGAAGTGATTTCCACCGCGCCGCTCTTGTCCAGCGTGAGCCGCATCCGGTGCGGCACCTGCGTGCGCAGCGCGGCACATTGCGCGACCAGTTGCTCGCGCACGCCGTCCAGGTCGAGTGCGAAGCCCAGCCAGCGCGCACTGTGTCCAAGCCTCGTGAGATGAAGATCGAGGTGCCGCACGCCGTCTTCACGCGCCGCGTACATCGTTTCGAATAGCTGGAAACCCGGGTCGGCTTCCGTCAGGAAACGTGCTTTCAATTTGCACTCCGCGTATTCGTCTTGCGCCACGCTGTCGAGCACGATGCCCGCACCGATGCCCATTTCTCCGCGCCGCGCTCCGTCCTGAGTCTGGGCACCGAGCGTCAGCGTGCGGATCGCCACCGACAGACAGAAATCACCGCACTGCTTGCCGACCGCCTCGCCGAGATCCGGTTGCGTGTCGAGCCAGCCGATCGCGCCCGTGTACAAGCCGCGCGGCGTGGATTCCAGTTGCTCGATCAGCTGCATCGTCTTGTGCTTGGGCGCGCCCGTGATCGAGCCACACGGAAACAGCGCGCGCAGCACATCGGCGAACGACGTGCGCGCCCGCAACGTCGCCGTCACCGTCGACGTCATCTGCCACACCGACTGATACGGCTCGATCGAGAAAAGCGCCGGCGTCTTGACGGTGCCCGTCTCGGCGATCCGCGAGAGATCGTTGCGCAGCAAATCGACGATCATCACGTTTTCCGCGCGGTTCTTCGGATCGCCGGCGAGGAAATCCGCTGCCGCGCGGTCTTGCGCCGCATCCGACGCGCGCGGCGCGGTGCCCTTCATGGGGCGCGTGCGCAACGCGGAACCCTTCTTCTCGACGAACAGCTCCGGCGAACACGACACGACCCAACGGTCGTCGGGCAACGCGATCAGCGCGCCATAATGTACCGACTGCCGCGCGCGCAGCCGCCTGTACAACGCGACGGGTGTGCCGAATACGTCGAAGTTCAGCCGATAAGTGTAGTTGATCTGGTAGGAGTCGCCGGCACGCAAGGCCTCGTGGATCGCGCCGATGGCCTGCGTGAATTGCGCCTCGTCGACGCTCGCCCGGACCCCGCCAATGCCCGCCACGGAAGGCTCGACGGCTGCGCTGTCGTTAAGCGCAAGCCAGGCGTCGACCCTATCGCGCGACATTTTCCGGCACTCGTCGAACAATAAAAAACGCAGCGTGCCATTGGCGCGCTGCGTCTTCTGCTGCAGGGCCTGTCCAAACTCGTAGTCGGCCAGCACGACCGCGAACAGCCCGCTTTCGACATCCGCCGACGCCGCGTCGCAGACGGCATCCAGCTGAGCACGGTCGCTACAGACGTGCTCGTGCCGAAAGCCCGTGTAAAGCCGGCTCGACGGCCGACTTGCCGTCGAGTCGCAGTCGTCCAGCAACGCGAACACGGTACCTGTTTCGTGAGCCGCCATGCATACCGCCAACTTCAGAGCGCGTTAATCGAAAAAGCTCTTGACGCGGTCAAACCAGCTCTTGCTCTGCGGGCTATGACGCGCGCCACCTTCGACCAGCGACTTTTCGAACTGCTGCAGCAACTCCCGCTGCGACTCCGTGAGCTTGACGGGCGTTTCCACCTGCACATGCACGTACAGATCGCCCGCGATGCTCGAACGCAGACCCTTGATGCCCTTGCCGCGCAGACGGAACGTCTTGCCCGACTGCGTGCCTTCCGGCACCGTGAAGGTCGCTCGTCCGGCGAGCGTCGGCACTTCGATCTCACCGCCCAATGCCGCCTTCGTGAACGGGATCGGCATCTGGCAATGCAGGTCGTCGCCGTCGCGCTCGAAGACGGGGTGCGCCTTGATGTGGATCTCGACGTACAGGTCACCCGACGGACCGCCGTTGATGCCCGGCTCGCCGTTGCCGGCCGAACGGATGCGCATGCCGTCGTCGATGCCTGCCGGAATCTTCACTTCCAGCGTCTTGGTTTCCTTGGTCTTGCCTGCGCCGTGGCAGTGCGTGCAGGGCTCAGGAATATAGGTGCCCGTGCCGTGGCACTTGGGACACGTCTGCTGGATGCTGAAAAAGCCCTGCGACATCCGCACCGCGCCCGAGCCGTTACACGTCGGGCAGGTTTCCGGCTTCGTGCCCGGCTTCGCGCCCGAGCCGTGGCAGACCTCGCACGACACCCAGCTCGGCACGCGAATCTGCGTGTCATAGCCGTGCGCGGCCTGCTCGAGCGTGATTTCCATGCTGTAGCGCAGGTCGGCGCCGCGGTACACCTGCGGCCCGCCGCGGCCACCGCGACCACCACCCGCCGCCTGGCCGAAAATGTCGCCGAAAATATCGCCGAACGCGTCGGCAAAACCACCGAAACCCTGTGCGCCTGCGCCCGCCATGTTCGGATCGACGCCCGCGTGGCCGTACTGGTCATACGCTGCACGCTTCTGCGAGTCCGAGAGCATCTCGTAGGCCTCTTTCGCCTCCTTGAAATGCTCTTCCGCATCCTTGTTGCCCGGATTGCGGTCAGGGTGGTACTTCATCGCGAGCTTGCGATAAGCCTTCTTGATCTCGTCGTCGCTCGCGTTCTTTGCGAGGCCCAGAACGTCGTAGTAATCCCGTTTCGCCATATCGGTTCAACGCCATCCACGCAACGCGGCGCGGCAGCTCCTCTTGAATGCTGGAGTCTCGCGACTCGTAAGGCTCGGGCCTTACCCGTAATTACGGGTCAAAAGCCGCGCCCTCCATAAAACAAATGTGCCCGGAGAGCCGAACGGCTCGCCAGGCGCGGATTGGTTCGAACGCTCAGACATCGTCAGGCGCCCAACCTCAATCAGCCGGGCTGCGCATTATTGCGATGCGCAGCCTTGCGGTCAAACTGCAACCCGGCTTAGTCCTTCTTCACTTCCTTGAACTCGGCATCGACGACGTCGTCGGCCTGCTGCTGGCTCGCGCCACCCGCCGCCTCGGCGCCCGCTGCGCCCGCCGCACCTGCCGCGCCCGCTGCACCTTGCGCCTGCATGTCGGCGTACATCTTTTCGCCGAGTTTCTGCGACGCCGTCGCAACCGTCTCGATCTTCGCTTCGATTGCGGCCTTGTCGCTCGAGCTGTTCTTCAGCGTCTCTTCGAGGTCCTTCAGCGCGGCTTCGATCTTTTCCTTCTCGCCCGCGTCCAGCTTGTCGCCGTACTCGGTGAGCGCCTTCTTCGTGCTGTGGACCAGCGCGTCGCCCTGGTTGCGGGCATCCGCCAGTTCACGCAGCTTGTGATCTTCTTCCGCGTTCGCTTCCGCGTCCTTCACCATCTTTTCGATCTCGGCTTCGGACAGACCCGAATTCGCCTTGATCGTGATGCGGTTTTCCTTGCCCGTCGCCTTGTCCTTCGCGCCGACGTGCAGAATGCCGTTCGCGTCGATGTCGAAGGTCACTTCGATCTGCGGCACGCCGCGCGGTGCGGGCGGGATGCCTTCCAGGTTGAACTCGCCCAGCAACTTGTTGCCCGCCGCCATTTCGCGCTCGCCCTGGAACACCTTGATCGTCACGGCCGACTGGTTGTCGTCCGCCGTCGAATACACCTGAGCGTGCTTCGTCGGGATCGTGGTGTTCTTGTTGATCATCTTCGTCATCACGCCGCCGAGCGTTTCGATGCCCAGCGACAGCGGCGTCACGTCCAGCAGCAGCACGTCCTTGCGATCGCCCGACAGCACCTGGCCCTGGATCGCCGCGCCGACAGCAACGGCTTCGTCCGGGTTCACGTCACGACGCGGTTCCTTGCCAAAGAACTCCTTGACCTTCTCCTGCACCTTCGGCATACGCGTCTGGCCGCCGACGAGAATCACGTCGTCGATCTCGCCGACCTTCACGCCTGCGTCCTTGATCGCGATACGGCACGGTTCAATCGTGCGCTCGATCAGATCTTCGACCAGCGCTTCCAGCTTGGCACGCGTGATCTTCAGGTTCAGGTGCTTCGGACCCGATGCGTCCGCGGTGATGTACGGCAGGTTGATTTCCGTCTGCTGACCCGACGACAGTTCGATCTTCGCCTTTTCGGCCGCTTCCTTCAGGCGCTGCAGCGCGAGCACGTCTTTCGACAGATCGACGCCCTGCTCCTTCTTGAACTCGCCGATGATGTAGTCGATGATGCGCTGGTCGAAGTCTTCACCGCCAAGGAACGTGTCGCCGTTCGTCGACAGCACTTCGAACTGCTTTTCGCCGTCCACGTCCGCGATTTCGATGATCGAAATGTCAAACGTGCCGCCGCCCAGGTCGAACACCGCGATCTTGCGGTCGCCCTTTTCGGCCTTGTCCAGACCGAACGCGAGCGCAGCCGCCGTCGGTTCGTTGATGATCCGCTTGACTTCCAGACCGGCGATGCGGCCCGCGTCCTTCGTGGCTTGGCGCTGGCTGTCGTTGAAGTACGCCGGCACCGTGATCACGGCTTCCGTGACGGGCTCGCCAAGGTAGTCTTCAGCCGTCTTCTTCATCTTGCGCAGCACTTCCGCGGACACCTGCGACGGCGCGAGCTTTTGCCCGTGCGCTTCGACCCAGGCGTCGCCGTTATCGTGCTTGACGATCTTGTACGGCATCAGGCCGATGTCCTTCTGCACTTCCTTTTCTTCGAAGCGGCGGCCGATCAGGCGCTTGACCGCGTACAGCGTGTTCTTCGGGTTGGTGACCGACTGACGCTTGGCAGGTGCGCCGACGAGCACTTCGTTGTCGTCCATATAGGCGATGATCGACGGCGTGGTGCGAGCACCTTCCGAGTTCTCGATCACCTTGACCTGGTTGCCTTCCATCAGCGCCACGCACGAGTTGGTGGTGCCGAGGTCGATGCCGATGATTTTGCCCATTTTTACTAATCTCCTGACTTTGATCGCTGCGGGCATCGCTGGCTGGCCCATCCGGCCACCGGGCGCCCCGCCCTGAATTTCATCCTGCACTCAACATAAGTGCGCCCGCATCGTTTTCAAGACCCCAAATGCGATGCGGTCATTAAATTTTTTCAATCGACCCAGCGACGCCTACGCCGACCGTCCTATCCCGGGCGTGCCCGCGCCGGCCGCGCGGATTTTCTCACGAGCCGCGGCAACGGCCGCTTCGAATTGCGCGAGGCCATGCCAGCCGGTCGCCCGCCCGAGCCGCTTGCCCCGGTGGAAGAAGAACCACGTCGGTACGCCGTGCAGCACGAAGCGCCGGCCGAGATCGCGATGCTCGTAGACGTTGCTATGGAACCAGCGCAGGCCGAGCGCGCGAATCGCGTCCGGCTGCGCGAGCATCGCCTTTTTCGCGATCTCGCAGTTGAAGCAGTCGAGTCCCCAGAAAAACACCACGGCCAACTCGTCGCCAGCCGACTGCAAGGCGGCGTCGAACGAATCAGCGGTGAGCTCCTGCATGTCGAACACCGCGAACGCGGTGCCGTCGACGGGGATGCCGGCCATGTCCGTACAGGCTCGCGCTTACTTGGGCGCCGCGACCGTGACGAGCGCCGGGCGCAGAACGCGATCGGCGATCACGTAGCCCTTTTGCAGCACGGCGACCACGGTGTTCGGCTCCTGATCGGCCGGCACCATCGAAATAGCCTGATGGCGGTGCGGGTCGAACTTCTCGCCGACTGGGTTGAGCGCGACAACTTTGCCCTTCTCCAGCGCGCCCGTCAGCTGCCGCAGCGTCAACTCGACGCCCTCGCGCACCTTGGCCAGATCGTCGCTCGAGTGCGTAACAGCTGCCTCGAGGCTGTCGACGACGGGCAGCAGATGCTCGGCAAAGCTCTCGATCGCGAATTTGTGCGCCTTCGCGACGTCTTCCTGGCCGCGGCGGCGAACATTCTCTGTCTCGGCTTTGGCGCGCAGGAAGCTCTCCTGTAATTCGGCCACCTTCGCCTGAGCCTCGGCCAATGCGGCTTCGACGCCGGCCGGCGCAGCTTGCGCCTGCGCAGGCTCTGCTGCGGCCGCTTCGGGCTGCTGCCCCTGAGCCTGCGGCTCGCCAGATGCGGCCTCTGCGGCCTGGCGCGCGGCTTCGTCGGCGGGCGTGGGGTTCTGGCTCGTCGGTTTCTCTTGCGTGTTTTCCATGTCGCTGAATTCAAAAAATGAAGGCCAAAAAACGGTGGCAGTGTAATGCGAATCGCCCGATAGGCGTTGTGCCTTTACAACATGCCAGCCGCGCATCAACGGAGCAAATAAGGATGCGTACGCTGTATTTCAAGGCACCCGCCGATGCTTTTTGCACCTCGCGGACGCCTCGAAATGCGTCGTGACATGCATTTCGAGTTCGCCATCATATTGAGATTGAGCGCGCTTCTCGGCTGACCTAAACTCTAATCAAGCGTTCGAAAAGGCACGTTAACCCTAACCTGACGCCCAGCTTACCATCGGCTGAATCGCCCGTTTCCGCTTGTAATCTCCAAGGGAGTACCGTGAAACTGACCTTCGCAATATCGGTGGTCGCATTGGTACTCATCGCGGGCACCACGACCATCTGCATGTCCGGGGTAGTCAACGAACACACGACCGAATACGGCGGCGTTCACGCGACGATCGAGCAGCTGTTCAACCCCTACTGGAAATTTTGTCAATAATCCGTCTGTCGCGCTTGGTGGGCCGTCCGTGCAGTTCAGCGGCCGGCTCCCGATACGTCTTGCGCCGCTCGTGCTCCAGCTGGCGCTTGCGCTTGCTCTCTTCGGTTTCCGCATAAAGCGTCTGTGCGACGCTCGCCGGGCCACGCACATCGCACACGCCGAGCACCTCGACCTGCCACACGATCCCCTCGATGTCGATCTCGACCAGATCGCTGACCCGCACGTCCTTGGCCGGCTTGACGGCCGCGCCGCCGATCCGCACCCGGCCTTTGTCGACGGCATCCGCTGCCAGTGAACGCGTCTTGAAGAAACGCGCCGCCCATAGCCATTTATCGATGCGCAAACGCGCGCCGGGTTCCGTAGAAATTTTGTAGTTCATCAGTCCTTCTTCAAGCGCCCAGGGCGCAAGTGATGCAGGAAGCGACGGGAAACGTCAGCCGTCACACGGATGCAGATTGCATGCCGGAAGCCGCCGTCATTCAAGCCACCGATGCGCTCTGCGGCGCGTTGGCCTGAACAGGCCAACCCTGCAGATGCTGCGCGACGATTTCGCCAAGCGCCGCAATCCAGGCGGGCGACGCGTTCAGACAAGGAATCGCGTGAAAAACTTTCCCGCCTGCGTGAATAAATTCGTCACGCACTTCCATGCCGATTTCTTCGATCGTCTCCAGACAATCCGCTGTGAAGCCCGGACAGAATACGTCCGCGCGCTGCACGCCTGCCGCGCCGAGTTCCTTGAGCGTCGGCGCCGTATAAGGCTGCAGCCATTCCGCCTTGCCGAAACGCGACTGGAACGTCACGCGGCATTCGACGGGCGTGAGCCCGAGCGCGTGCATCAATAGCGATGCCGTCTGCTGACATTGATCGTGATAGGGATCGCCCAGGTCGAGAGTGCGCTTGGGTACGCCGTGAAAGCTCAGCACGAGTTTGTCGCCCGCCGCGAAATCCGGACGGCCATGCGCATGCCAGTAGTGATTCACCTGCGCCCCCAGCGCCGCAATATAGGCAGGATGATCGGCGTACTGGCGCACCGTGCGAATTTCCGGCTGGTTGCGCATCCGCTTGAGCGCGGCGAAAGCGTCGTCGAACGCCGTCGCCGTCGTCGACGACGAATACTGCGGGTACATCGGCATCAGCAGGATGCGCTCGGCGCCCGCCAGCTTCAATTGGTTGAGCATGGCGGGAATGCCAGGTGTGCCGTAGCGCATCGCGTAGTCGACGATCACTGCGTAATCGTTCACCTGCAGCAGATGCCGCAGCCCTTCCACCTGCTTTTCCGTATGCACGCGCAACGGCGACCCCTCTGGCATCCACACGGCCGCGTATTTTTTCGCCGACGCCGCGCCGCGAAACGGCAGGATCAACAGGCGCAGGATGATTTGCCATAGCAACGACGGAATCTCGACGACGCGCGGATCGGACAGAAACTGCGCCAGATAACGCCGCACGGCGCGAGGCGTCGGCGCATCGGGCGTGCCGAGGTTGATCAGCAGCACGGCGACGCGATGTGCCACAGCAGACTGCGAGGGCCGCTCGAGGTCGAAGCGCATAGGTAACTGAGAAGAGCCGCGCAAGGCACGGCGCGCATTGGGTTGACGGCCATTATAGCGGCGCGGTCTGCCGCCGATACCTGGCCGTTCGGCCAATTGGCAAGGCGAAAAACGCCGCGCATGATGGACACCGTCGGCGCACGTGCGACGCGGCATCCCGGCCTTACTGCTGGCTGAGCGTCATCGAAAGCAGGCGCGCCGTGATATCGACAATGGGAATCACGCGGTTGTAGGCCATGCGCGTCGGTCCGATCACGCCGAGCGTGCCGACGATCTTGCCGTTCACTTCGTACGGCGCAGTCACCACGCTCATTTCCTCGATGGGGACGAGGTTCGACTCGCCGCCAATGAAAATCTGCACCCCTTGCGCGTGACTCGACACGTCCAGTAACTGAAGGAGACTCGTCTTTTGGTCGAAAACATCGAACAGCTTGCGCAGCCGCGCCATGTCCGACGAAAGGTCGGCGACTTCGAGCAGATTGCGCTCGCCGGAAATCAGCACGGTTTCGCCCGTATTCGTGATGTCCGTGCTCGCGGTCACGGCGGCGTGCATCAGCGACGTCATGTCGCCGCGCAGTTCGTCGATTTCTTCCCGCAGCCGCCGGCGCACCTCGTCGAACGACAGGCCCGCGAAGTGCGCGTTGATGTAGTTGGAGGCCTCGGTGAGTTGCGACGGCGTGAAATCGCGCTGCGTCGCCATGATCCGGTTCTGCACGTCGCCTTCCGGCGTCACGATGATCAGCAAAATGCGCTTATCGGACAGGCGCAGGAACTCGATCTGCTTGAACACGTGGCTACGGCGCGGCGTCAGAATCACGCCCGCGAACTGCGACAGATTGGACAGCACGCTCGCCGCCGCCGCGACCACCTTCTGCGGCTCGCCCGGCTGCAGCGTGGTCTTCACCGCGCGCATCACAGCGTCCTCGTCGGCGGCGGGTTCGACCGTCAGCATCGTGTCGACGAACAGCCGGTAGCCGCGCGGCGTGGGAATGCGCCCCGCCGACGTATGCGGACTGATGACGAGCCCCAGCTCCTCCAGATCGGACATCACGTTGCGGATCGTCGCCGGGCTGAGTTCGAGTCCGGAGTACCGCGACAGCGTGCGCGAGCCGACCGGCTGACCTTCGGCGATATACCGCTCGATCAGCGTTTTCAGGAGGGTTTGTGCGCGAGGATCTAGCATGGCGAAAAATTTTAGCGTAACCATCACACGGCGGCGAACGCTCGGCGGCACGCGGCGCATCGAACCCGCAGCCGCCGGAATTGCCGTGCGCGGCACCCCGCCCGCGCACGAGCCGCATCGCATTTGTCTATGCAGTCGTCACGTCTGTCATGAGGACTTCACCATTCTAACGATAATCGGCCAAAGGCTGGACGGCGTCACGCAGGCGCCGGGCGTTCGCCCGGGCGGCATGGCCGCCGCGGTGGACGGTTCTTTTCAGGTCGCACCTATGGTGTAATGCCGGCATGCAAGCTAACAGCCAGTTCAAGACCGTTGCGCTCGTCGGGCGCAGCCACACGCCGGGCATCGTGGAGCCGCTGACCGCGCTCGCCACGTGCCTAGCGACGCTCGGCTACGAGGTCGCGTTCGAGGCGGAGACGGCACAGGAGATCGGCGTCACGCAATGGACCGCGTTGCGCCCCGCCGAGATCGGCGCGCGCGCGGACGTCGCGATCGTGCTCGGCGGCGACGGCACGATGCTCGGCATCGGCCGCCAACTGGCGCCGTACAAGACGCCGCTGATCGGCATCAACCACGGGCGGCTCGGCTTCATTACCGACATTCCGTTCTCCGACATGCGCGAGATCATTCCGCAGATGCTCTCGGGCAGCTTCGAGCGGGAAGAGCGCACGCTGCTCGAATCGCGGATCATGCGCGACGGCCAGCCGATCTACCACGCGCTCGCGTTCAACGACGTCGTCGTGAACCGCTCGGGCTTTTCGGGCATGGCGGAACTGCGCGTGTCGGTGGATGGGCGCTTTATGTACAACCAGCGTTCGGACGGCCTGATCGTCGCGACGCCAACGGGCTCGACGGCTTACGCGCTGTCGTCGCAAGGGCCGATCCTGCATCCGCAACTGCAGGGCCTCGTGCTCGTGCCGATCGCGCCGCACGCACTGTCGAACCGGCCCATCGTGCTGCCCGACGATTCGAAGGTCAGCATCCAGATCATCGCGGGCCGCGACGTCAACGTGAACTTCGACATGCAGTCGTTCACCGCACTCGAACTAAACGATACGATCGACGTGCGCCGCTCGCGCCATACGGTGCCGTTCCTGCATCCCGTCGGCTACAGCTACTACGCGACGCTGCGCAAGAAGCTGCACTGGAACGAGTACCCTTCGCACGAAGACGATCCCGACGACTGAGCGCGCGAGCGCTGACTGCCGCGATAACCCGGCCGCAACGCCGTACCCACAAGCCAACCCACGCCAGCCACGCCAGACAGACGAGCCATGCTCCGCCACCTCTCGATACGCGACTTCGTCATCGTCGCCGCGCTCGACCTCGAATTCGACAGCGGCTTTACAGTCTTCTCCGGCGAAACGGGTGCCGGCAAATCCATTCTCATCGACGCGCTCGCACTGGCGCTCGGCGCGCGCGCCGATGCGAGCGTCGTGCGCACCGGGGAAGCGCGAGCGGACATCACAGCCGAGTTCGAGACGCACGCGCTCGTCGACGCATGGCTGAACGAGCAGGCGCTCGCGACCGACGAAACCGAACACGGCAGTACGGTGATGCTGCGCCGCGTGGTCGATACGAACGGCCGCTCGCGCGCGTTCATCAACGGCACGCCGGCAACCCTCACGCAATTGCGTGAAGTCGGCGAGATGCTCGTCGACATTCACGGTCAGCACGCGCATCAACTGCTGATGCGGCCCGACGCGCAGCGCGAGCTGTTCGACACGCACGCCGGACTGCTCGACACGACTGCCGCCGTCACGCGTGCGTGGCGCGCGTGGCGCGACGCGTCCCAGGCCGTCGAAACCGCGCAGAGCAAAGACCGCGAACTGCAACTGGAACGCGAGCGGCTCGCATGGCAGCTCGCGGAACTGGACAAGCTCTCGCCGCAGCCCGGCGAGTGGGAGGAGATCAACACCGAGCACCGGCGGCTGTCGCACTCGGCGAACCTGATCGACGGCGTGCAGGGCGCGCTGTCCGCGCTGTCCGAATCGGACGAGGCGATGCTCGGCCATCTGTCCACTATCGTCTCGAAACTGCGCGATCTCGCCGAAATCGATCCCGCGCTCAACGACGCCCTTGCCGCGCTGGAGCCCGCCGAGATCCAGTTGCAGGAAGCCGTGTATTCATTGAGCCACTATGCGCAGCGGCTCGAGCTCGATCCCGATCGGCTCGCCCAGGTCGAAAAGCGCCTCGACGCGCTGCATTCGGCCGCGCGCAAATTTCGCCTGCAACCGGAAACGCTGCCGCAAGAGCATCAGGAGCGCCGCGAGCAACTCGCGAAGCTCGACGCCGCCGCCGACCTCGACGCGCTACGCGCGGCCGAAGCCAAAGCGAAGGACGCCTACGCCGCCGAAGCGAAGGTGCTGTCGAAGGCGCGCGCGAAGGCCGCAAAGGCGCTCGGCGCGGCGGTGACGACGGGCATGCAGGAACTGTCGATGGCGGGCGGCAGCTTCGAAGTCGCGCTCGTGCCGCTGCCCGAAGGCGGCGCGCATGGGATGGAGCAGATCGAATTCCGCGTCGCCGGTCATGCCGGCGTGCCGCTGCGGCCGCTCGCGAAAGTGGCCTCGGGCGGCGAACTCGCGCGTATCAGCCTCGCGCTCGCGGTGATCGCGAGCGCGGCAAGCCCCACGCCGACGCTGATTTTCGACGAAGTGGACACGGGTATCGGCGGCGGTGTCGCGGAGGTGGTCGGGCGTCTGCTGCATCAGCTCGGCGAGCATCGCCAGGTGCTGTGCGTGACGCACCTGCCGCAAGTCGCGGCGCGCGGCGATCATCACTTTCAGGTCGCGAAAAGCGGCAACGGCAAGGGCGGCACGATCAGCACGGTCACGTCGCTGGACAAGGCGCGCCGCATCGAAGAAGTCGCGCGCATGCTCGGCGGCCTCGAAATCACACCCACCACACGCAAGCACGCAAAGGAAATGCTGACGACGGTGTGAGCCTTCGATTAAGCGGCGGCGGCCCATCAACGTCCGCCTCGCCACCTTCGAGCGAGCGCCGCGAAACGCAGGCGCCCGCGCTGTCCCAAAGCGTTACCCGAACACCCGCTTCCACAGCCGCAACACCGCCTCGCGCTCCTTCTCGACGGTCTGCGGCTCGACCCGCGCCTTCTCCATGCCGTCTAGCCGCAGCTTGTGCTGCAGCTTGCGATACGTCCGGTACGCCGCGCCGACGGTATCCGCCTCCTCGCCGCTCATCAGGCCGAAGCGCGACACTTCGCGCAGCAGCGCGATATTGCCCGTATTGCGGATCAGCTCGGGATCGCGCGCGGCATGCAGCAGCACCCAGTACTGCACCGCGAACTCGATATCGACCATCCCGCCGCGATCGTGCTTGAGGTCGAACAGGTCGGTGCGGTTCGGGTGCCCTTCTTCGACGCGCCGGCGCATATCGACGATCTCGGTGGCGAGCGTGAGCGCGTCGCGCGGCGTCGTCAACACCTGCTCGCGGATCGCCTCGAACTTCGCGCCGATCCCGGGATCGCCCGCGCAATAGCGGGCGCGCGTCAGCGCCTGGTGCTCCCAGACCCATGCCGTGTTGGCCGCGTCGCCTTCGCGCAGCTGATAGCGGCGAAATGCGTCGAGGTCCGTCACGAGCAGGCCCGATTCGCCGTTCGGCCGCAGCCGCAGGTCGACGTCGAACAGAATGCCCGCGCCCGTCGCCGTCGTCAGCCACGTGATGAGCCGGCGCGTGAAGGTCGCGTAGACGTCGGACGCGACATCGTCGGAATCGTCATACAGAAAGATCAGATCGAGGTCCGATGCGTAGCCGAGCTCCTTGCCGCCGAGCTTGCCGTACGCAATGATCGCAAAGCGCGGCGTCTCGCGATGGCGCTTGGCCAGCTGGTTCCAGACGGCTTCGACGGTCACGTCGAGCACCGCGTCGGCGAGTTCGGACAGGCGGTCGCTGACATGCTCGACGCTCAGCTTGCCCGCCAGATCGATCAGCAGGATGCGGAACACTTCCGCCTGATGCGCGTGGCGCAGCAGATCCATCTGCTGCTCGACGCCATCGGCGGCCGCGAGCCGCGCGCGCAGCGCGCGCTTGAACTCCGGCCAGTCGAACGGGCTCGCCATCGCCTCGTCGTCGAGCAGCTCGTCGAGCAGTTGCGGATGGCGGATCAGATACCCCGCCGCCCAACGCGACGCTCCCAGCACCGACAGCACGCGATGCAGCGCCTGCGGATATTCCGTCAGCAGCGCGAGGTACGCGCCGCGCCGCGAAATCGCTTCGAGCAGATCGAACAGGCGCACCAGCACGTCGCCGCGACGCTCGGGCGGCTCCAGCGTGCGCGCGGCCTCGAGCGCGCGCTGCGCGACGATGTCGAAGCGCTGCCGGCTGCGTTCCGCGAGACCCGCATAGCGCGACGACTGCCACACGGCCTTCAGGCGCGCGAGCAGAGTGGCGGGCGCCTCGATGCCCAGTTCGACGAGACGCGCGGCGAGCGCATCGTCGGCGCTGTCATCAGCAAGCGCGCTGCTCCATACCCACGCCGCCGCGCCGTCCTCGGGCGCGCCACAGCCGCCCTGGCCGCTCACCTTGTCGGCGAATATCTGGTCGAACTGCTGTTCGACCAGCTCGCGATGCGCGTCGAGCTTTGTCATCAGCGACGCGTAGTCGTCGAAGCCCATCGCCTTTGCGAGATGCGCGCGCTCGCCGGCATCGACGGGCATTGCGTGGGTCTGCGCGTCGTTCCGGTATTGCAGCCGGTGTTCGAGCTCGCGTAGAAAGCGATAGGCGCTCGACAGGTCCGCGCACACAGCGGGCGAAATCAGGCCGCGCGCCGCCGCGTGGCGCAGCACGGCAAGCGTCGGACGCACGCGAAAGCCCGCGTCCTGGCCGCCGCGAATCAGCTGGAACACCTGCGCGCTGAATTCGATTTCGCGGATGCCGCCACGGCCGAGCTTGATGTCGTCGGCCTTGTCGGGGCGCATCGACGCGCGCCGCTGCGCCTCCTGGCGGATCTGCAGATGCAGCGAACGAATCGCGCTGATCACGCCGAAGTCCAGATAGCGACGGTAGACAAACGGCTTCACGATCGCGTCGAGCTGCCGCGCAAGCCTGCGCGCCGAGTCGCTTGCATGCTCGGACACGAGCCGGCCCTTGATCCACGCATAGCGCTCCCACTCGCGGCCCTGCACGTAGAAATACTCTTCGAGCATGCCGAGACTGCACACGAGCGGCCCAGAGTCGCCGTTCGGCCGCAGCCGCATGTCGACGCGAAATACGTAGCCGTCCGCCGTCACCTCGGCGAGCGCCGCGATCAGCCGCTTGCCGACGCGCGTGAAGAAATCCTGGATCGCAATCGGCGAGCGCTGTCCGCCCATCGTCTCGCCATCGTCTTCGTAGACGAAAATCAGGTCGATATCCGACGAAACGTTCAACTCGCGCCCGCCCAGCTTGCCCATGCCGACCACGCCCAGCGACAGCCGCTCGCCCTGCGCGCCGCGCGGCTCGCCGTAAAGCGCTTCGAGATCGGCGCAGACCACGGCCAGCGCGCGCTGGACCGTCGCTTCGGCGAGTTCGGTCATCGTGCCCGTCACTTCGGCCACATCGGCCGCGCCGGCAAGGTCTCGCTCCATCGCCGCGCAAAACACTTCAGTGCGAAGCTGACGCAGCGCCTTTTTGAGGGCCTCTTCGGAGAGGTGGGCGTCGGGCGTTGCGCGCAGCGCATCCGTCAGCGCGTCGAGCCGTTCGTCGATGCGCTCGCGCGTGACGGGCGCCGCCGCCAGCGCCGCGACCCGCGACGCAAGGCCTGGTTGCGCCGCATAGGCGCGCGACGCGTAGTGCGAATAACTGGAACTCAACAGGGATGGTTCGGTCATCAGGGATCTGGCTCGCTCGTTGCTTGATTCCGGCATAAAGTTATCTCAGCACGCGAGGATGCGAGCGTCGGCATGCCGTGTGGCTTCGTGCACACAAGCCGACCTCTGCGGCCGTGGCCGCTGGCCCGTGTGATACATTTCGTGGTTAGACCGCAAAACTACCATACGCCTACCCCGTCGCAGCATGTCCGAGCGAAACTCATCCGCCGACCCGCACGAAGCTGGACGCGTCATGCCCGTAGGCGGAAGCGATCATGTGGTGCTGCGCCACACGCTGCGAGTCGTGCTTGGCATCGCGCTGTTCCTGTATTTCGTCGTGCTGCTGGCCGTGCTCGGTCTGCGCTACGTGCTGCTGCCGCAAGCCGAATCCTTCCGGCCGAGAATCGAGGCGGCTATCTCCGAAAGAATCCGCGCCGACTTCAGGATCGGCAAGATCGCGCCGCACTGGACAGGTTTCCAGCCAGGCCTCGAAGTCACCGACGTCACCATCCGCAACCATGACGGCAAGCTCGCGCTGACGATTCCGCACGCAAGCGCGACGGTCTCGTGGTCGTCCGTCTGGAAGCTCGCGCCCATTCTGTCGAGTGTGATCGTCGACAAGCCGGATCTGCTCGTCGAGCGCGAACCGGACGGCTCGCTGACGGTCGCGGGCGTGACGGTGCCGACGGCGCACACGGGCAACGACACGTTCAGCACGTGGCTGCTTCGCCAGGAGGCGATGATCCTGCGCGGCGGCACACTGCGCTGGCATGACACGCGCCGCGACGCGCCCGAAATCGCGCTGCAGAACATCCGGCTCGCCATTCTCAGCGAAGGCTACGATCACAAGCTGGCGCTGCAGGCGCCGCCCGACGGCAAGGTGCTGTTCGGTCCGCTCGACTTCCGCGCGAACTTCCGCCACACGCGCCTTGCGGCGATCGGCAAGCCGATCAACTGGACGGGCGAGGCGTACATATCGACGGGCCCCGTCGACCTGCCGATGCTCGCCCGTTATATGGATTTCCCGATCGAGACCTTCGCCGGCCGCATCGACAACGCGATCTGGCTGCAGTTCGCGCAAGGCCGCATCAGGTCGGCAGGGGGCGAGCTGTCGGGCAGCAACATCGCGCTGCGCGTGAAGCCAACGCAGCCGAAGCTCGATGTGCCCGTCGCGCAGTTTTCGTGGGCCGTCGCGCACGACGGCGACGAGTGGACGCTCGACCTGAACAACCTGCGCGCCGAACTCGGCCAGCCGCCGCTCGACGACGGCACACCTGTCGCCCGCATCCTCGTGCTGCACACGCTGTCGAGCCGCTACCGGGTGCCGAGCGTCCAGCACGGCCAGTTGATCAGCGTGTCGGGCGACCGCGTCGACCTCGGCATTCTCGCGGAATTCAGCCGTGCGCTGCCGCTGCCGCGGCGCCTGCTTAACAATCTCGTGCGCTTCAATCCGCGCGGCCTCGTCGCGAACTACACGATCGAAGTCGAGCGCGGCAAGCCCGATTCCGGCGAAGCGGCCAGCGAGCACCGCGAGCCGGGCGCCGAGCCGATCGTCCGCTATCGCTTCAAGGGCGATCTGCAGGGCATCAGCATCGCCGCGCAGGAACCGCCGCCGGGCCTGACGGCGCGGAACCACCCGCGCGCCGGCATTCCGGGCGTCGAGAACCTGTGGGGCACCATCGACGCGGACGAAAAACACGGCTCGCTCGCCATCGATACGGCCAACGCCGCGCTCACGCTGCCCGGCGTGTTCGACGATCCGCGCCTCACCTTCGATCATCTGAGCGGCAAGGGTGCATGGACGATCGCGCCGAACGTCGAGCCGGGCCAGCGGCACAAGGCGTTCAAGGTCGATGTGTCCGAGCTGAAGGTATCGAACGCGGATACGGCGGCGAAGGCGACGGCGAGCTATTCGAATGCCGGCAGCGGACGCGGCTCACTTGACCTGAAGGCCGACTTCGAGCGCGCGCAGGTCACGCGCATCACGCGCTATCTGCCGACCAGCATCAGCGAGAAGCTGCGCATCTATCTGACCCACGGCCTGCAGGCCGGCATGTCGCGCGGCGCGACCATCGAGATTCACGGCAATCTCGACAAATTCCCGTACTCGCGCGATCCGAGCGCGGGCATCTTCAGAATCGTTGCGCCGTTCAAGGGCGGCCGCTTCGATCCGTCGCCGTGGCCGCCGCGCACGCTGAGAAACGGCACGCCGAACGTGTGGCCCGCGTTCGACGGCATCGACGGCACGTTCCAGCTGAAGGAAAACCTGCTGCGCTTCGACGTCGACCGCGCGCACTACAAGCACATCGCGATGAGCAAGGTGACGGGAAAGATCGACGACCTGGGCACGCGCGAGTCGAGCCTCGTCATCACGGGCGGCGGGCACGGGCCGCTCGCCGACATGCTCGATTACGTGAACAACAGCGCGCTCGGCGCAATGGCGAAACATCAGACCGAAAAGCTCCATGCCGAAGGGCCCGCGGCGCTCGCGCTCAAGCTGACGGTGCCGCGCACGCCGCCCCCGGTCACCGCGCCGGGCGTGCCGCCGAAACCGCGTGTCACGGTGGAAGGTTCCCTTGCATTCGAAAACAACCGGCTTTCGATGGACAACGTCCCGCCGCTGTCGCAACTGCGCGGCAATGTGCGCTTCACCGAGCGCACGGCGCAGATCGACCAGCTGACGGGGCAATTCATGGGCGGCGACGTGCGCGCGAAAGGCGGGCTGAACGATAACGGCGCGTATGTGCTCGACGTATCAGGCAACGTCGCCGTCGACGCCGCGCGCGGCCTCAATCTGCGCGGCCTGCCCGCGCAGATGCTCACGCGGATGAACGGCAGCGCGCCGTACAACGTCAGCGTGCGCGGCGCGAAGGGCCGTCTGCCCGATGTCGCCGTTCACTCGGATCTGACGGGACTCGCGCTCGATTTCCCCGCGCCGTTCAACAAGCCGATCGGCACGCCGATGCCGCTCAACTTCACGTTCCGGCCGACCGTTTCGAACGAAGGCAGCGGCGTTATGGCGGCTGACGGCGGCAACGACGCCGGCGCAAAGGCCGCTGCCGGCAACAGCCTGCAACGGGCGCACCTCACATTCGGCCCGATCGCCGCAACCTATCTGCTCAAGCACACGCCCGGCCAGCCGCCCGAGGTGGTGCGCGGCGCGATCGGCGTGAACCGGACAGCCGAGTTGCCATCGGAAGGCGTGATCGCCGCCGTGGACATCGACGCGCTAGACGCCGACGCGTGGCGCGCCCTCTTCCTGCAGATGCGCAAGGCCAACGAAGGCGTCGCGCCCGTGCCGCCCAGCGCGACGGCTGCGCAGTTCATGCCGAACCGCTTCGCGATCCACATCGGCACGCTGACGCTGCTCAAGCGTCACTGGGAAAGCGTCGTGGTCGGCGCTTCGCACTTCGACAAGCAATGGCAGGCGAACATCGCGTCGAACCAGGTATCGGGCCACGTCTCCTGGCTGCCGGGCGCGCAGCCCGGCTCCCCCGGCACATTGCAGGCGCGCCTCGCGCGGCTCGTGATTCCGTCGGCGACCGAAAACGATCTGCTCGGTCCCGCGATCAACCAGCCGGCGCAAAACATTCCGTCAATCGATCTCGTCGTCAACGAGCTGATCGTGCGCGAGCGCAACCTCGGCAAACTCGAGGTCAACGCGCACAACTTCGAGGACGACGGCACGCCCGTCTGGCAGCTCGATTCGCTCCAGATCACCAATCCCGCCGCCGTGTTCAAGGCGACAGCGAACTGGCGCACGGGCCGCAACTACGGCGCGAACCAGGACGACGAAGCCGAGCGCAGCACCGAGCTCGATTTCAAGCTCGACATCAAGGACGCGGGCTTGCTGCTCGAACGCGCCGGACTGCCGCGCACGCTGAAGGCAGGCGAAGGGTCGCTGTCGGGCAAGCTCGGCTGGCGCGGCGGACCGACCAAGCCGGACTATCCGTCGCTCAACGGCAATCTCGCCGTCGATCTGCGGCATGGGCAAATCCTCAAGGTCGATCCCGGCGTCGCCAAGCTGCTCGGCGTGCTGAGCCTGCAAAGCCTCGCACGCTACGCGTCGATGGATTTCCGCGACGTGATCGGCGAAGGCCTGCCGTTCGAGCACGTGACGGGCACCGCGCAGGTCGATCGCGGCATCGGCAGGACGGACAACTTCGAAATGGTGACGGCGCCCGCGCGCGCTCAAATGAAGGGCAGCGTCGATCTGGCGCACGAAACGCAGGACCTGAACGTGCATATCGTGCCGACCGTCAGCGCGGGAGCGGGCGTCGTCGTGGCGGCCGTGATCAATCCGCTGCTCGGGCTGGCCGCGCTGATCGGCGACATCGCGCTGTCGCACTCGCTCGAACATGCGTTCGCGATCGATTACGCGATCACGGGCTCGTGGGCCAAACCACACGTCGAGCGGCTACACGGCGATCGCGGTAATATGAACGCGCCGGCCACCGTCGCGGCACCGAACTGACAGGCTAATCGCACATCGGGCGGCATAACCGGGACTAAACCCGGGCGCGCGCGGCGTATGGCGAGTGCCCGCGCGGCCGGTCCCGTCGCCCGAAGCCGGGTTGTCACCGGGTTGTCCATGTTCGCTTGTCCGCACTGCCCCTTGCAGGAGTTTTTCGAACGCTTATGCTCGACCTGAATACGCAGTCCGCGAAGTCCTTCCCCCATGCTGGTCCTTTCCGCGTCGCCGCGCTGCAGATGGTGAGCACGCCGGAGCGCGAACGCAATCTCGCCGATGCCGAACGCCTGATCGCGCAAGCCGCCGCCGATGGCGCGCAACTCGTCCTCCTGCCTGAATACTTCTGCTTCATGGGCTACAAGGAGACGGACAAGCTCGCCGTGCGCGAACCCTACGGCGACGGCCCGATCCAGCGCTTTCTCGCCGATGCCGCGCGCCGGCACAAAGTCTGGGTGATCGGCGGCACGCTGCCGCTGACGGCGCCCGAAGAAACGCGCGTGCTGAACACGACGCTCGTGTTCGATCCCCAAGGCAACGAGGCCGCGCGCTACGACAAGATTCATCTGTTCAATTTCGAAAAAGGCGAAGAATCGTTCGACGAGGCGCGCACGATCCGCCCCGGCGACACCGTCCGCACGTTCGACGCGCCGTTCGGCCGCGTGGGCCTGTCGGTCTGCTACGATCTACGCTTTCCCGAGCTGTACCGGCGCATGGGCGACTGCGCGCTGATCGTCGTGCCTTCGGCGTTCACGTACACGACGGGCCGCGCGCACTGGGAAATGCTGTTGCGCGCGCGGGCCGTCGAAAATCAATGCTATGTGCTCGCCGCCGCGCAAGGCGGCAAGCATGAAAACGGCCGCCGCACGTGGGGCCACAGCATGCTGATCGACCCGTGGGGCGAAATCATCGACGTGCGCGACGAAGGCGCGGGCGTCGTCGCCGGCAATATCGAGCGCGCACGCATCGACGAAGTCCGGCAAAGCCTGCCGGCCTGGCGTCATCGTGTGCTGAACTGACAGCTTTGCATGTCAGCAACGAAACATTGAAAGTGCCGCTGTTGTGACCCAACAGGCGACGTGCACGACAACCGAATACCCTGAATCGAGCGAACCTCGCATGAACATCATCGAACCCAGCATCCGTAATCTCGCGACGGCCAAAGACGTGCTCCTCACGCCCTATGGCCTCGACGAAGCCGTGCTGACCCGCACGCTCGCTGAGATCTTCACGCATCGGGTCGACTACGCCGACCTTTATTTCCAGGCGACGCGCAGCGAAGCGTGGAGCCTCGAGGAAGGCATCGTCAAATCGGGCAGCTTCAGCATCGACCAGGGCGTCGGCGTGCGCGCCGTGTCGGGTGACCGCACGGCGTTCGCGTATTCGGACGACCTGTCGCCCGAGGCGATCCGCCAGGCCGCGATCGCCACGCGCGCGATCGCCAAGGCGGGCGGCGGCAAGCAGAAGATCAAGGCGGCCTCGACGCTGACGGGCGTGTCCGGGCGCGATCTGTATCTGCCGTCCGATCCGCTGCACTCGCTCGACGCAACGGCCAAGGTCAAGCTGCTCGAACGCATCGAACAGATGGCGCGCAGCCGTGATCCCCGCATCACGCAGGTGATGGCGGGCCTCGCGGGCGAATATGACGTGGTGCTGGTCGCGCGCAGCGACGGTGCGCTCGCGGCCGATATCCGCCCGCTCGTGCGCGTGTCGGTGACGGTGATCGCCGAACAGAACGGCCGCCGCGAAATCGGCAGCGGCGGCGGCGGCGGACGCTACGACTACGGCTATTTCACCGACGACATCCTGTCGAAATACGTCGACGACGCGGTGCACGCGGCGCTCGTCAATCTCGACGCGCGCCCGGCGCCCGCCGGCGCGATGACGGTCGTGCTCGGACCCGGCTGGCCAGGCGTGCTGCTGCACGAAGCGATCGGCCACGGGCTCGAAGGCGACTTCAATCGCAAGGGCTCGTCGGCGTTCGCGGGGCGCATCGGCGAACAGGTCGCGGCCAAGGGCGTGACGGTGGTCGACGACGGCACGCTGCCGAACCGCCGCGGCTCGCTGAACATCGACGACGAAGGCAACCCGACCCAGTGCACGACGCTGATCGAAGACGGCATCCTGAAGGGCTACATCCAGGACACGCTGAACGCGCGCCTGATGAAAATGCCCGTGACGGGCAACGCGCGGCGCGAATCGTACGCCGCGCTGCCGATGCCGCGCATGACCAACACGTACATGCTCAACGGCGACAAGGACCCGCAGGAAATCATCGCGTCCGTGAAGGACGGCCTGTATGCGGTGAACTTCGGCGGCGGCCAGGTCGACATCACGAATGGCAAGTTCGTGTTCTCGGCGTCCGAGGCTTACATGATCGAAAACGGCAAGATCACGTATCCCGTCAAGGGCGCGACGCTGATCGGCAGCGGCCCTGAGTCGCTCAAATACGTGAGCATGATCGGCAACGACATGTCGCTCGACACGGGCGTCGGCGTATGCGGCAAGGAAGGCCAGAGCGTGCCCGTCGGCGTCGGCCAGCCGACGCTGCGCATCGAGAAAATGACGGTCGGCGGCACGGTCTGATTTCGCGCCTCCCGCACGATTCGCGCGCCACTCGCCCCAATCGTGCGGATTTCCCGCATTTTTGAGGGCTGCGGCTTGCCAGCCGAGCAAGCCTCGGGTTATAAAGCCAATTAACCTTTTTGACGAGCCATCCCTTTTCGCCATGTCCGCCAAGTTTTATTTTTACTTTTTTTGGGCATCTCAGACCGCTGGCGGATCGAGAGGGGTGTGAACGTACATAGGCACCTGAAATTCCCGAAAAAACCGCCAGCGAGTCTGGCGGTTTTTTTTCGTCCCTACCGCTTTGACTTTGACCTTTTTAGCTAGTTGACCCGTTCGCTGCGGCGCCGTCATCAGGAACGCAGACCGCGCGAACCGCGCTACGAACCGAATCGAGGAGAAAACCATGCCCCCGCACAATACCGACGACGTCCGCATCCGCGAACTGAAAGAACTGACGCCGCCCGCCCATCTGATCCGCGAATTCCCGTGCGACGAGAAGGTGTCCGACCTGATCTTCAACGCGCGTCAGTCGATGCACCGGATCCTGCACGGCATGGACGACCGTCTGATCGTCATCGTGGGGCCCTGCTCGATTCACGATCCGAAGGCCGCGATGGAATACGCAGGCCGTCTGATCGAGCAGCGCAAGCGTTTTGCTGGCGAACTGGAAGTCGTGATGCGCGTGTATTTCGAAAAGCCGCGCACGACGGTGGGCTGGAAAGGCCTCATCAACGACCCGTACATGGACAACAGCTTCAAGATCAACGACGGCCTGCGCACCGCGCGCGAACTGCTGATGAAGATCAACGAGCTGGGCCTGCCCGCGGGCACCGAGTACCTCGACATGATCAGCCCGCAGTACATCGCCGACCTGATCTCGTGGGGCGCGATCGGTGCGCGCACCACGGAATCGCAGGTGCATCGCGAACTGGCGTCGGGGCTGTCGTGCCCCGTCGGCTTCAAGAACGGCACGGACGGCAACGTCAAAATCGCCGTCGATGCGATCAAGGCCGCGTCGCAGCCGCACCACTTCCTGTCGGTGACGAAGGGCGGGCATTCGGCGATCGTCTCGACGGCGGGCAATGAGGACTGCCACATCATTCTGCGCGGCGGCAAGACGCCAAACTACGACTCCGACAGCGTGAACGCCGCCTGCACCGACATTGGCAAGGCCGGCCTCGCCGCGCGTCTGATGATCGACGCAAGCCACGCGAACAGCTCGAAGAAGCACGAGAACCAGATTCCCGTCTGCGCGGACATCGGCCGACAGATCGCGGCGGGCGACGAGCGGATCGTCGGCGTGATGGTCGAATCGCATCTCGTCGCGGGCCGCCAGGACCTGCAGGAGGGCTGCGCGCTGACGTACGGCCAGAGCATCACCGATGCGTGCATTGGCTGGGACGACAGCGTGGCCGTGCTCGAAGGTCTCGCGGACGCCGTCAAGCAGCGGCGCATCGCGCGCGGCAGCGGCAACTGAACACCCCCGCTTTCCTCCACGTCATGCCCGGCTCGCGCAGCCGGGCATTTTTTTGGCCATTTGGCCGAATCGAAATCCAGCCGCCCTTTCTGTAACGTCGAATCTCGTTCCGATGATCAAGAAGCGCTTGGAACATCGGAGATTCTGGTATAAAATTTTATACATGGAAGGGAGTTCATGGAGCTGGAAAAAGAAATACGCTGGCTCGGCTCCAGCTACCACGATCTGCTTGCGTTTCCGGACGAAGCGCGCCGCCAGGCCGGCTTCCAGCTTGCCAAGGTGCAGGCGGGCCTCGATCCGGACAACTGGAAGCCGTTCGATATCGTCGGCGCGGGCACGCGCGAAATTCGCATCGTTGAACAGGAAGGCGCGTTTCGCCTGATGTACGTCGCCAAGTTTGTCGAAGCTGTCTACGTACTGCACTGTTTTCAGAAGAAGACGCGGGCAACGGGCCAGCACGACAGGGAAATCGCCGAAGCGCGCTATCGCGCCATAGCCAATGTGAGGAAAGCATGACCAAAACGATCGACACGACGATCCGTCACGTCACGAAACCGGGCGCGAATCTGTTTCTCGAGCTCGGCTTCCCTGCTGACGAGGCAAAACGGCTGCACGCCGCATCACAGAAGCAGATCAACGACACGCGGCTGCTCAAGGAACAGTTGATGACCGAACTGTCCACGTGGATCGAACAACATCATCTGAAGCAGTCGGAGGCAGCGGAAATTCTGATGGTGTCGCGGCCGCGCGTGTCGGACGTCGTCAACAAGAAGACGGCCAAATTCACGATCGATACGCTCGTCGAAATGATGAGCCGCATCGGCAAGCCCGTCACGCTCGCGGTCGGCTGAATGGCCTCGCCTGCCGTCAGGCTAGACGTTACGCTACTCGTTGTTATCGGCCTGCGCCACGGTCGTGCCGCCACAGCACATCACTGCCGCCGTCCACGCGGTTCAATACGCGGGCCAGCACGAACAGCAGATCCGACAGACGGTTCACGTAGCGGCGCGGCGCAGCGTTGATCGTATCGACGGCGCCCAGCGCCACGATCGAGCGCTCCGCGCGCCGGCAGACCGTCCTGCACACATGCGCGAGCGAAGCGGCCCGTGTGCCCGCCGGCAAGATGAATTCCTTGAGCGGCGGCAACGTCGCGTTGTACTCGGCAAGCCAGCTATCGAGCTGGGCGAGATGCGTATCGGCGATCATCGAATGACCAGGGATGCAAAGCTCGCCGCCCAGGTCGAACAGATCGTGCTGGATCGCCGTCAGCGCCGCGCGAACTTCGTCGGGTAATGCTTCGCACAACAGCACGCCGATGTTCGAGTTCAACTCGTCGACATCGCCAATCGCGGCAATGCGTGCGTCGTCCTTGCGCACACGGCTGCCGTCGCCGAGGCCTGTGGTGCCGTCGTCGCCCGTGCGCGTCGCGATCTTGCTCAAGCGGTTGCCCATGATGTGCGTTTCCTCATATCGATTGGCGATGCATCCGTACGGATACATCGCAGCATGCCAGTCGGTTTCAGCTCATTATAAAGTTGCCCGCCCGGCCCTCGCGGCGGCCACGCGCGCTTTCCGGCCCGATCCGGCGCGATCTGCCGGCATCGCGCCGCGCCGGCGGTCGATCGGCGTAAAATGAATAACAACCATCAGAACATTCGCCAACAGGAGACGCAGGTGAACCATCCCGTGCCGCCCACTTCCGTGCGCCGCCCCTTTCCTGCTGAACTTCTCGCCGCGCTCAAGTCGGCATTCGGCGAACGCGTATCCACGTCGGAGGCCGTACGCGCCCACCATGGCCGCGACGAATCGCCATTCGATCCGCAACTGCCCGATGCCGTTGTGTTTGCTCGCAACACCGAAGACGTGCAGACCATCGTCAAGCTGTGCGGTCAATATGACGTGCCCATCATTCCATATGGCAATGGTTCCTCGCTGGAAGGCCATCTGCTTGCCGTCCAAGGCGGCGTGTCGATCGACCTGTCCGAAATGAACCGCGTGCTCGCGATCAACGCGGAAGATCTGACCGTTACCGTCGAGCCCGGCATCTCGCGCAAGCAGCTTAACGAAGCGCTGCGCGACACGGGTCTGTTCTTCCCGATCGATCCGGGCGCGGATGCGAGCATCGGCGGCATGTCGGCGACGCGCGCGTCTGGCACGAATGCCGTGCGCTACGGCACGATGCGCGAAAACGTGCTCGGCCTAAGCGTCGTCCTGGCCGATGGCCGCGTGATTCATACAGGCACGCGCGCACGCAAGTCGTCGGCGGGATACGACCTTACGCGGCTTTTCGTCGGCTCGGAAGGCACGCTCGGCGTCATCACCGAAATCACCGTGCGCCTTTATCCGCAGCCGGAAGCGGTGTCCGCGGCTATCTGCGCGTTCCCGTCGATGGGCGACGCGGTGCGCGCCGTGATCGAGACGATCCAGATCGGCGTCCCCGTTGCACGCGTCGAGTTCGTCGATTCGCTCGCGGTCCGCTCGATCAACCGTCATTCGAACCTGACGCTGCGCGAGGCGCCCACGCTGTTCTTCGAGTTTCATGGCACGCAGGCGAGCGTGAAGGAGCAGGCCGAACTCGTGCAGGACATCGCCGCGCAGAACAGCGGCGAAGGCTTCGAGTGGGCGACGCGTCCTGAAGACCGCAGCCGTCTATGGAATGCGCGTCACAGTGCCTATTTCGCGATGCTGCAACTGAAGCCTGGCAGCCGCGCCGTCACGACGGACGTGTGCGTTCCCATCTCGCGCCTTGCCGAATGCGTGGTGGAAACGGAAGAAGACTTGAAGAGCTCGCCGCTGCCGTGCCCCATCGTCGGTCATGTCGGCGACGGCAACTTCCACGTCGCGATGCTGATCGACCCGAACAAGCCGGAAGAGCTGGAGGAAGCCGAACGCCTCAATCATCGTATCGTGCAACGCGCGTTGCGCATGGACGGCACCTGCACAGGCGAGCATGGCGTGGGGCTGCACAAGATGGGCTTCCTGCTCGAAGAACATGGTCCCGTCGCAGTCGACGTGATGCGTTCGATCAAGCACTCGCTCGACCCACGCAACCTGATGAATCCAGGCAAGATTTTTACGTGGGCGGCATAGCGTAACCATATGTCCGGCCGCGCGGCACAACGAGAAACGCGGCCGTCCAAGGAGGAGACCTTCCATGAACGCACCCGGCGAGCTGTCCCCCGAGATGTCGCCCGAGATGCTCGCGCAGCGTCAGCGCGAAGTCGTTCAGGCGTTGATGGCCGTACTGCCAACGCATTGCCTTTTATATCGTCAGGAAGACACCGTCGCGTACGAGTGCGACGGTCTTGCCGCGTACCGGCGCTTGCCGCTGGCCGTCGCATTGCCCGAAACGGAATCGCAGGTGCAGCGCATCGTGCAGATCTGCCACCGGCTGAATGTGCCGATCGTGCCGCGTGGCGCGGGCACGAGCCTGTCGGGCGGCGCGATGCCGATCCGTCATGGCGTCGTGGTCTCGCTCGCGCGTTTTCGCAAGATCATCGAAGTCGATCCGTACGCACGCACGGCGACGGTGCAGCCCGGCGTGCGCAATCTTTCGATATCGGAAGCGGCCGCGCCTTACGGGCTTTACTATGCGCCCGATCCTTCGTCGCAGATTGCCTGCACGATCGGCGGCAATGTCGCCGAAAATTCCGGCGGCGTGCATTGTCTCAAGTACGGGCTGACGGTGCATAACGTGATGCGCGTCCGCGCGGTCACGATGGAAGGCGAAATCGTCGAGTTCGGTTCGCTGAGCCCGGACGCGCCCGGTCTCGACCTGCTCGCCGTTGTGATCGGCAGCGAAGGCATGTTCGCGATCGTCACGGAAGTGACGGTCAAGCTGATTCCCAAGCCGCAGGCAGCGCAGGTCATCATGGCGAGCTTCGACGATGTCGTGAAAGGCGGCGATGCCGTCGCCGGCATCATTGCCGCGGGCATCATTCCGGCTGGCCTCGAAATGATGGACAAGCCCGCCACGCGCGCCGTCGAAGAATTCGTCAAGGCCGGCTACGACCTCGACGCCGCTGCTATCCTGCTGTGCGAATCGGACGGCACGCCCGAGGAAGTCAGCGAAGAGATCGTGCGCATGACAGCCGTGCTGCGCGAGCACGGCGCGACACGCATCCAGATCTCCCGCACGGAAGCCGAGCGCCTGCGCTTCTGGTCGGGGCGCAAGAACGCGTTTCCCGCCGCGGGCCGCATCTCGCCCGATTACTACTGCATGGACGGCACGGTGCCGCGGCGCAGCATCGGTCCGCTGCTCGCGCGTATCGAAGAAATGGAGAAGAAGTACGGCCTGCGCTGTATCAACGTGTTCCACGCGGGCGACGGCAACATGCACCCGCTGATCCTCTTCAACGGCAACGACCTCGACGAATGGCACCGGGCGGAAGCATTCGGCTGCGACATTCTCGAAACGTGCGTGGAACTGGGCGGCACAGTGACGGGCGAACACGGCGTGGGCATCGAGAAGATCAATTCGATGTGCGTGCAGTTTTCGCCGGAAGAGCGTGATGCGTTCCACGCCGTCAAGCGCGCCTTCGATCCCGCTTGCTTACTCAATCCCGACAAAGGCATTCCAACGCGCGCCCGCTGCGCCGAGTACGGCAAGATGCACATTCGCGGCGGCCTGCTGCCTCATCCCGAGCTGCCGCGTTTTTAAGCACCGCTTCGCGATGCCGGGCCAACCGGGTGATGTCCGGCATCGCTTGCAAGCCGGGCGGCCGCCGGCGCTTGTTGCCCGCTTCACTTGACGGACACGCATCACCGTTGCAGCGCGAAAACGCATAACCAGCCTCAATACCGTCGATACGGGTCGGAACCGGGTTGCCAGCGCGGCTTGCCTCGGTACAATCGAAAGCACTACAACGAAGCAACGCACCATGAAAGAGGACGACATCGTCGCCGCGTGGGCGGAACGGATTCGTGCGGCCACGGCCGCGGAGCAGCCGATCCGCGTCCGCGGTGGCGGCACGAAGGACTGGTACGGCCAGTCATTGCAGGGTGAGATCCTCGACACGCGCGCGCACCGCGGCATCATTGCGTATGACCCGGCCGAACTCGTCATCACTGCGCGCGCCGGCACGCCGCTCCTTGAAATCGAGGCGGCGCTCGCCGAACACGATCAAATGCTCGCTTTCGAGCCGCCCCACTTCGGCCCGCAGGCGACGCTCGGCGGTTGCATCGCGGCGGGGATCGCGGGTCCGCGCCGTCATTCGGCGGGCGCGCCGCGCGACTTCGTGCTCGGCGCCGTCATCCTGAACGGCCCGGGGCAAGTGCTGACGTTCGGCGGTCAGGTCGTAAAGAATGTCGCCGGTTACGACGTGTCTCGTCTGATAGCCGGTTCACTCGGCACGCTTGGGCTGATTCTTGAGCTGTCCGTTAAGGTATTGCCGCGCCCGAAGGCTGAAGCCACGCTCAAGTTCGACATGAACGGCACTGATGCCGTGCGTAAGCTCAATGAATGGGGCGGCCGCCCGTTGCCCATTACGGCGAGCGCATGGCGTCACGGCACGCTTGCCGTGCGGCTGGGCGGCGCGGAGGCGGCCGTGAAGTCGGCGCGCACGTCGCTGGGCGGCGAAGTGGTCGACGCGGTGGAGGCCGAACGCTTCTGGGCGGGCCTGCGCGAACAGACCGATCCGTTCTTCGCGGCCATCGGACCGAAGTCCGCGCTCTGGCGGCTCGCGCTGCCGACCATCACCGAACCGCTTCAGCTGCCCGGCGCGCAACTGATGGAATGGGGCGGCGCGCAACGCTGGTGGATCACCGACGCCGACGCGCAGACCGTGCGCATCAGCGCGAAGCAGGCGGGCGGCCACGCGACGATCTTCCGCACCGGCACCGGCTACGACCGCAGCGCAGGCGTGTTCACCCCGCTGCCCGCCCCGCTGATGAAGATTCATCGCGGCCTGAAGGCTGCCTTCGACCCGGCCCGCATCTTCAACCGCGGCCGGCTGTACCCCGACTTCTGAGCGCGCGATGCAAACCAATCTCGCCGACTTCATTCGCAACACCCCCGACGGTGACGAAGCCGACGCCATCCTGCGCAAATGCGTGCATTGCGGCTTTTGCACCGCCACCTGTCCGACCTATCAGCTGCTCGGCGACGAACTCGACGGACCGCGCGGACGCATCTATCTGATCAAGCAGATGGTGGAAGGCGCGGAGGTCACGCGCAGCACGCAACTGCACCTGGACCGCTGCCTCACGTGCCGCAATTGCGAATCGACCTGTCCTTCCGGCGTGCAGTACGGCAGGCTTGTCGAGATCGGCCGCAAGCTCACGGAAGAGAAAGTGCCGCGCCCGCTGAGCCAGCAACTGATGCGCCGTTTGCTGGCGAGCTTCGTGCCGAACAGCACGCTGTTCACGCCGGCGATGCGCCTCGGCCAGCACTTCCGTCCGCTATTGCCGAAGAAGCTGCGGGACAAGGTGCCGCAACGGCAGCGTCAGCTCGCATGGCCGACGGCCACGCACGAGCGCAAGATGCTGATGCTTGCCGGCTGCGTGCAGCCTTCGATGATGCCTAACGTCAACATCGCGACGGCGCGCGTACTCGACGCGCTCGGCATCCAGACCGTCATTGCGCCGGAAGCGGGATGTTGCGGCGCGATCCGCCTGCATCTCGGCTACAACGATGAAGCGCTGAACGACGTACGGCAGAACATCGATGCATGGTGGCCGCATGTCGAACAGGGCGCCGAGGCGATCGTGATGAACGCATCCGGCTGCGGCGCGACGGTCAAGGAATACGCGCATCTCATGCGCAACGACCCTGCGTATGCGGAAAAAGCGAAACGCATTGTTGAACTGACGCGCGACATCTGCGAGATCCTGCCCGAGTTCGAAGAGGCACTGACGCCGCTCACGCGGCGGCGCGCGATTCACACCGTTGCGTATCACCCGCCCTGCACGCTGCAGCATGGCCAGCAGATTCGCGGCAAGGTCGAGCATCTGCTGACGGCGCTCGGCATCGACGTGAAGCTGCCCGCCGACAGCCACCTGTGCTGCGGCTCGGCGGGCACCTATTCGCTCACGCAGCCCGCGCTTTCGTACGCATTGCGCAACCAGAAGCTGGAAAAGCTGAAGGCAGAGGAGCCACAGATCATCGTGTCTGCGAATGTGGGTTGTATCGCGCATCTGCAAAGTGGCACCTCCACGCCTGTTGTGCATTGGATCGAACTCGTCGAGCACATGCTCGCGTCCTGAGCGGCAGCATCGCCTGTCGGGAATTCGCACGCAACCTGGCCATTCGGCCAGGTCGTGATGCGCGGGCGGCGTCCGTATAATTCGAATCGTCGCCCTCGCATCGGTAGTCAACGCTTCATGCCCGATCTCACTCACAATCTCGACGCAGTGCATCAGCGCATCGCCCTCGCCGCGCAGGTAGCGGGCCGCGATCCGCGCTCCATTGCGCTGCTGGCCGTCTCGAAGACCTTTCCAGCCGAAGACGTTCGCGCCGCGCATGCCGCTGGCCAGCGCGCGTTCGGCGAAAACTACGTGCAGGAAAGCCTGACGAAAATCGAAGCGCTGTCCGATCTGCGCGCATCGATCGAATGGCATTTCATCGGGCCGCTGCAGTCGAACAAGACGCGTCCCGTCGCCGAAAATTTCGACTGGGTGCATTCCGTCGACCGGCTGAAGATCGCGCAGCGCTTGTCCGAACAGCGGCCGGACGCGCTGGCCCCTCTCAACGTCTGCCTGCAGGTCAACATCAGCGGCGAGGCGTCGAAGAGCGGCATGACGCCAGACGAAGCCCTCAGCATCGCGCGTGAAGTCGCCGCTTTGCCAAAGCTGCGCCTGCGCGGCCTGATGGCGATTCCAGAACCGGCGGGCGGCGTCGAGCAGCAGCGCGTGCCCCATCGCGCGTTGCGCGAACTGTTCGAGCGGCTGCGCGCGGAAGCGCTCGATCTCGATACGCTGTCGATGGGCATGTCGGGCGACCTCGAAGCCGCCGTGCTCGAAGGCGCGACCATCGTGCGCGTCGGCACGGCGATCTTCGGCGCCCGCGACTACTCTCACTGAACTCTCCGGACATCATGAAAATTGCCTTCATTGGCGGTGGCAACATGGCCGCCGCGCTCATCGGCGGTCTGATCAGGCGCGGCGTCGCGCCGTCGGATATTCGCGCCATCGACCCCAACGACGACGCGCGCAAGCGCAACGAGCAACAATTCGGCGTCAGCACGAGCGCGTCGGCGGACGCCTCGCTGAAATCGTTCGACGCCGTCGTGCTCGCCGTCAAGCCGCAAATCGTCAAGGACGTCGCGGCCGCGCTCGCGCCGCATCTGTCGGCGTCGCAGCTCGTCATCAGCATCGTCGCGGGCATTCGGGGCGTGGATTTGACGCGCTGGCTCGGCGGCCACGCGCGCATCGTGCGCACGATGCCGAACACGCCCGCGCTGATCGGCATGGGCGTGACGGGGCTGGTCGCGCTGGAAGGCGTCGATGAAGCGGGACGCGCGCTCGCTTCGCAAGTGCTCGGCGCAGTCGGTCAGACCGTGTGGTTCGACGACGAGGCGAAGATCGACGCCGTCACCGCGATCTCCGGCAGCGGCCCGGCCTACGTCTTCTACTTCATCGAAGCACTGCAGGAAGCCGCGCGTCAGCTCGGCATGGACGAAGAACAAGGCCGCGCGCTGGCTGTCGCGACGTTCACGGGCGCCGCGCAACTCGCCGCGCAATCGGATGAACCGGCCAGCGTGTTGCGCGAACGCGTGACGTCGAAAGGCGGCACCACGGCTGCCGCGCTGGCGTCGTTCGATGCACAGGGCGTGAAGGACGCGATCGTGCGCGGTGCATTGGCGGCGGATGCGCGCGCCCGGGAAATGGGCGAAGAATTCGGCAAGCAGTGATGCCGCTTGCGGAGTGATGGCAGAGTCGATGCGGGTTGCGGCAACCACCGAACCCGCATCGCTCAAGCAGAAATCACGAAGCGGAAATCAGAAAGCCTGCGCCGCATAGTGCGCGGCAATGCCCGCGAACAACGCGCCGCCGAGCCAGTTGTTATGCCGGAACGCCGCGAAACAGGGCATGCGCTCGCGGTCCTTGATCAGCGTGTAGTGGTACACGGCGCAGCCTGCCGCGGCGGCGAGACCGATCCAGTAAAGCGCGCCGAAGCCGAGCATGACGCCGATGCCGACATAGATGCCGAGCGTGACCGCGTAGCAGATCATGATCGCGAGCACGTCGAAGCGGCCGAATGTCAGCGCGGACGTGCGAATGCCGATCTTGATGTCGTCGTCGCGATCGACCATCGCGTACTCGGTATCGTAGGCGACCGACCAAAACACGTTCGCGATCAGCATCACCCACGCGAGCAGCGGCACCTGGTTTTGCACGGCTGCAAAAGCCATCGGAATACCAAAGCCGAACGCAATGCCCAGATACGCCTGCGGAATCGCAAAGAAGCGCTTCGTGAACGGATACGTGCCTGCGACGAACAACGCGGCCACGGACAATTCCTTCGTCAGCGTATTGAGCGGCAGAATCAGCAGGAACGCGACCAGCGACAGCCCCGCCGCCAGCGCCACCGCTTCCCATGCCTTGATCTTTCCCGACGTGATCGGACGGTTTTCCGTGCGCTTCACATAGCGGTCAAAGTCGCGGTCGGCGTAGTCGTTGATTGCGCAGCCGGCCGAGCGCATCAGTATCGTGCCGATCACGAAGATCACCAGCAGCGACAACGACGGATGACCATCCGACGCGATCCACAATGCGTTGAGCGTGGGCCACAGCAGCAGCAGGCTGCCGATCGGCTTGTCCATGCGGACGAGGCGGAGATAGAGCGGGAGGCGGGCGAACATGGCGGTGCTCAAGGATACGATCCCCGTATTTTAGAGCAGCGTGGACGACAGACCTTCTCGGACACGCAGCACAAAAAAGAAAGCCCGACAGGGTTCACCCATCGGGCTTCTGATTTTGCCACGCGGCAACGGGCGCCTCCCCCGGCACTCCGATGCCGCGACGGTCATCAGGCCAGCATCGAACGCAGCATCCATGCGTTCTTTTCGTGCGTCTGCATGCGTTGCGTCAGCAGGTCGGCCGTCGGCTCGTCGTTGGCCGCGTCCGTCACCGGGAAGATCGCGCGCGCCGTGCGCACGACGGCTTCCTGGCCTTCCACCAGCTGGCGGATCATGTCTTCGGCGGCCGGCACGCCGTCCGCTTCGGCGATCGACGACAGCTTTGCGAATTCCTTGTAGCTGCCCGGCGCCGCGACGCCCAGCGCACGAATGCGCTCGGCGATCAGATCGACGGCCGTCGCCAGTTCCGTGTACTGCGTCTCGAACATCAGATGCAGCGTGTTGAACATCGGACCCGTGACGTTCCAGTGGAAGTTGTGGGTCTTCAGATAAAGCGTGTACGTGTCAGCGAGAAGGTGCGAGAGACCTTCGGCGATCTTCTTGCGATCCTTGTCGCTGATACCAATGTTGACGTGCGGTACGGCTTCTTTCTTGGCCATGATGACTCCTTTTAAGAGTGATTCGAACCGGTCTGCATGCCCGGAGATGCGCGTGCGCACTCCTTGAACGCTCGAACGCCCGTCAGTGTAGCGTAGAAACCGCATGCGTTCGCGAGACCCCGGCGCCTCGCTGCGCGTGCCCTCCGGCCGCTTGTCGGCAAGTGTCGCCCGTCATCCTTTGACTGCGTGAACCAGGCTCGCGACGAGCACCACATAGCCGCTGCCGAGAATCACGAGACCCGCGAGCTTCTGAAAAAGCATCGTGCCACTCACCTGTTGCGCGCTGCCGCCCGTGCTCCCCGAGTGATAGCCGACTGCGCCCATTACCATCTGGACCATGATCGTTCTCCATTGATACGGGCGGCACGTTCATGCACGCCCTTGCTGCTCAATTGCCGTTTGTTCCGCACATTCACTGCCGCTCGATGCCTGACTGCGCGTTCGCTTTCGCGAGCGCCTCGATGGCGGCGACCACCCCGTCCGCGTACGCAGCGTCGATGTACGCCGACGTCGATCAGCGGATAGTCGTTGTACGGCCACACCTTCGTGACGTCGAACGGGTTGAATCGATACGTCTGCGCATCCGCTTCGGGCATCACCTGAATCTGGAAGCGCCATCGCGGGAACTTGCCGCTGTCGATCGACCCGATCAGACCTCGCTGCGCGCTCTCACGGTCGCGCGCGACGACTTGCGAGGCTTCCTCGTCGGTGTAGTTCTGGATGCCCTGCATCGACTTGAAATGGAACTTCACCCAGAAGCGCTCGTTGTTCGCGTTGATGAACGAGAACGTATGCGACCCGAAGCCGTGCATCTGCCGATAATTCTTCGGGATGCCGAGATCGCTCATCAGTATCGTCACCGGATGCAGCGCCTCCGGATGACGCGAGAAAAAATCCCATGCGTTCGTCGCGCTGCGCGTGTTCGTGTGCGGATCGCCCTCTTGCGTGTGGATGAAGTCCAGAAACTTCAACGGATCGCGGATGAAGAATACGGGCGTGTTGTTGCCGACCACGTCCCAGTTGCCTTCTTCCGTGTAGAACTTGATCGAAAATCCGCGCCCGTCGCGTTCGGCGTCGGCGGCGCCGCGCTCGCCCGGCACTGTCGAAAACCGCATGAAAAGCGGCGTTTGCTTGCCGACTTCCGAGAACACCTTGGCTTTCGTGTAGCGCGTGATGTCGTGCGTCACCTTCAGCGTGCCGAATGCACCCGGGCCTTTCGCGTGTACGCGGCGCTCGGGGATCACTTCGCGATCGAAGTGCGCGAGCTTCTCGATCAGCCACACGTCCTGCAACGCGACGGGCCCGCGCGGACCCGCCGTCAATGAGTTCTGGTTATCGGCGACGGGTGTACCCGACGCCGTCGTGAGCGGGCGTTCAGACATGCTCGTTCTCCGATATGGTCTTGCCGTGTTCGAGTCGGAAGAAAAAATACAGCGCGCGTCAGGCGGCCAGAGCGCGATCGACGAGCAGCGCGAATGCGACGGTCCTGAAGCTGTACGCAAATGTCTTCGTGCTCGGGGCTTCCCGTGACGATGGGGAAACGGCCTGAATCAGCGGCGTAGATGACTGCATGATTTCCTCCCATGTGTCGTGGTGGATCTCGATGACCCGTTGGAGGAAATCCTAGCAAAACTATCGAAAATCGTGATTTGATTAATTTTATTTATTCGATAGCTTTCGCCTCGTCCGGAAGGCACAAGGCAGCAAGCGGCCCGGCGGCACGCGCAAGGCTGCGGCGCGCCGCCTGAGAGGGAGTCAGTTGACGGCGGCCGGCAAATCGAGCTTCTTCACGCCCGGCAGTTCGCATGCGGCGACCGCGTCGCAGATCGCATCGATGGCGGGCATCCGCGTGAAGCTCTTACGCCACGCGAGCACGACTCGGCGGTCCGGCACAGGATCGTCGAATGGCACGTAGCTGAGCAGGCCCGAATCGACGCCGCCCGCGTGCGGCTTCACCTCATGCACCGACATGCGCGGCAGCACGGTAATGCCGACGCCGCTCGCGACCATATGCCGGATCGTTTCCAGCGACGATCCTTCAAAGGTCTTCTGGATGCCGTCCGCGTTCTGCGAAAAGCGCATCAATTCCGGACACACGCCGAGCACATGATCGCGGAAGCAGTGGCCGCTGCCGAGCAACAGCATCGTTTCCTGCTTCAGGTCGGTCGGGTCGATCTTGTGCCGCGACTCCCACGCGTGCCCCGACGGCAGCGCGACGACGAACGGCTCGTCGTACAGCGGGCGCAGCATCAGCCCCGTTTCCGGGAACGGCAGAGCCATGATCGCGACGTCGATCTCGCCCTGCTTGAGCAGCTCGATCAGCTTTAGCGTGTAATTTTCCTGGAGCATCAGCGGCATCTGCGGGACGCGCTTGATCATCTGCTTGACGAGCGTGGGCAGCAGGTATGGCCCGATCGTGTAGATGACGCCGAGGCGCAGCGGCCCGACGAGCGGGTCCTTGCCCTGCTTGGCGATTTCCTTGATGGCGAGCGTCTGTTCGAGCACGCGCTGCGCCTGCGTGACGATCTGTTCACCGATCGGCGTGACGCTGACTTCGCTCGTGCCGCGCTCGAAAATCTGCACATTGAGCTCGTCTTCGAGCTTCTTGATCGCAACCGACAGCGTCGGCTGGCTCACGAAACACGCTTCCGCCGCGCGGCCGAAGTGGCGTTCGCGGGCAACGGCGACGATGTATTTCAGTTCGGTGAGGGTCATTGGGGACCAATCAGGGCGATAGATTCGATAGGTTTCTGTTATACACCTATGGGGCCAATTCGCCAACCTTCAAGCCGGAATCAGCCATTGTGCGGTGCGCAAGCGCTTTCACGCGCCCCTTTCGTCACGCTTTCAGGTATTGCTCGCGCGTATTCAGCCACCGCAGAAGATGCTGCGTGACGACGTTCGGATACCGCGCGAGCAGCGTCGCGGCCGCCTCGCGAGCGGGTTCGATGAGCCAGCCGTCGTTTTCGAGGTCCGCGAAGCGCAGCATCGCAGCGCCCGACTGCCGCGCGCCGAGAAACTCGCCGGGACCACGGATTTCCAGGTCGCGGCGGGCGATCTCGAAGCCGTCGGTGGTTTCGCGCATCGTTTGCAGCCGCGCGCGCGCCGTCATCGACAGCGGCCCCGAATACATCAGCACGCACACGGAAGCCGCGCTGCCGCGCCCCACCCGCCCGCGCAACTGATGCAGCTGCGCGAGCCCGAATCGCTCCGCGTGCTCGATCACCATCAGCGACGCGTTCGGCACGTCGACGCCCACTTCGATCACCGTCGTCGCGACAAGCAGTTGCACCTCATTGCGGCTGAACGCGTCCATCACGGTCGCCTTTTCGACGGGCGTGAGGCGTCCATGCACGAGCCCGACTTTCAGCTCCGGCAGCGCGGCGACGAGGGTTTCGTACGTTTCGACGGCGGTCTGCAACTGCAGCGTTTCGCTTTCTTCGATCAGCGGACACACCCAGTACACCTGCCGCCCCGTCAGCGCCGCCTCGCGCACGCGCCCGATCACTTCGTCGCGGCGCCCGTCGGACACGAGCTTCGTCAGGATCGGCGTGCGGCCGGGCGGCAGTTCGTCGATGGTCGAGACGTCGAGATCCGCGTAATACGTCATCGCCAGCGTGCGCGGAATCGGCGTCGCTGACATCATCAGTTGATGCGGCTGGAAGTCGCGCGCGCCGTCGGCTGCGTTTTGCGCCTTCGCGCGCAGCGCGAGCCGCTGCTCAACGCCGAAGCGATGCTGTTCGTCGACGATCACGAGGCCGAGCCGCGCGAATTCGACCGCGTCCTGAATGATCGCGTGCGTGCCGATCACGAGTTGCGCGGTGCCGAGCGCGGCCGCCTCGAGCGCGCTGCGCTTCTCTTTCGTCTTCAGGCTGCCCGCGAGCCACGCGACCGTCACGCCGAGCGGCTCCAGCCAGCCGCGCAGCTTGCGCGCATGCTGCTCAGCGAGAATTTCGGTCGGCGCCATCATCGCGGCCTGATAACCGGCGTCGATCGCCTGCGCGGCCGCGAGCGCCGCGACGATCGTCTTGCCGCTGCCGACATCGCCTTGCAACAGGCGCTGCATCGGATGCGGCTGCGTCAGATCGTGCGCGATCTCGTTGCACACGCGCTGCTGCGCGCTGGTTAGCGCGAACGGCAGCGCCTTCAGCAAGCGCGCGACCAGCGATGCTTCGTCCGCCGTCTCACGGCGCGCCATTGCGGGCGCGGCGCGGGTGCGGCGCTCCTCGTGCGCGCGCTTGAGCGACAACTGCTGCGCGAGCAGCTCCTCGAACTTGATGCGCGTCCACGCGGGATGCGTGCCGTCGATTAGCGCGGTCTCGTCGGAATGCGCATCCGG
Source organism: Paraburkholderia sp. LEh10 (assembly GCF_017814945.1). Classification (GTDB taxonomy): domain Bacteria; phylum Pseudomonadota; class Gammaproteobacteria; order Burkholderiales; family Burkholderiaceae; genus Paraburkholderia. The sequence continues at coordinate 129,944 of NZ_JAGIPX010000015.1, forward strand.
ATGGTGCAACGTGCGCACGGCATCCATCAAAGCCGGCACCTCGAGCGGCTTCAGATACTGCTCGGCGACGGGCTCGGGCAGCAGTTCCGGCAGCGACGTGCGCGACAGCGCGTTGTCGATCGCCTTGCGCAGATAGGCCTGCGAGACGCCCGCCGTGCTTGGATAAACGGGCGTCAGCGCCTGCGGCAGGGGCGTGTCCTCATCGACGACGCGCACGGCCGGATGCACCATCTCCATCCCGAAAAATCCGCCGCGCACGTCGCCGCGCACGCGCAGCCGCACGCCGACCGACATCTGCTTGACCTGCGAGCCGTAGAAGTTGAGAAAACGCAGGATCAGTTCATCGCCCGCGTCGTCGCGCATTTTGACCAGCAGCTGACGACGCGGCCGGTACGCGATTTCGTTGTCGAACACGACGCCTTCCGACTGCGCGATGCCGCCCGGCAGCAGTTCGCCGATCGGCGTCAGCGACGTTTCGTCCTCGTAGCGCATGGGCAGATGCAGGACGAGATCGATGTCGCGCGTGAGGCCGAGCTTCGCGAGCTTGTCGGCCGTTTTGGCGACGGTGGACTTCGCAGCGGACTTCTTTGCGGCAGGCTTGCTTGCGCCTTCAGCATCGGCTGCGGACGGCGCCTGAGCCGCGCCCCCGCCCGCCTTGCTCCGCGCGGCGCCGCGCTTGTTCGTGGCGCTGGCGTCGTCGGTGTCGAGGGGTGGACGGCTGTCGGACAAGGGCATGAGTCGCTTCGCAAGTACAATATCGGCTTCAGAAGTTTTCGCGGCCGGCGCGCGCCTGTGACGGCATGCGCGCGGGCCGCTGCGGCAATGTCCCGCAATCATAGCCGCTCGGCGGCCGCTGGCGTATCCGCGCTGTCGATCCGACCATCGATCCCGCCGCCGCTCCAGCTTCGTTCCGCCCGAGGGGCCATTCCGTTTCGTACCGCATCAAATCCGCATGTTCACGCTTTCCGATTTCGATTTTGACCTGCCCCCCGAACTGATCGCACAAGTCGCGCTGCCCGAGCGCAGCGCGAGCCGCCTGCTCGAAGTGAACGGGCAGACCCGGCCCGCGGCGCTCGCCGACCGCCGTTTCGCCGATCTGCCCGACTGCATCGAGTCCGGCGACCTGCTCGTGTTCAACGATACCAAAGTACTGAAGGCGCGTTTCCTCGGCCAGAAGGCCAGTGGCGGCAAGATCGAAGTCCTGATCGAGCGTCTGACGGGCGAACGAACGGCGCTCGCGCAGATCCGCGCGAGCAAGAGCCCAGGCCCCGGCACGACGCTGCGCCTTGCCGATGCATTCGACGTCACCGTCGGCGAACGCGTGGAGCCGTTCTACACGCTGCATTTCCCCGACGACTGCCTGACGTTGATCGAGCAGTTCGGCCGCCTGCCGCTGCCGCCGTATATCGAGCACGACCCCGACGCATTCGACGAAACGCGTTACCAGACCGTGTATGCGCAGAACCCGGGCGCCGTCGCCGCGCCCACGGCAGGCCTGCATTTCGACGATTCGATCTTTGCGCGGCTCGATGAAAAAGGCGTCGAGCGCGCGACGCTCACGCTGCATGTCGGCGCGGGCACGTTTCAGCCAGTGCGCGTCGAGAATATCGCCGAGCACAAGATGCACAGCGAGTGGTATCAGTTGCCGCAGTCGCTCGTCGACAAGATCGCGGCAGCGAAGGCGCGCGGAAACCGCGTGATCGCCGTCGGCACCACGTCGATGCGCGCGCTCGAAGCCGCCGCGCGCGACGCCGAAGCGGCTGGCCGCCCGCTTTGCGCGACGAGCGCCGAAACGGACATCTTCATCACGCCAGGCTACAGATTCCGCCTGGTCGACCGGCTGGTGACGAATTTCCATTTGCCGAAGTCGACGCTGCTGATGCTGGTGTCCGCGTTCGCGGGCATCGAAACGATTCGCGCGGCGTACCGGCATGCGATCGATGCGCGCTACCGCTTCTTCAGCTACGGCGACGCGATGCTGCTCACGCGCAGCGAAGACGCGCTTAACGCATAATCCATCACCCGCCGCCGGCAGCCGTCCGGCGGCGCTCATCAATTGCGCCGGACTGTATTCCGGTGGCACTGGAGTTAATCAATGACGGAAGGTCATCACCACGGCGCCTACCTTGGCGACCACGTTCGCCCCGACAACGGCCTCAGGTTCGAACTGCTCAAGACCGACGGCCAGGCGCGCCGCGGCCGCCTGACACTCAATCATGGCGTGATCGAAACGCCGATTTTCATGCCCGTCGGCACGTACGGCACGGTCAAGGCGATCCAGCCGCGCGAACTCGAAGAAATCCGCGCGCAGATCATCCTCGGCAACACGTTTCACCTGTGGCTGCGCCCCGGCCTCGAAACGATCGGCGCGCACGGCGGCCTGCACGGCTTCATGGGCTGGAAACGGCCGATTCTCACCGACTCCGGCGGCTTTCAGGTCTTCTCGCTCGGGGATCTGCGCAAGATCACCGAAGACGGCGTCACGTTCGCGTCGCCGATCAACGGCGACAAGCTGTTCCTGTCGCCGGAAGTGTCGATGCAGATCCAGAAGGTGCTGAACTCGGACATCGTGATGCAGTTCGACGAATGCACGCCCTACGCGACCAACGGCGTGCCGACGTCGCGCCAGGACGCCGCCGACTCGATGCGCATGTCGATGCGCTGGGCGAAGCGCTCGATCGACGAATTCAACCGGCTCGGCAATCCGAATGCGCTGTTCGGCATCGTGCAAGGCGGCATGTTCGAGGACCTGCGCGACGAGTCGCTCGCGGGGCTGTCCGAGATCGGCTTTCATGGTCTCGCGATCGGTGGACTGTCGGTCGGCGAGCCGAAGGAAGACATGATGCGCGTGCTGAACCATATCGGTCCGAAGCTGCCCGCCGACAAGCCGCACTACCTGATGGGCGTCGGCACGCCGGAGGACCTGGTCGCGGGGGTCGCGGCGGGCGTCGACATGTTCGACTGCGTAATGCCGACCCGCAACGCGCGCAACGGCTGGCTTTTCACGCGCTACGGCGACATCAAGATCCGCAACGCGACGCACAAGAACTCGCTGCGCCCGCTCGACGAACAATGCGGCTGCTACACCTGCCGCCATTTCACGCGCGGCTATCTGCACCATCTGCATCGCGTCGGCGAAATCCTCGGCGCGCAGCTGAACACGATCCACAACCTGCACTACTACCTGGAACTGATGCAGGAAATGCGCGACGCCATCGACGCGCAGATGTTCGATGCGTTCAAAAAGCGGTTTCAGGACAACCGGGCGCGCGGGACGGACTAAAGTTAAGCGAAGCTCAGGACGACGGGTGAAAACGGCAAAACGCACGTCCTCCCACATAGCGCAGCAGACATTACAATTGACTTTCGGACCGTCACCCAAACCCCTTGACAGGCCGTCAGGAAAACCCGCTCCGGGTGCCGTCCCATAAATGGCCGGTGGTAGAATAACCGGCTGATTTTTTTCGATTGTTATAACGGAGAGACCAACGTGTCGTTCATTTCCAATGCCTTCGCGCAAGGCAGTGCAGCAGGTGGCGCCGAATCGAGTCTGATGAGCTTCCTGCCGCTGATTCTGATGTTCGCGGTGCTGTACTTCATCATGATTCGCCCGCAAATGAAGCGCCAGAAGGAACACCGCAACATGCTCGCAGCGATGGCGAAGGGCGACGAAGTGGTGACGAACGGCGGTATCGTCGGCAAGGTGACCAAGGTCGGCGAAGCCTACGTTGGCGTCGAGATCGCTGAAGGAACCGAAATCACCGTGCAGAAGGCGTCGGTCACGACCATTCTGCCGAAGGGCACCCTGAAGTCGCTGTAAGGCCTGCTCTCTCGCGTCCGGCGCGGCCACGCGCCGCGTGAAGCACAGACCAAGGCGCAGACCGCCCATGCTTCCGCCCTCCGCGCTCATCGCCGGACGCATCGCTTTCAAGCCAACCTCCCGTTGGACCACTCCATGAATCGTTACCCCCTCTGGAAATATGCCGTGATGCTGGTGGCGCTCGTCATCGGCCTCGTCTACACGCTGCCCAATTTCTTCGGCGAAGCGCCGGCGGTGCAGGTGTCGAGCGGCAAGGCAACGGTGAAGCTCGATTCGGCCACGCTGTCGCAGGTCGAAGCCGCGCTCGCCTCCAGTCAGATCAAGCCGGACGACGTCACCTTCGACAATTCGACGTTGAACGCGAACATCCGCGTGCGTCTGAAGGACACCGATACGCAGTTGCGCGTGAAGGATCTGCTGCAAAAGGCGCTCAATAGCGACCCGAGCGATCCACAGTACATCGTCGCGCTGAATCTGCAGAGCGCGTCGCCGCACTGGCTGACGGCGCTGCACGCACTGCCCATGTACCTCGGTCTCGATCTGCGCGGCGGCGTGCACTTCCTGCTGCAGGTCGACATGGCGGGCGCGCTGAACAAAAAGCTGGATTCGGACGCATCGGATGCGCGCACGCTGTTGCGCGACAAGAATATCCGTGACGGCGGCGTGAATCGCGTCGGCCAGTCGGTGGTGGTGAATTTCGCGGACCAGGACGTTGCGCAGACGGCGCTCAAGCAACTGCAGACGGGTGTCACGGAACTCCAGTGGGCCACGCAGCCGAACCCGAGCGGCGGCTTCCAGGTGGTGGGCACGTTCACGCCGGCCGTGCAGAAGACGGTGCAGGACGCGGCGCTCAAGCAGAACATCACGACGCTGCACAACCGCGTCAACGAACTCGGCGTGGCCGAGCCGGTGATCCAGCAGCAAGGCCCCGACCGCATCGTCGTCGAACTGCCGGGCGTGCAGGACACGGCGAAGGCGAAAGACATCATCGGCCGCACCGCGACGCTCGAAGCGCGCCTCGCCGATCCGAACGGCCTGCATCCGAACCCCACTGACCCTGTCCCGCCCGGCGACGAGCTCTTCACGCAAGGCAATCAGGCACCCGTGCTGCTGCGCAAGGCGGTGATCTTCACGGGCGACCGGATCATCGACGCGTCGGCGGGCTTCGACGAGCATCAGCGACCATCCGTCAACATCCGTCTCGACTCGGCGGGCGGCCGCGCGGTGCGCAGCGTGTCGCGCGACAACATCGGCAAGCCGATGGCAATGGTGCTGTTCGAAAAGGGCAAGGGCGAAGTGCTGACGGTTGCGACGATCCAGTCGGAACTGGGCGACCGCTTCCAGATCACGGGCCAGCCGACCCCGCAAGCCGCAACCGACCTCGCGCTGCTGCTGCGCGCCGGCTCCCTGGCGGCGCCGATGGACATCATCGAAGAACGCACGATCGGCCCGAGCCTCGGCGCAAACAACATCAAGAAGGGCTTCGATTCCGTCGTCTACGGCTTCATCGCGATCGCGGCGTTCATGATCGCGTACTACATGCTGTTCGGCCTGATCTCGATGATCGCGCTGTCGGTGAACCTGCTGCTCCTGATCGCGATCCTGTCGATGCTGCAGGCCACGCTGACACTGCCCGGCATCGCCGCTATCGCGCTCGCGCTAGGTATGGCAATCGACGCGAACGTGCTGATCAACGAGCGCGTGCGTGAAGAACTGCGCAACGGCGCGCCGCCGCAACTGGCGATCCAGAACGGCTACGCGCACGCATGGGCGACCATTCTCGACTCGAACGTGACGACGCTGATCGCCGGTCTTGCGCTGCTCGCGTTCGGCTCCGGTCCCGTGCGCGGCTTCGCCGTCGTGCACTGTATCGGCATTCTGACGTCGATGTTCTCGGCCGTGTTCTTCTCGCGCGGTCTCGTGAACCTGTGGTACGGCGGTAAGAAGAAGCTGAAGTCGCTGGCCGTCGGCCAGGTGTGGAAGCCCGCTGCCGCCGACGGCGCAACGGCTTACCTCGACAACACCGACGCGCAGACCGACACGGCCAGCGCGATGACGGCGGCCACGACGCCGAAGCCCAAGACGAAGGCGAAATCGCCTGCTGGCGCGCAAGCCCGCGCCGGCAAGCCGACGCTGCGCAACCGCAACGCGCCGGGTGGCACGAACAAACCGGGTTCATCCCGCTGAGTCCCGGAGAAAGAGAACATGGAATTTTTCCGCATCCGCAAAGACATTCCGTTCATGCAGCGCGCGTTGATCTTCAACGCGATCTCGCTGCTGACGTTCATTGCCGCCGTGTTTTTCCTGCTGCATCGCGGACTGCATCTGTCCGTCGAGTTCACGGGCGGCACCGTGATCGAAGTGCAATATCCGGGCGCCGTGCCGCTCGAGCCCGTGCGTGAAACGCTGACGAAGATCGGCTACGGCGACGCACAGGTGCAGAACTTCGGCACTTCGCGCGACGTGCTGATCCGTCTCCCCTTGAAACAAGGCCTGACCTCGGCGCAGCAAAGCGATCAGGTGATGGCCGCGCTGAAGGGCCAGGACGCGAATGCGAAGCTGCAACGCGTCGAGTTCGTCGGCCCGCAGGTCGGCAAGGAACTCGCCACCGACGGCCTGCTCGCGCTTGCGTGCGTGGTCGCGGGCATCGTGATCTATCTGTCGTTCCGCTTCGAGTGGAAGTACGCAATCGCGGGCGTGATTGCGAACCTGCACGACGTCGTGATCATTCTCGGCTTCTTCGCGTTCTTCCAGTGGGAGTTTTCGCTGTCGGTGCTGGCCGCCGTGCTCGCGGTGCTCGGCTACTCGGTGAACGAATCGGTGGTTATCTTCGACCGGATTCGCGAAACGTTCCGCCGTGAACGCAAGATGAGCGTGATTGAAGTCATCAACCACGCAATCACGAGCACGATGTCCCGTACGATCATCACGCACGGCTGTACGCAGATGATGGTGCTGTCGATGTTCCTGTTCGGCGGCCCGACGCTGCACTACTTCGCGCTCGCGCTGACGGTGGGTATTCTGTTCGGCATCTACTCGTCGGTGTTCGTCGCGGCGGCGCTGGCGATGTGGTTCGGCGTCAAGCGCGAAGACCTGCTGAAGGACAAGAAGGAACGCCACGATCCGAGCGACCCGAACGCGGGCGCACAGGTTTGATCGAAATCGTCTGATACGCTCCGATGCAAAACGAAAGGCCGGTTCGAATGCGAACCGGCCTTTGTCGTTTACATCGGCTGCCTATCATCTGAAGCCGAGCTTGCGCCGCGCCGCCACGAGCGCGATCACGCTGATCACGGCGGCGAACATCAGATAGAAAGCCGGCGCGACTTTCGAGTCCGTCGCGCGAATCAGCCACGCGATGATGAACGGCCCGAAGCCGCCGAAAATCGTCACCGCGATGTTATACGCGAGCGACATGCCCGTCGTGCGCGTCTGCACCGGGAAGATTTCCGACAGCAAGCCCGGCAGCGAGCCGAAGTAGCCCGTCATCAGGAAGCCGAACACGATCTGCATCAGCATCAGCGTGTCGAACGTGGGATGCGCGACGAGATACGCGAACGCCGGCCAGATCAGAAGCAAAAGCAGCACGGCGGGCACGAGCATGATGCGCACGCGCCCGTGGCGATCCGACAGATGGCCGATGATCGGCGCGAACACCATCTGGATCACGCCGACCAGCGCAATCGCCTCGAACGCCACCGACGGCGCGAGGCCCAGTTGTTTGATCGCGTACGTGGGCATGAAAAGCACGAGATACGTCGCGACGGTGCCCAGCACGACGATCCCCATGCCGATGAAGAGCCGCGTCTTCTGGCTCGCGAACGTATCGCGGATCGGCGTGCTGGTCGTTTCCGCGGCGAGAAATTCAGGCGTTTCGTCGAGCTTCGCGCGGATGTACCACGCGACGGGCCCAATCAGCAGGCCGAAGAAAAACGGCACGCGCCAGCCCCACGCGCCCAGTTGCTCTGGCGACAACCGGCCCGTCAGGACCGCGCCGAACAACGCGGCCAGCAGCGTCGTAAGCCCCTGGCTCGCGATCTGCCAGCTTGCGAAAAAGCCGCGCCGGCCCGGCACGTGCTCGGCGAGAAACGCGGTCGCGCTGCCGAACTCGCCGCCCGCCGAGAAGCCCTGCATCAGCCGCGCGACGACGAGAATCAGCGGCGCGGCGAGCCCGATCGACTGATACGTCGGCAGCACCGCGATGATCAGCGTGCCCGACATCATCAGCAGGATCGACAGCGTGAGCGCGGCCTTGCGCCCTGCACGGTCCGCATAGGCGCCGAGTACGATCGCGCCGAGCGGCCGCATGAAGAACGACACGCCGAAGGTGCCAAGCGTCAGGAGCAGCGACACCGTGTCGTTGCCCGCCGGAAAGAACAGCTTCGAAATGACGACGGCAAAAAAACCGTAGACGACGAGGTCGAACCATTCCAGCGCATTGCCGATGGACGCGGCGACCACCGTGCGCCATGTATCGGGACGGCTTTGCGCCGCACTCGCGGCTATCGTTGAGCTCATTGCGGATCTCCTCGTGCGCGCGGTGGTCTTTCGTGGCGGCGAAATGCCCGGCCCGTCAGTCGGCCGGATTCGATGCGCGCACAACCGTTCCGGCGTCTCTCGTCCACTATGTACCTGAAAAATAAATTCAGCACGAGCCGTAAAAGCGCCAGGTGCAGGCGCGCCAATAAAAAAACCGCTTCGCCGGCAACGCCGACGAAGCGGTCCTGCTGACACGCACCGCCGCAAAAGGCGTTACTGCTTGATGCCTTCCGCCTGGATATGCAGCACGGTCTTCATGTTGAAGCCATATTTGGTGCCAAAGTCCATCCCATAGTCCGCGCGATTGAACTCTCCCGTCGCCTCGACGCCGCACACTTCGCGCTTGAGCACCGGATGCTGAATGCACTTGAACGATTCGATCTTCAGATTCAGCGGCTTCGTGACGCCCTTCAACGTGAACTGGCCGTCGACGGCAACCGGCGTGTCGCCGTCGAACTTGATCGCCGTGCCCTTGTAGGCCGCCGTCGGATATTTCGCGACGTCGAAGAAATCGTCCGAACGCAGATGTTCTTCGAGCTTCGTGTTGCCGATCTGGATCGACGATGTGTCGACGGTCACATCCACGGTGCCCGTCTTCGCGGCGCGGTCGAGCGTGACCGTGCCCGAGCTCTTCGTGAACTTGCCGCGCCAGGTCGATACGCCGCCCATGTGGTCCGCTTCGAAGCTCGGATACGTGTGCGCCGGATCGAGCTGATAGGTGTCGGCGGCAAATGCACCCGCTGCAAGCGATGACGCCAGCGCGCCAGCCGCGATCAAAAGCATCGGATTCACTTTATTCTCCTTGCTGTTCTGCGTGCGATAGATCACTTGCTCGCGGCGACGATATGAAACTTGATCGTCACATCGTCCGCGACCACCGACGTGTCCTTCCATTCGCCCGTGCCGATATCGAACTGCGAGCGCTTGACGGACAGCGCGCCGTCATAAACCTGTGCGGCGCCCTGCTTCGCCACCGTGACGGGCACGACGACAGTCTGCGACTTGCCCTTCATCGTCAGCTTGCCTGTCACCTTGAACTGATTGTTGCCGGCGGGAGCAATTGCACTGGAGACGAACGTGGCCGTCGGATACGTCTTCGAATCGAACCAGTCCTTGCCGCGCACCTGCTCGTTATAGCTTTCGTCGCCGAGATCATAGCTGGATGTATCGATCGTCACCTGCGCGCTGCCTGTGGTCGGCTTCGACGGATCGAACGCGATCTGTGCAGTGAACTTGTTGAACTTGCCTTCGACGGGCACGTTCATCTGCTTTGAGATCGCCGTGACCGTGCTCTTGCCCATGTCGACCTGCGCGAACGCGCCGCCCGACGCGGCCAACGATGCCGCAGCAAACGCGGCGAGCATATAGCGATAGAACAAAACCTTCATGTTTGTCCTTATTTGAGGAAAGGGAGCATGCGCGACAGCAGGCCATCGCGATCGAGCCATTGATGCTTGAGGGCCGCCACGACATGCAGCGCGACCAGAGCGAGCAGCGTGTAGTTGAGCGCGCTGTGAACGGACTTCAGCACTTCCTTCAGGTGCGGATCGGGCGCGATCAGGCGCGGCAGCGGCACGAGCCCGAGATAGACGACAGGCACGTTCGCCGCGGAGCTATACAGATAACCGGACACAGGAATCGCGACCATCAGCACGTAAAGCAGGAAGTGCGTGAGATGCGCGACACCACGCTGCCATGCGTGCATGTGCGCGGGCATCGGCGGCACGGCATGCGTGGCGCGCCAGAGGATGCGCAGCACGACGAGCGCGAATACCGTCACGCCGATCCACTTGTGCCACGAAAAGTATTTGAGCTTGGTCGGCGTGAAGCCGGGGATATCCGTCATCACCCAGCCGAGCGCGAATCCGCCGACGATCAGAAGTGCGATAAGCCAGTGCAGCGCGATGGCCGTCGATGTGTACGACGAACCGCGTGCAGAGAACGAATGAAACGAAGAAGTATGTGCCATGACAGAACCGACGCCGACATAAAAGTTAAACGACACAGCCGATGCCGTTATTCCCTTTGCGCCCGGCCTCGGCGCCAACGGCTTGCGCGGCGCTAATCGTACCGCAAGCGGCGGCAACTGGCCGGCCACTTCTGGCGCGGCGCGATACTTGCTAATGCCGGTTGAACCCGCGTGCGCCGCATTTGCCGGACAAAGCCTACAACGCATGGGCGATGCCTGCCCGGCGCCGTCATATCGGCAGGGGCGGCCTTACGAACGTCATCGATACGAGCTTTGATACTATTGCCCCCAAGCCGTGCACCGCGCGACGCTCGCACGCGCGCCAGCGCGAGGCGCGGCAGTGCGCGGTAACAGTCTGTAATATGCCGGCCACCAACACGACGACAACACCGCTTCCCGTTTTCTGATCGCCTGCATGGACCATGATCATCTGATTGCCTGTCACGAATGCGACGCGCTGTTCCAGAAACCCCGCCTCGGACGCTGGCGGGTCGCGCGCTGCCAGCGGTGCGGCGCGATGCTGTACTGGAGCGCGTCGGGGCGGCTAGACGGCATCACGGCAATGACGTTCGCCGCGCTGATCACGTTCCTCATCGCGCAGGGATTTCCGATCGTTGAGCTGGAAACGAACGGCATCACGTCGCAGACCAGTCTGCTCGGCGCTATTGTCGCGCTATGGGACGAAGGGATGCAGATCGTCGCGATCATGGTGTTCTGCTCGACCACACTCTTTCCGCTCACCGAACTGCTCGCCCTGCTCTATCTGCTGATCCCGATCCGCGCCGGCTATGTGCCGCCCTGCTTCAATCAGGTGCTGCGCGCGATCCAGTTCGTGCGTCCGTGGGGCATGATCGAAGTGTTCATGCTCGGCGTGCTCGTGACGATCGTGAAAATGGTCAGCATCGCGCGCGTGATTCCCGAAGCCGCGATGTTCGCGTTCGGGGCGCTCACGCTGATATTCGTCGTGGTCGTCACCTTCGATCCGCGTACGCTGTGGGACGTCGCCGAAGGCCTGGGCGTGCTGCAGGCGCGGCGCGAGCGGCATCAGCGCGAACAAGAAGCACGCGAAGCCAGCCAGCGCGACGCGCGCAACGAGCAGCGCCAGAGCGGCGAGGCAGGCGAGGCAGGCGATAGGGATGTCGATGGATCGCCGCACCGGGGATGAACGGCCGATGAAATACCTCACGGCCTCGCGCGCCGGTCTCGTCGCATGTCACGCGTGTTCGCGCGTGCAGCCGCGCGTGCGCTCGAAAGAGCCGCAACGCTGCACGCGCTGCGGCGCGGTCCTGCACCGGCGCAATCCCGACAGCCTGATGCGCACCTGGGCGCTGCTGATCGCGGCCGCCTTGCTCTACATTCCCGCTAACCTGCTGCCCGTGCTGCACACGACGTCGCTGCTCGGCGCCGAGGACGACACGATCATGAGCGGCGTTGTTTACTTCTGGATCTCGGGCGACTGGCCGCTCGCGATCATCGTGTTCGTCGCGAGCATCCTCGTGCCGATGCTCAAGCTCACGGTGCTCGCGCTCCTCACCATCACCGCGCAACGCCATTCCACATGGCGCCCGCTCGAACGCACAAAGCTCTACCGGATCGTCGAGCGCATCGGCCGCTGGTCGATGCTGGACATCTTCGTCATCACGCTGACGGTCGCGCTCGTGCGCTTCAAGTCGCTGGCCGTCATCACGGCGGGACCGGGCGCGCTCGCGTTCGGCTCGGTCGTGATCCTCACGATGATCGCCTCGATGCAATTCGATCCACGCCTCATCTGGGACGACGTGGACAAAGTCACGGGCGACGCAGCCCGCGCGAGCCGCAAAACAGCCGCAAAACCTCAGGACCCGCCACATGAATAGCCCTCAAGAGCCGACGCCGCCCTCCGGCCCGCCGAACAACGAACCCGTGCCCGAACCCGAGATCGTCGCCAAGCGCGGCTGGCTGCCTTCGCTCGTGTGGGTGATACCTCTGATCGCGGCGCTGATCGGCGTGGGGCTCGTGGTCAAGTCGGTGATCGAGAAAGGGCCGACCATCAACATCACCTTCACCACCGCGGAAGGGCTCGAGCCGGGCAAGACCAAGGTCAAGTACAAGGACGTCGACATCGGCTTCGTGAAGACGATCAAGCTCGCGAAGAACCACTCGCGCGTGAACGTCGAGGTCCAGTTGACGAAGGAAGCCGAAGACTTCGCGGTGAAAGACAGCCGCTTCTGGGTCGTGCGTCCGCGCATCGGCGCAAGCGGCGTGTCGGGACTCGGCACGCTGCTGTCGGGCGCGTACATCGGCGTGGACGGCGGCCGTTCGACGGAAACGCAGACAGAGTTCGTGGGCCTCGAATCGCCCCCCGCCGTCACCGTCGATCAGAAAGGACGCCAGTTCACGTTGCACGGCGAGTCGCTGGGCTCGATCGACATCGGCTCGCCCGTGTTTTACCGGCGCGTGCAGGTCGGTCAGGTGACGCGCTTCTCGCTCGACAAGGACGGCACGGGCGTCACCGTGCAGGTGTTCGTCAACGCGCCATTCGATCAGTACGTCGGCACGAACTCGCGCTGGTGGCACGCGAGCGGCGTCGACGTGCGGCTCGATTCGAGCGGCTTCAAGCTGAACACGCAGTCGCTCGCGACGGTGATCGTCGGCGGGCTCGCGTTCCAGTCGCCGCCGGGCCAGGCCGTCGGCGTGCAGGCGCCGAACAACATGACGTTCCGGCTCGGCTCGGACGAAGCCGACGCGATGCGCGAGCCCGACGGCGAGCCGGTGCGCGTCGTGATGAACTTCAACCAGTCGCTGCGCGGCCTGTCCGTCGGCGCGCCCGTCGATTTCCGCGGCATCGTGCTCGGCCAGGTGACGAATATCGGCGTCGAATATGATCCGATGACGAAGAACTTCAACATGCCCGTCACGATCGATCTCTACCCTGACCGGCTGCGCCGACGTACGCTCGGCCAGCCGATGCCCGACACGGGCACGGACGCGAGCCACAAGATGCTGCTCGCGCTCGTCGCGCACGGCCTGCGTGGCCAGCTGCGCACGGGCAATCTGCTGACGGGTCAGTTGTACGTCGCGATCGACCTGTTCCCGAAGGCGCCGCACGCAACCGTCGACGTCACACGCGAGCCAATCGAGCTGCCGACGATGCCGAACTCGCTCGACGAGCTGCAGCTGCAAATCGCGGATATCGCGAAGAAGCTCAATCAGGTGCCGTTCGACCAGATCGGCAATAACCTGAACACCGCGCTGAAGAACGCCGACCAGTTGTTCAGCCGGCTCGACAAGGAAGTCCTGCCGCAGGCACGCGACACACTGGCGGCCGCGAAGCAGACCTTCAGCACGGCGGAAGCGACGCTACAGCAGGACTCGCCGATGCAATCCGACGTGCACCAGGCGCTGCAGGAACTGACGCGCACGCTGCAATCGCTGAACGCGCTGTCGGATTACCTCGAACGCCATCCCGAATCGCTGCTGCGCGGCAAACCAGGAGAGAAGCCATGACGTCCGCACGCGTCACCCGAACGATGCGCGTCGCCGCGCTGGCACTGCCGGCCGTGCTGCTTTCCGCGCTCGCCGCATGCTCGTCGCCGCCGAGCCACTTTTACACGCTCTCGTCCGGCGACACATCGCCGGATGCGTTGCGCACGGCGAGCAACCCGTCGTTCCTGATCGAAGTGCCGCCCGTGGACGTGCCGCCGCAAGTCGCGAAAAACCAGTTGGTCGTGCAGACAGGACCGACCCAGGTGCAGGTGCTCGAACAGGAACGCTGGGCATCGCTGCCCGGCGACGAGATCCGCCGCGCGCTGTCCAGTTCGCTCACGCAGCAGTTGGGCACGATCGACGTGTATGGCACGCCGTATCCCGATCGCGTGCCCGTGTATCGCGTCAGCGTGAACGTGCAGCGCTTCGAGTCGTGGCCCGGCTCGCGCGCGTTGATCGACGCCGTGTGGAGCGTGCGCGCCGTGCGCACGCAGGCGGTGCTGACGTGCCGCAGCGTCGTCAGCGAGGCGGTGGCGGGCGGCTACGATGCGCTCGCCGGCGGTCATCGGCGAGCGGTTCAGCAGATTTCGACGGAGATCGCGGCCGCCGTGCGCAATCTCGCGGCTGCGCCAGCGCGCGGCGCCGTTGTGACGTGCCCGGCTTCGACGACGGGACCCGCTGCTTCGCCATCCGCGTCCGCGCCGGCTTCGAACGCGGGGACCAAGGGTTGAGCCCGGCACCTGCCCGAAGGCGCGGCAAGGCGACCGCGTACAATGTCGCCTTGATCCACGCCTGACGGCAACCTCCATGTCCTTCGAATTTTTCATCCCCTGCCCGCGCGGCCTCGAAGCCGCGCTCGCCGCCGAACTCGCCGAGATCGCCGCGCGTCATCTGAACGGCGCGCCGTTCACCGCCGGCGCGCAGGTGCCGGGCGGCGTGCACTTCAAGGGCGGCTGGGCAGCCGGCATGGCCGCCAATCTGCATTCGCGGATCGCGAGCCGCGTGCTGCTGAAGATCGCGCACCGCCCGTACCGCAGCGAGCAGGACATTTACGCGCTCGCGCTCGAACAGCGCTGGGAGCAATGGTTCTCGGCCAACGAGACGCTGCGCGTCGATGTAACCGCAATCAAGTCGCCGCTGCGCAGCCTCGAATTTGCGACGCTGCGCGTGAAGGACGCGATCTGCGACCGTCTGCGCGACAAGACGGGTGCGCGTCCGAGCATCGACACGGGCGCGCCCGACGTGCGTGTGTTCGCGTTCCTGACGGCCACCGATTGCACGCTGTATCTCGACACCTCCGGCGAGCCGCTCTTCAAACGCGGCTGGCGGCTCGACAAGGGCGCCGCGCCGCTGCGCGAGAACCTTGCGGCGGGTATCCTGCGGCTGACGAGCTGGACGCCGGGCACGCCGCTATACGACCCGATGTGCGGCAGCGGCACGTTCCTCGCGGAAGCCGCGCAAGTGGCGCTGAGCATCGCACCGGGTGTCGACCGTCGCTTCGGCTTCGAGAAGTTCAAGCAGTACGACGTATCGGCCTGGCAGTCGCTGAAAGTCGCCGCGCAGGACGCGAAGCGCGCGGCGCGTGCGGGCCGCGGCGATCTGTTGATCTTCGGCAGCGACATCTCCGTCAACATGCTCGACAAGGCACGCGCGAACTTCGAACGCGCGGGTTTTCCGGCGTTGCCGCTGAAGCAGATCGACGCGCGCAACATGATGCCGCCTGTCGGCGAAGCGGGCATCCTCGTTGCGAATCCGCCGTATGGCGAGCGGATCGAAGTGCGCGGACGCGGGCCGCGAGGCGAGATTCGCAATACTGGACGTGAAGAAGGCGGTTTCCGTCGCGCGGAGGCGGATACGGCGGATATCGCCGAGTTCTTTCAGTCGTTCGGCGATGCGTTGAAGAAGCGCTTTACCGGATGGCATGCGTTTGTGCTGACTTCGGACCGGAAGCTGCCGGGGCAATTGCGGTTGCGCGAGTCTGCGAAGACGCCGTTGTATAACGGGGCACTTGAGTGCCGGTTGTTCAGGTTTGATCTTGTGGCGGGGAGTGTCAGGCAGAGACCTGGATCGGAGTGAATTTCGATTCCCGGTGTGCGTTGGTTTTGCCTTTCGCTGGCATTTGCGAATGCGGTTCGCTTTTGCCGCTGTCGCTGGCGTCCGCGATGCGGTCTGTTCTGCCGCTGTCGCTGGCATCCGCGATGCGGGCTGTTCTGCCGCTGTCGCTGGCGTCCGCGATGCGGTCTGTTCTGCCGCTGTGGCGTCCGCGATGCGGTCTGTTCTGCCGCTGTCGCTGGCATCCGCGATGCGGTCTGTTCTGCCGCCTTCGCTGACATCCGCGATGCGGTCTGTTCTGCCGCCTTCGCTGACATCCGCGATGCGGTCTGTTCTGCCGCTATCGCTGGCATCCGCGATGCGCCTCGCGGCGCAGGCGTTGCCCCTGTGCGGGGCGGCACTTACTTTCTTTGCCGCCGCAAAGAAAGTAAGCAAAGAAAGCGGCTCACACCGCCAATGCTTGACCCTTGTCCACGGGCTCTCAACGTCCCCGCACTTCGCACGGCAGCGTGCTGAACTTGCCCGTTGCGCGCGCGCTGATTGAATGCCTCACCCGCTTCACGCGCTCGCACAGCGACTACCCGTGCCAGATGTTTCAGTGCCGCTTTGCGGCAAACCTATGTTGGTCGTCGCGTATCACAGGCCAGCGCACGAACCGGGTACGCGCATCACGCGGCAAAGGTGTTCTGATGGCGCGAATGCCTACATAGGTTTGCCGCATGGGGACGCTGAATAATCGAGGGCGTGGTCTGCAACGCAGGGGCATGAAGCGGGTGAGACCCGAGTCAGTGCGTTGGTAACGGACATGGGCCAGCACACTGCCGCGACAAACATGGGGATGTTGCGGGCCCGTGGGTAACGGTCAAGAACTAGCGGTGTGAGCGGCTTTCTTTGCCTACTTTCTTTGCCGCGGCAAAGAAAGTAGGTGCCGCCCCGCACAGGGGCAACGCCCGCGCCGCGAGGCGCATCGCGGATGCCAGCGACAGTGGCAAACCAAACCGCATCGCGGATGCCAGCGACAGCGGCAAACCAAACCGCATCGCGGATGCCAGCGATAGCGGCAAATGACAAACCGCATCGCGGATGCCAGCGACACCGGCAAACCAAACCGCATCGCGGATTCCAGCGAAAAAGCAAAGCGCACCGCATCGCCGATGCCCGCGCGGTTGACCACCCAGACCGAAAATCCCTCGAAGGTCCCCTTCAAACCTCGACACACTCCCGCGCCGCAGCCAACGCGCAACGAAATTCAACCAGCTCCGCAATCGTCAACATCGGCATCTCGTGCTGCGCAGCAAACTTCTCAACATCGGCGCCACGCATCATCGTTCCATCCGCGTTCATCAGTTCGCATAGCACGCCTGCTGGCTTGAGGCCCGCCAGCGTCACCAGATCGACCGTGCCTTCCGTATGCCCGCGGCGCGCCAGCACGCCACCTGGCATCGCGCGCAGCGGGTACACGTGGCCCGGACGCACGATGTCCGACGGCTTCGCATGATCGGCGATCGCGGCACGGATCGTCGTGATGCGGTCCGCCGCCGACACGCCCGTCGATACGCCCTCGCGCGCCTCGATCGATACCGTGAACGCCGTCGTGTTGCGGCTCTCGTTGTGCGCGGTCATCGGCGGCAGTTCGAGCGCGTGGACCTTCTCGTCCGTCAGGCACAGGCACACAATGCCGCTGCACTCGCGAATGAAGAGCGCCATCATCTCGACGCTCATGCGTTCGGCGGCAATGATCAGGTCGGCTTCGTTCTCGCGATCGTGGTCGTCCTGCAGCACGACCGCGCGGCCTTCGCGCAACGCGGCAAGCGCAACGGCAATGCGCGGCGGGACGGGTTCGGTGGCGAGCAGGGGAAGATCGGCGCTCGCGTCGTCGGCGATTGCGGACGGGGCGGGCCAGGCGAATGCTGCAGACTTCGATACTACGGACATGTGAAACGCTCCTCGCAAGAGTGTGGGCGAAAAACGTTTCAGGGCATTGCAAACAGACAAACGCGTCCCCGCCGGCCGCGAACGGCTACCCCATGCGTCGCACGGACAACGAACCCGCGCGCCGCTCATCGCAACGAGCGGCAGAGCCGCAACCATGTCGGATGGGACGGGAGCAAGCCGCGAAAGCGCCCACTCCCGCTGACAGGAACAGTCAGATGACTATCTGCACATCTTCTTCCATCCGGACTCTGACCGTCGGCTCTGGCCTCTCACCAGATCTGCTGACCCTGCCACAACGGCGCAGGCGCTCGCGGGCTCGCAGACTCGCGCTTCACGAAGCGCGCCGCCTGCATACCGCCGGTGGGGAATTTCACCCCGCCCTGAAGACGTACTGATTGCCGGATCGATCCGGCTCGCAGAGCATACCGCATCGGCGCGCGGCATGCAGGCCGCGCGCGCAGACGATGTCATGCGCCGGAATGGGCGGGCGCGAGCGGCGCGTCGTGGGGCACTTCCCAGCGCGGCGGCGTCTCCGCGTTCACCGTCACGCGAAATGCGCGCGCTTCCGTGTCACCGGGATTGCGCAGGCTGTGCGGCTGGTCGGCGTCGAAGACGATCGCGTCGCCTGTCGCGAGCAACTGGCGTCGATCGTGCACGCTGACTTCGATCGTCCCTACGCTCACGACGAGATTCACCGTCGTACCCGGCGCGCGCCGCGTGCCCGGCTCGGTATGCAGCGGCGCGATGCGCAACTCGTGAAACTCCGCTGCCGCCGGCTCGGCATCGGGATGCAGCGCGCGCGTCCAGTAGCGGCCATTCGACGTGACGACGCGCGCCGTCCGATCCGCGGGCAAATGCTCGAAGCCGTTCACGGCATGCTGACGCAGGAACGCCGCCACCGACACCTTCAACGCCGCCGCGACCTTGCACAGCACCTTGATCGACGGCACGCTGCGCGCCGATTCGATCTGCGCGAGCATCGCGCGCGAGACACCCGACGCACGCGCCAATGCATCGAGCGATAACTGGCGCTCGGCGCGCAGGCGCGCGAGATTCACACCGACGCGGCGCTCGAGCGCATCGAACTCCGATGCACGCGCTTCGTCGTGAGGGTGAGCTGCTTCGTGATTGTCGTGCGCGCGCTCGCGCACCAGTGCAAGCGGTGATTGCATGGTTGCCTCCAGACGCCCCGCCGAAACGCGGAGCGAGCATCAGTGAAGGCAAGCCTAGCATCCCGTTTTCAGCGTCCCAACGAAGTTATCTTCACACTGTTATCACGATCGCAGAGGACGCTTATGCGCTAGCGTGCGATGCGTTCAGCACGCGTGGCAGCGCTGGAGCAACGCTGCGCGCGTAGCCGCTGAAAACAGCAAGCGCCTTTTGTCGAAGGACGCCTGCTCGCGCTTCGTCGGCTGGCAAACCGCGGCAGATCGCAACGTCATTCGGGCGCGGACCGCGATTGTGACCTTCGCGACGCGGCCCGGCGCCGGCATCAGGCCCGCTCGCGCACTTCCGGCGACACGACAGCAGCAGGCGCATCCATGCGCGCGGCGATCCAGGTCAAGGCCAGCGCGGCGAGCGCGACCACGGCGGCCACGTACGGCAACGCATCGAGCCCGTACCCGTGTCTTATCGCCAGACCGCCGAGCCACGCGCCGCCCGCATTGCCGAAATTGAACGCACCGATGTTCAGCGTGGACGCGAGATTCGGCGCGGCCTTCGCCTTCTCGACCACGCGCATCTGCAGCGGCGGCACCGTCGCGAACGCCGCGATGCCCCAGACGAACACCGTGATCGCCGCCGCGACCTGCGAGTGGCTCGTATGCGCGAAAACGGCCATCACGACGGCGAGCGCAATCAGAATGCCCATCAGCGACGGCATCAGCGAACGATCCGCGAGCTTGCCGCCGATCGTATTGCCGAGCGTCAGCCCCGCGCCGAACAACACGAGAATCAGCGTGACGCCGTGCGGCGTGAAGCCGCTCACCTGTTCGAGGATCGGCGCGATGTAGGTGAACACGACGAACACGCCGCCGAAACCGAGCACCGTCATCGTCAGCGCAAGCCACACTTGCGGCTCTTTCAGCACGCGCACTTCGTGGCCGAGACCAGCCGGGCCCGCGTCATGACGGTTCGGCACGAGCGCCGTGATGCCGGCAAGCGACAGCACGCCGAACGCGGCGACGATCCAGAACGCGGCGCGCCAGCCGAACTGCTGGCCGATGAACGTGCCGAACGGCACGCCGAGCACGTTTGCGAGCGTGAGGCCCGTGAACATCAGCGCGATCGCGCTTGCACGCTTTTCCTGCGGCACGAGCGACGCGGCCACCACCGCACCGATGCCGAAGAACGAACCATGCGCGAACGATGTCACGACGCGCGCGATCATCAGCACCGGGTAGTCCGACGCAATCGCGCACAGCACGTTGCCGACGATGAACACGCCCATCAGCAGTTGCAACGCGAGCTTGCGCGGCATCTTGCTGGTGACGACGGCGAGCAGCGGCGCGCCGACGGCCACACCGAGCGCATACCCGCTGACGAGCAGACCGGCGCAAGGAAGCGAAACGGCGAGATCTTTCGCCACGTCGGGCAGCAGGCCCATGATGACGAACTCGGTCGTGCCGATGGCGAATGCGCTGATCGCGAGCGCAAGCAACGGAATGGGCATGAAAAGCTCCAGACGACGATTCAGAAGGACGCGCGCTGGACGTTGCGCGCCGCCGTCACGAACTCGATGACGACAGCGCTCGCGAGCGCGACGAACAGTTGCACTTCACCCGAGAGCGGCACATCGGCCATCCGGTACACGACGCCCGCTGCGTTGAGGCGCGCGAGCAGCGCCTGCCGCGCATCGTCGCCGTCGAGACGGAACGCGATGTGGTCGATGCGCGGGCTCGCGCGGCCGACGTGGCCCGGCAGCGTCGAATCGACGAGATGGATCACGGGGCGGCCTTGCGCGCATAGCCAGTGGCCGCTGATGCCGAACGGCGGCCGCGCACCGTCCGTCAAGCCGACGACATCGACGAAAAAGCGCCGGGTGGCGTCGAGATCAGGGGTGACGATCGTCGCGTGGTCGAGATGCATGATGCGAACTCCGGGTAAACGCGGACTCCGCGTTTTCAGGATCGGATTCTCGGCGAACCGCACGATTTTGATAATTGGCGTACGATTTGAAGGATTTTCAAATGCCGTCGAATAATGACCGACAATCTAGGTGACATTCGCCTCTTCGTCGAAGCGGCCCAACAGGGCAGCCTGTCGGCGGCCGGGCGCAAGCTCGGTGTCACGCCGGCTGCCGCCAGCGCGCGCCTCGCGAAGCTCGAAGGCGGGCTGAAGGCGCGGCTTTTCGAGCGCACGACGCGGCAACTGCGGTTGACCGACGAAGGCCGTCTGTATCTGAACTGCTGCCAGCAGGCGCTGCGCGCGCTCGACGACGCCGAAGCCGCATTGCAGGCCGGCCAGAACGCGGTGCGCGGCAAGGTGCGCATCTCCGCGACGTCGGATTTCGGCCGCAACCTGCTGATGCACTGGCTCGACGAATTCAACGCGCTTTACCCCGACGTCACGTTTGCGCTGACGCTGTCCGATTCGCTGTCGAATCTGGTGCAGGAAGACATCGACCTCGCGATCCGCTTCGGCATTCCGCAGGACAGCTCGCTCGTCGCGCGCCGCCTCGCGCCGAACCCGCGCGTGCTGTGCGCGTCGCCGGACTACATCGCGCGGCGCGGCGAGCCGAAGGATCCGCTCGATCTCGCGCGCTTCGACTGCATCGTGCTCGGCACGGCGTCCGGGCCTGTCAACGAATGGCGCTTCACGCGCGGCGACGAAACGCTCACCTACACCGTGCCGCTCGAATCGGCGCGCGAAACCAACGACGGCGCCGTCGCCCGTGAATGGGCGCTGCGCGGCTACGGCATCGTGATCAAGTCGATGTGGGACGTCGAAGCCGATCTGAAAAGCGATGGCCTGCGTGTGCTGCTGCCCGACTGGCGTTATCCCGACGCACCGCTGCACGCGCTCTACCACCGCAACCGCTTCATGGCGCCGCGCGTGCGCGTGCTGCTGGACTTTCTCGCCGACCGCTTCGCCAAAGTGACGGGCGAACTGGAAGCGCAGCTTGGCTTGCCGCAGCCGCCAGGCGGCGCGCGAGCACGGCGCGGCGGAACGCCAGAAACGCCAGAAACGGCAGCACGGACGCGAAAGGCGTCGGCGAAGCGGGAATCGCGCGCATAGCAAACGCCCGCGCTCGCCCCGGCACGCCGCCAAAGCCCCACGCCCCAAAGGGCTATAATGTGGGACTACGCTGTAAAAACGCGTCTCGGGCGCTCAGATTCGCCCGTCTCTCCGCGCCGCGGCGCCGCGCGTTTTTGTCTCTTCACCCTTTATTGACGCCCCCAGGTTAATTACTGCGACCGGCGAACACTCGATGACCAAGAAAGTTTATGTAAAGACCTTCGGCTGCCAGATGAACGAGTACGACTCCGACAAGATGGTCGACGTACTCGGCGCTGCTGAAGGGCTCGTCAAGACCGACAACCCCGAAGACGCTGACGTCATTCTCTTCAACACGTGCTCGGTGCGCGAAAAGGCGCAGGAGAAGGTCTTCTCCGACCTGGGCCGCGTGCGCGAACTGAAGGAAGCCAATCCGAACCTGCTGATCGGCGTCGGCGGCTGCGTCGCGAGCCAGGAAGGTGCGTCGATCGTGTCGCGCGCGCCGTATGTGGACCTCGTGTTCGGTCCGCAAACCCTGCACCGCCTGCCGCAGATGATCGACCAGCGCCGCGCGAGCGGCCGTCCGCAGGTCGACATCACTTTCCCGGAAATCGAGAAGTTCGATCACCTGCCGCCCGCGCGCGTCGAAGGCCCGAGCGCGTTCGTGTCGATCATGGAAGGCTGCAGCAAGTATTGCAGCTACTGCGTCGTGCCCTATACGCGCGGCGAGGAAGTATCGCGCCCGCTCGACGACGTGCTGACCGAAATCGCCGGTCTCGCCGATCAGGGCGTGCGCGAAGTGACGCTGCTTGGCCAGAATGTGAACGCTTATCGTGGCAAGTTCAGTGGCGCAACGACGCCCGGCTCCAGTGAAATCGCCGACTTCGCGACGCTGATCGAATACGTCGCCGAGATTCCCGGCATCGAACGGATTCGCTATACGACATCGCATCCGAAGGAATTCACGCAGCGCCTGATCGACACCTACGCGAAGGTGCCGAAGCTCGTGAGCCATCTGCACCTGCCCGTGCAGCACGGCTCGGACCGTATCCTGATGGCGATGAAGCGCGGCTACACGGTGCTCGAATACAAGTCGGTGATCCGCAAGCTGCGCGCGATCCGGCCGGACCTGTCGCTGTCGACGGACATGATCGTCGGCTTCCCCGGCGAGACGGAAGAAGACTTCGACAAGATGATGCAGCTCGTGCACGACATGAGCTACGACACGAGCTTCTCGTTCATCTACAGCCCGCGCCCTGGCACGCCCGCCGCGAACCTGCACGACGACACGCCGCGCGAAGTGAAGCTGCGCCGTCTGCAACATCTGCAGGCGACCATCGAAGAGAACGTGCAGCGCATCAGCCAGGCGATGGTCGGCAAGGTCGAGCGCATTCTGGTCGAGCGCCCCGCGCGCAAGGACCCGAACGAACTCGCGGGCCGCACCGAGAACAACCGCGTCGTCAATTTTCCCGCGCCCGTGGAGTCGCACGCGCGCCTGATCGGCCAGATGATCGACGTGAAGATCGTGCATGCGTACCCGCACTCGCTGCGCGGCGAACTCGTGATGGTTCACGACACGGCAACGGCCACTCATTAAGCAATGCACTGACTGACAGGACAGATTCAAAGCCTTGAAGACCTCTCAGCAACATCTGGAATTCACCGCGCCGCGCGACGACAACGCACGGCTTGCCAACCTATGCGGCCCGCTCGACGAAAATCTGCGGCAGATCGAGCAGGCGCTCGACGTCACGCTGCAACGCCGGGGGCACCGCATCAGCATTCGCGGGCGCGGTGCGAAAGTCGCGCTGAATGCACTCGAAAACTTCTACAACAGCGCACGCGATCCGTTGTCCGTCGACGATATCCAGCTCGCGCTCGTCGAAGCGCGCCATCCGGGCAACGGCGGCCGGCCGAACGGCGATGGCGACACGGGTGTCGACGCGCGTTTTCGCGGCGATCCCGATCATCCATTCGACGAACCGGCGCATGAAGGCGACGAGGACGTCGAGGAGCTCGGCCCGAAGCTGTACACGCGCCGCGCCGATCTGCGCGGCCGCACGCCGGCGCAGCGCGAGTATCTGAAGCAGATCGTGTCGCACGACGTCACGTTCGGCGTCGGCCCGGCCGGCACGGGCAAGACGTATCTGGCCGTCGCGTGCGCCGTCGACGCGCTGGAGCGCGATCAGGTCAAGCGCATCGTGCTGACGCGCCCCGCCGTCGAGGCGGGCGAGCGTCTCGGCTTCCTGCCGGGCGATCTCGCGCAGAAGGTCGATCCGTATCTGCGGCCGCTCTATGACGCGCTGTACGATCTGCTCGGCTTCGACAAGACGGCGAAGATGTTCGAGCGCCAGATGATCGAAATCGCGCCGCTCGCGTACATGCGCGGCCGCACGCTGAATCACGCGTTCATCATTCTCGACGAGGCGCAGAACACGACGCCCGAGCAGATGAAGATGTTCCTGACGCGTATCGGCTTCGGCTCGAAGGCGGTCGTCACGGGCGACACGACGCAGGTCGACTTGCCGCGCGGGCAAAAGAGCGGGCTGATCGAGGCGCAGCAGGTGCTCGCCAACGTGCGCGGCATCGCGCTCACGCGCTTTACGAGCGCGGACGTGGTGCGGCACCCCCTCGTCGCGCGCATCGTCGAGGCGTACGACGCGGCCTCGAAGAAAGAAGTGGACGCCGCGGACGCAGCGAAGTGACACGGACATGACCGCTACGAAGAACAACGCATGAGCCGCGCCCCGAAACTGTCACTGAACCTGCAATTTCCCGCCGGAAAAGCGTGGCCCGGGCACAAGGCGCTGCTGCCGAAGGCGACCGTCGCCGGGTGGATCAAGGCCGCGCTCTTCGCCGACGCCGAACTGACCGTGCGGTTCGTCGATGCCGAAGAGGGCCGTACGCTGAACCGCACGTATCGCGGCAAAGACTACGCGACGAATGTGCTGACGTTCGCATACGCCGAATCGGACGACGATCCCGTGACGGGCGATCTGATCCTGTGTTGCCCTGTCGTCGAGAAAGAAGCGGGCGAGCAGGGCAAGCCGCTTGAAGCGCATTACGCGCATCTGCTTGTCCACGGCACGCTGCACGCCCAGGGCTACGACCACGAAGACGAACAAGAAGCCGAAGAGATGGAAGCCATCGAAACCGAAGTGCTCGGCAAGCTCGGCTTCCCCGACCCGTACGAATAAGGCTCGACAGCAACAGTATCGCGCGACAGAGCCCGACGTCGCTTTCGATCGCAGGCTCTGATCCTCAAGTCAGCCTGCGAACCGATCGAACCACCGTGAGCCAGCCCCTTTCCTCCCCGCCGACGCTTCCGCCCTGTCCCGGCTATCCGCCCTCGCTTGGCGAATCGCGGCTTTTGACGGACGACGAGTTGCGGGCGTCGCTGAATGCGTCGCTGAACGGCTGGGACGGCACGAGCGATTTGTGGCTGTTCGGCTATGGCTCGCTGATCTGGAACCCGGGCCTGCCGACGGCGGAAGCGATGCGTTCGCGCGTGCACGGTTATCACCGTGGGCTGTATCTGTGGTCGCGCGTGAATCGCGGCACGCCGGAGCAGCCGGGACTCGTGCTCGCCCTCGATCGCGGCGGCTCGTGCAGCGGCATCGCGTTCCGGCTCGCGGCGGACGGCGCGATGCCGCATCTCGAAGCACTGTGGCGCCGTGAAATGGCGATGGGCTCATACCGGCCCGCGTGGCTGCCGTGCGTGCTCGCGGATGGGCGGCGCGTCGCCGCCCTCGCGTTTGTGATGCGGCGCGAGGTGCCGTCGTACACGGGCAAGCTCTCGGACGAAGTGGTGAGAACGGTGCTCGGGTGCGCGTCGGGACGCTATGGGACGACGCTTGACTACGTGAGCCGGACGGTCGAGGCGTTGCGGGCGAGCGGGATGCCGGATCGGGCGTTGGAGGCGCTGCTCGCGCGGTGCAGGGGATGAGTGCTTTTGCCCTGCGCGGGCGCATCTGCCACCAGAACCGTCGCAGATACGGGCAAAGCTTGTTAATTTTGACCTGCCGCCCCCGCCGCCCGGATATCAGTTAGGATAAAAGCAAGTGTGTTCCGCCGACCCGGCGGCATTTGCCGCGAAATCGATGATTTCCCCGGGACACGGTCCTGCCACGCGCGTGGTGTATCCTTAACGCTCTGCAACAGCGCGCCCAGCTTTTCGGGCGCACCACCATGAACGACACGTATCCCAGTCGACGCCATTCCAGCGACAAACCCCACGAAAAACGCTCGCTTCTTGAGCGATTGACCGATTTCATCTCGCCCGAGCCCGATTCTCGCGGCGAACTCCTCGAAATCCTGCAGGACGCGCATGAGCGCAATCTGATCGACGCGGATTCGCTGTCGATGATCGAAGGCGTGTTCCAGGTTTCCGAGCTCTGCGCCCGCGACATCATGATTCCGCGCGCGCAAATGGACGCGATCAACATCGCCGACGCCCCCGCCGATTTCATCCCCTTCATGCTGGAAAAGGGTCACTCGCGCTACCCGGTCTATGAGGGCAACCGCGACAACGTGATCGGCGTGCTGCTCGCGAAAGACCTGCTGCGCTACTACGCCGAAGAAGAAGCCGACGTGCGCGGGATGCTGCGCCCGGCCGTGTTCATTCCCGAATCGAAGCGCCTGAACGTGCTGTTGCACGACTTCCGCGTGAACCGCAATCACATCGCGATCGTCGTCGACGAATACGGCGGCGTCGCGGGCCTGATCACGATCGAGGACGTGCTGGAGCAGATCGTCGGCGACATCGAGGATGAGTACGACTTCGACGAGGAGAGCGGCAACATCATCGCGTCGCCGGACGGCCGCTACCGCGTGCGCGCGCTGACCGAGATCGAGCAGTTCAACGAGGAGTTCGGCACCCATTACTCCGACGAGGAAGTCGATACGATCGGCGGACTCGTCACGCATCACTTCGGACGCGTGCCGCATCGCGGCGAAAAAGTGCGACTCGACGACCTGATCTTCGAAGTGCTGCGCGCCGACGCCCGCCAGATTCACATGCTGCTCGTGCGCCGCGACCCGCTCGCGGGGCAGCGCGAACGCGACGCCCAGCACGTGCAAACCTGATTCCCCTGAGTTTTCCGTTCCAGCCGACCACGCAATAATGGCCGACCCGATCACCTCCCGTCTGCGCCGCGGCGTGACGTCCGACGCAGCGAACACCCGCGGCCGGACGATGCCGTGGTGGCACTACCTCGCCGCAGCCACTGCCGGCGCGCTCAATACGCTGTCGTTTGCGCCGACGCCGCATGGCGGCTGGCTCGAACTCGCGATCTTCGTGTTCTTCTTCGCGTGGCTCACGCGCACGACGGGCTGGAAAAGCGCGGCGTTCACCGGCTTCGCGTTTGGCTTCGGCAACTACGTGACGGGCGTGTGGTGGCTGTATGTGAGCATGCATTTCTATGGCGGCATGGCGCCCCCCCTCGCGGGCGCGGCGCTCGTGCTGTTCTCGATGTATCTCGCCGTCTATCCGGCGCTCGCGGCGGGAATCTGGTCGTTCTGCGCGGGACACGCGCGCAACGGCAAGCTCGTCGACGACGAGCCGTTTTCGCCGACCTGGCACGGCGCATTCGCGTTCGCGAGCGCGTGGGCCATCGGCGAATGGCTGCGCGGCACTGTGTTCACCGGCTTTCCGTGGCTGGCGGGCGGCTATGCGCAGGTCGATGGTCCGTTTGCCGGTTTCGCGCCGATTGCGGGCGTATATGGGGTCGGCTGGGTGATGGCGCTTGCCGCCGCGCTGATCGCGCAAGCCGTGCTGCGCGCGCGATCGGACGCCAATCGCGATGCGGGCGAGTCTTCAGCCGCGGCGCGCGTCGTCACACCCGCCGTGATCGCGATCGCGCTGATCGCCGCGGGCCTGCTGCTGCCGCTCGTCTCGTGGACGACGCCCGCCAACGCATCGCTCACCGTGCGTCTGCTGCAAGGCAACGTGAAGCAGGACATGAAGTTCGAAGAATCTGGCGTGAAGGCGGCCATCGACGAATACCAGCGGATGATCACCGAGAAGCCCGCCGACCTGATCGTCACGCCGGAAACAGCAATTCCCGTGCTCGCACAGGCCGTTCCCGAGTCGTTCGCGCTCGCCGTGCGCCGTTTCGCGGACTCGACGAATACGTCGATCCTGTTCGGCGCTATCGGTGGAACGATCACGCCGGAGGGACGCGTGGTCGACTATACGAACAGCCTGTTCGGCATCACGCCGGGCCAGGCGGGCGTGTACCGCTACGACAAGCATCATCTCGTGCCTTTTGGCGAGTTCGTGCCGTGGGGCTTTCGCTGGTTCGTCAATCTGATGAACATTCCCCTGGGCGATTTCGCGCGTGGCCCGGCAGTGCAGAAGCCGTTCGTCGTGCACAACCAGCCGGTCGCCGTCGATATCTGCTACGAGGACATCTTCGGCGAGGAAATCGCGCGCACGGTTCGCGAGAGCGCGATGCCAGCGGGCGTGCTCGTCAATTCGACGAATCTCGCATGGTTCGGCAACACCATCGCGCTCGACCAGCATCTGCAAATCGCCCGCATGCGCTCGCTCGAAACCGGGCGCCCGATGCTGCGCGCGACGAACACAGGCGCAACGGCCGCGATCGATGCGCACGGCAACGTGATCGCGCGCATGCCCGCATTTACGGCAGGCTCGATCGACGCGACCGTTCAGGGCACGACGGGCACCACGCCGTATGTGACGAGCGGCAACAATACCGTGCTCGCCGTCTCGCTGCTGTTCCTCGCGTTTGGATTTGCGTTCGGTCCTGGCCGAGCGAGGTCGAACGGCAACAGCGGCGCGAACGGCGCGTCAAAGCGCGGCGGCAACGGCTAAGATCAACACGAAGGGCGGCGCAACGCGAAACAACACAATGAAGCGCCCCCGTTTGATTCACCGGGCCCCAGAAAGTCTCAAGCCAGCGGCAATCCGGTAAAATTCGGGGTTTCACAGCACTGGGCCGCGCGAGCCGCACGGTATCCGCGTCCTGCCTGAAAGGCACCTTCAAGGCACTTCATGCTCACGTTTCAGCAAATCATCCTGACGCTGCAATCCTATTGGGACAAGCAAGGTTGCGCGCTGCTCCAGCCGATCGACATGGAAGTCGGTGCGGGCACGTCCCACGTCCATACGTTCCTGCGCGCAATCGGCCCGGAGCCGTGGCGCGCCGCGTATGTCCAGCCGTCGCGCCGCCCGAAAGACGGCCGCTACGGCGAGAATCCGAACCGCCTGCAGCACTACTACCAGTACCAGGTCGTGCTGAAGCCCGCGCCGGAAAACATCCTCGACCTGTATCTCGGTTCACTCGAAGCGCTGGGCTTCGATCTGAAGCAAAACGACGTGCGCTTCGTCGAGGACGACTGGGAAAACCCGACGCTCGGCGCATGGGGCCTCGGCTGGGAAGTGTGGCTCAACGGCATGGAAGTGACGCAGTTCACGTACTTCCAGCAGGTCGGCGGTCTCGACTGCAAGCCCGTGCTCGGCGAAATCACCTACGGCCTCGAACGTCTCGCGATGTATCTGCAGAAGGTCGAGAACGTCTATGACCTGATCTGGACCGAGTGGGAAGAACAAGGCCCGAACGGTCCGGAACCGCGCCGCCTCACGTACGGCGACGTGTATCACCAGAACGAGGTCGAACAGTCGACGTACAACTTCGAGCAGGCGAACACCGATCTGCTGTTCACGTTCTTCAATAGCTACGAAGCCGAAGCGAAGCGCATGATTGAAGTCCCGCTCGCGCTGCCCGCCTACGAGCTCGTTCTGAAGGCCGCTCACACATTCAACCTGCTCGACGCGCGCGGCGCGATTTCCGTGACGGAGCGCGCGGCGTATATCGGCCGCATTCGCGCGCTGTCGCGACTCGTCGCGCAGGCTTACTACGACTCGCGTGAAAAGCTCGGCTTCCCGATGCTCGGCAACCCCGTGCACGGCGTACCCGGCCTGACCACCGACGAACAGGACGCCGCGATGCCCGCATGGGCGCCGCCGCTCAAAGTCGAACGCAAGATCGACCAGGACTGACGAGACCAAGAAGACATGACGCAATCCCATCAAGCCACCCTGCTCGTTGAACTGCTGACGGAAGAACTGCCGCCGAAGGCGCTCGCGCGTCTGGGCGATGCGTTCGCGGAAGGCATCGCCCAACGCCTTGCGGCGCGCGATCTGATCGAAGGTGAATTGCAGTTCGAGCGTTACGCGACGCCGCGCCGCCTCGCCGTCACCGTGAAGAACGTGCGCAACGTCGCGCCGGAAAAGCACGTGCGCGAAAAGGTGCTGCCCGTTTCCGTCGCGCTCGACGCGAACGGCCAGCCCACGCCGCCGCTCGCGAAGAAGCTCGCCGCGCTCGGCTTCCCCGATTTCTCGGTGACTGACCTCGAACGCGCGAACGACGGCAAGGCCGAAGCGTTCTTCCTGCGCTACGCGGCGCCCGGCGCGACGCTCGCCGAAGGTCTGCAAGCGGCCCTCGACGAAACGCTCGCAAAGCTGCCGATTCCAAAGGTGATGACGTATCAGCGCCCGGACGGCTCGAACGTGCAGTTCGTGCGCCCCGTGCATCGTCTGACGGTGCTGCACGACCATGAGGTCGTGCCCGTCACCGCATTTGGCATCGATGCCGACGACACCACGCTCGGCCACCGCTTTCTGTCCGAAGGCTTCGTGCAGATCCAGCACGCGGACCGCTACGCCGAAACGCTGATGCACCGCGGCCATGTCGTGCCGAATTTCGCGGACCGCAAGGAAACGATCCGCACGCATTTGCTCGCGCAGGCGAACGGCGATCAGGTCGTGATGCCCGAGTCGCTGCTCGACGAAGTGACGTCGCTGGTCGAATGGCCCGTCGTCTATGCATGCCAGTTCGAGGACGAGTTCCTGCAAGTGCCGCAGGAATGCCTGATCCTCACGATGCAGACGAACCAGAAATACTTCGCGCTCACCGACGCGAACGGCAAGCTGCGCTCGCGTTTCCTGATCGTGTCGAACATCGAGACGAAGACGCCTGTCGAGATCGTCGAAGGTAACGAGCGTGTCGTGCGTCCGCGACTGGCCGACGCAAAGTTCTTCTTCGAGCACGACAAGAAGAAGCCGCTCGCCGAGCGCGTGCCGCAACTCGCGAACGTCGTCTATCACAACAAGCTCGGTTCGGCGTTGCAACGCGTCGAGCGTGTCGAAGCGCTGGCGGGCGCCATCGCGCAGATGATCGGCGCGGATGTCGCGCTGGCAAAGCGTGGCGCGCATCTCGCGAAGGCCGACCTGCTGACCGACATGGTCGGCGAGTTCCCCGAGCTGCAAGGCACGATGGGCACCTACTACGCGCGTCACGACGGTGAGCCGGAAGAGGTCGCGCTCGCGTGCTCGGAGCACTATCAGCCGCGCTTCTCCGGCGACGCATTGCCGTCGACGGCGACGGGCACGTTGGTCGCGCTTGCCGACAAACTGGAAACGCTGGTCGGCATCTGGGGCATCGGCCTGCAGCCGACAGGCGAAAAAGATCCGTTCGCGCTGCGCCGTCACGCACTCGGCGTGCTGCGCATTCTCGTCGAGAAGCAATTGCCGATCGATCTCGTCGAACTGCTGCGCGTCACCTACGCGCAATTCGCGAACGTGCCGAACGTCGCCGATTCGACGCAGGCCATTTACGAGTTCTGCATCGACCGTCTGCGCGGCATGCTGCGCGAACGCGGCTACTCGGCGGGCGAAGTGGATGCCGTGCTCGCGCTGGACCCGACGCGTTTCGACGATATCGTCGCGCGCCTCGACGCCGTGCGCGAATTCGCGGCGCTGGCGGAAGCGGCGTCGCTGGCGGCGGCGAACAAGCGCATTTCGAACATCCTCAAGAAGTCCGAAGGCGCAAGCACGAGCGGCGTGCAGATCACACTGCTCGTCGAGTCGGCCGAAAAAGCGCTGCATGCTCAGCTCGAACAGGTCGCGCCGCGCGTGCAGTCGCAACTGGCCGAGCGTCAGTACACGGGCGCGCTGTCGGCGCTCGCGGCGCTGCGCGAACCCGTCGATACGTTCTTCAACGATGTGATGGTCAACGCGGAAGACCCGGCACTGCGCGCGAATCGCCTCGCGCTGCTCGGCGCGCTGCATCAGCAGATGAACTGCGTCGCGGATATTTCCCGCCTCGCCGCCTGAGCCCCGCATCATGCCGACTGCAAAGAAACTGGTGGTGCTCGACCGGGACGGCGTGATCAACGTCGACTCGGACGCGTTCATCAAGTCTCCCGGCGAGTGGGTCGCGCTGCCTGGCAGCCTCGAAGCGATCGCGCGGCTGAATCAGGCCGGTTATCGCGTGGCGATCGCGACAAATCAATCGGGCATCGGCCGCGGGCTGTTCGATATGGACGCGCTCAATGCGATGCATCTGAAGATGCATCGCGCGGCGGCAGCCGTCGGCGGCCGCATCGACGCCGTGTTCTTCTGCCCGCACACGGCCGACGACCACTGCGAATGCCGCAAGCCGAGGCCCGGCATGCTGAAGATGATCGCGGAGCGCTTCGAGATCGAGCCGGAAGATACGCCGTGCGTCGGCGACGCGCTGCGCGACCTGCAGGCGGGCGCCGCGCTTGGTTTCGTTCCGCATCTGGTGCTCACGGGCAAAGGCAAAAAGACGCTCGCGGCAGGCGGCCTGCCCGACGGCACACGCGTGCACGACGACCTGCGCGCGTTCGCGCTCGATTTCCTTGCCGAAGAACAAGAATGACGCGCACACATAGCGCGTCCTCACTTCACTGACCACACTGATGCGCTTCATCCGCTCGCTGCTGCTGCTGATCTTTTTCGCGGTCTTCACGATCCCCTATGCGACCGCGTGCTTCATCGCGTTCCCGTTCATGCGCGCCGACAACCGGTACTGGATGGCGGTCGGCTGGTGTCGTGTGACGCTCGCCGTCGTGCGCGTGCTGAATGGCATCCGATATGAAGTGCAAGGCATGGACAATCTGCCGCGCGGTCCGGCCGTGCTGCTGTCGAAGCATCAGTCGGCGTGGGAAACGGTCGCATTCCCCGCGCTGATGCCGCGTCCGCTGTGCTACGTGTTCAAACGCGAGTTGCTTTACGTGCCGTTCTTCGGCTGGGCGCTCGGCATGCTGAAGATGATTCACATCGACCGCAAGGAAGGCAAGAACGCGTTCGCCTCGGTGACGAGGCAGGGCGCGCGCCGCATGTCCGAAGGCGCATGGGTGATCATGTTCCCGGAGGGCACGCGCACGCCGACTGGCAAGCAGGGCAAGTACAAGACGGGCGGCGCGCGCTTCGCGGTGGCGACGGGTGCCGTCGTCGTCCCGATCGCGCACAACGCAGGGCGCGTGTGGCCGCGCAACTCATTCATGAAATATCCGGGTATAGTCACAGTGTCGATCGGCAAGCCGGTCGACACCACCGGGCTCACGCCCGACGAAGTGAACATGCGCGTCGAAACGTGGATCGAGGCCGAGATGCGCCGCATCGATCCGGCCGCTTATGGCGTCGAGCAGAACTCGCCCGCCGCCGCCCGTATCTGACGCGCCACGCCGCGATGGGCACACGCTGCACGTGTGCGTTGCGCAGCGTATCAGCGCGAAGTGAGTCCGATGCAGAAGTCTCCTAAGCCGCAGCCTGCTGCGGCGCTCGATAGCCGGCAACTCGATCTGCCGCTCTTCGACGAGCCGGGCAAATCCGCCGCGCCGCCGCAGCCCAGGCCCACCGTTCCCCTTGCTCCCGATGGCTCGAAATTGCGCAGCGTCACGCTCGGCGCGCGCACGCTGTACTACGCGCTGAAGCGCTCTTCGCGCCGCTCGATCGGCTTTGCGATCGACAGCACGGGGCTGACGATCACGGCGCCACGCTGGGTCACGCTCGCCGACATCGAAACGGCGATTGCCGAGAAACAGCGCTGGATTTTCACGAAGCTCGCCGAATGGCAGACGCGCACCGAGCAGCGCGTGATGCCGCGCATCGACTGGAAGGACGGCGCCGAGGTGCCCTATCTCGGACAAACCGTGCGCGTGACGCTTGCGGCCGCTAACGGCCAGGTCGCGTTCGATGCCGCGCGGAATGTGCTTGCGTTGCCACTGCCCGCGCAGGCCGATCCGCAGCAGATCAAGGATCGTGTGCAAGGCTGGCTGCAAGGCGAGGCGAAGCGGATCTTCGGCGAGCGTCTCGACGTGTATGCGGAAAAGCTGGGGGTCACGTATCGCGCGTACGCGCTGTCGTCGGCGGCGACTCGTTGGGGCAGTTGTTCGAGTGACGGCAAGATCCGCCTGAACTGGCGGTTGATTCATTTTCCGTTGTCGATCATCGATTATGTTGTCGCGCATGAGCTCGCGCATCTGCGCGAGATGAACCATAGCCCGCGGTTCTGGCAGACGGTCGAGTCGATTTTTCCGGAGTTCCGCGAAGCGCGGCAGACGCTGAAGCATCATCCGCCGGAGTTGTTGCCGGCGATGTGAGTGGTTTGGTTTGGTTTGGTTTGGTTTTGCGCCTGCGCTGGCATTCGCGATGCGGTTTGTGTTTCGACGCTGTCGCTGGCATCCGCGATGCGCCTACGGCGCGAAGGTTGCCCCTGTGCGGGGCGGCACCTACTTTCTTTGCCGCGGTGTACAGACCGGAAGACATGGTTGACACTCGTGCGGGGACATCGTTGACACCTGATACTCACGGTTGTGTCGCCCTGAGGTCAAGTGTTGCGACACGGTGATGGTAGAAAAACAGTTCGATCATGCCGTCCTCGTTTTGCAGCATCGTGCAAGGTTGGAGCCGTCGGCAACGGGTTCGCTCGTCTATCTTGACGCGCGACCAACCGTCAACGCGACACTCGAACGCGTGAAGCGCGCAGGCGGCAAAGTTGAAGAACCTGCCGTGCAACTGCCAAACGACATCGGCTGGATCGGCTTTTTCACCGACACGGAAGGCAACCGCGTCGGCCTCCATTCGAAAACCAACGGCTAAAAACGAACGCCACAGGCGACGGGAGAGCGTCGTGCGGCGCTATCATCGCGGGAGATTCACCGTCTGTCTTCGGGAGACACCCACGATGACGCGTCGCGCCGACCGCCTGTTCCAGATCGCCGAGCTGCTGCGCGGCCGACGCCTGACCACCGCGCAGCAACTCGCGGATTGGCTGCACGTGTCGCTGCGCACCGTCTATCGCGATGTGCAGGACCTGCAATTGTCGGGCGTGCCCATCGAGGGCGAGCCGGGCATCGGCTATCGCTTGAGCCGCAGCGCCAGCCTGCCGCCGCTCACCTTCACCGCCGAAGAGCTCACTGCCCTCGCCGCCGGCGCGCGGATGCTCGAATCGTGGGGCGGCGAAAGCATGGCGGCAGGCGCGCGCGGCGCGCTCGCGAAGATCGCGTCGGCGATGCCCGCCGAAAAGCGAGCGACCATCGACCGCCTCGCGTTCTTCGCGCCGTCGTTCCATATCGACGGTAACGTGTCGGCGATCGTCGATACGCTGCATCGCGCGATCGATACGAGACATGTGGTCAGCTTCGCGCATCAGGACAAGAACGGTGCGGCGACGCTGCGGCGTGTGTGGCCGCTCGCGCTCGCATACTGGGGCGCGCGTTTTACACTCGGCGCGTGGTGCGAGCTGCGCGAAGACTTTCGCCACTTCGCGCTCGCGAATATCGGTGACCTGAAAGTGCACGAGCCGTTTCCCGATGTCGAGGGAAGACGGCTCGCGGATTTCATGCGCAGCATCGGTGTGAAGCCGCGCTGAGCAGGGGATAGCCAGCATGCGAGACACGCCTTTGGCGCGCCTCGCACTACAACGTCAATCGACGGATTTCACCATGTCTTCGATCACCTTCTTTGCATCGCCGAAGACCATCATCGTCTTGTCCATGTAGAAAAGATCGTTATCGAGCC
>NZ_JAGIPX010000160.1 GCF_017814945.1 Paraburkholderia sp. LEh10
TGCTTAACTTCAGCATCGCCGCCGACCTGATGGTGTGACGGCGGCGGCACAAAGGACGAATTGTTCAGGGCCGACTACGTAGGTTATCGGATTGAAAAAAGCTAAGCAGATGTTCACCAACTCTGTCATTTCTGCATTCGATGCATGTACGACATGCAAGGTGCGGGCTCTAAACTATTTTTCGAAGGAAATGAGGATGGAGACGCATGTCGATTTTATTTCGCCCGTTCCTGATAGCTTGGAGTTCGACAGGAACTACTACAAAAAATACGTTGACGCTAGTGGAATCCCGGTTGTCGCAGCGGCAGAAGTCGATAGTTTTGCGCTTCTTAAGGCAAAACGCATAATCGAGGTAATGGTATCAAAACATGACCCGATCCGGAGGCTGCTGGCAAATAGCGTAGAGGGTTTTCTCATTATCCCAAAGAATAGAGAGATGACGACGCTTCCAGAGTATGTGGATATGGATAGACGATTCCCACTACCATGCGACGAAAAATGGGATCAAAGAGCACAGGGATGCGGCTGGATTTCTTGCCTTCCATATGTAAGTTGCAGTGAAGCGAATTTGCTCAAAGTAGGACGCCCTTTTGACAGATATCCACGTGAATCTATTTGTATCCATGAGTTCGCACATGCTGTCATGGACGCGGGCATACTTGTTCATGACCCAGGGTTTGATGACCGTTTGAATGCGTTGTATAAAGATGCGAAGGAGAGGTATCTGGGAAATTCATACGCCGGGCAAAATCCCGGCGAATATTGGGCAGTAGGGGTTCAGGCATGGTTCAATGCAGCAGATTGCGTTCATAAAGGCACGACACCAACGGATACTTTCCATAAACTACATAAAACCGATCCAAGTTTTGCTTGTGAAGTGGGTAAATGGTTTCCTTCGCCGTATGAATGTTCACCCGTGTACCCATAGATCTCTAATGCCTTTTCGTGGCGCGACGAACCTTAATGCTCGCACATGAAGGCGAAAATTTTGATCAATGAAACGAAACGTGAATCCGGTCATGACGAAGGTGCTCTAGCGCCTGCATTAACCGTCTGACAAGGTCGTGATGCGAAGGGGGTGGTATGTTACATATTCGTTAGGTCCGCGCAATTTGGAAAACGATGATTGCCGAGCGCGGAATCGAGGCCGATCATTCGCATGTGAGTCGGTGAGTTCTCAGGCTCGTGCTGCTGTTTGAAATGGCCGAGGCTGGTGTTCGAACCGCACGCCCATTAGCACGATCCCCGAGAGCACCGCGGTGCCGGCGGAGGCCAGGTAGGTGACCGCGTACGCATGCGGCGACCACAGATTCATGGTGGCTGTAACCAGCTACGGTCGAGTATGCCGGCGGCAACGCCCACGGCCAGCACCGTCGACATGGCCCCGGCGCGACTCTCTGCTGGCACGCATTCGGCAGCTGCAAACCGGAACGTCAGCACTACGGCTGCGTATGCGCCACCAAACAGCATGGCGACGCAGAACAGACTGAACGATGGAATGACCAGCGCGAGCGCTGCCAACAGTCCGGCGACGGCGCCACAGGCATTGCCAAACAGCGGAGCAGCTTTCCTCCCGTAGCGCCTCGTCATTACGCCAACCGGAAGCATTGCAGCTGCCATGCCGACAACGAAGACGGACACAGACAATGTCGCCAGCGCCGGCGTCGGGGCAAGCATGTGGCCGATAATGGCGCCGGTGGCGTAGACGACGGTGGAGTTGGCACCGGCCAGGGCTTGCGCCGTGGCCAAACGAACAACGTCGGCGTTGATTCTTGAAGTGGACATCAGGACGGGATCACGCGCATCGGGGCGCTTCGGATAAAACGCGTCGACGCAAGTGTTGACTGCCTACGCGGAGATCTCGGCCTCGTTGGAGTAACCTGACATGAACGGTTTGCGCATGCTCGTCTGCGGGTCGAAGACGTGCCGCGAAATCCGTCCGATGTTTCCGCCGTAGACATGAACGCTGATCGAGACGCGATCATCATATGTGTTGGATACTCTGTGGATGTCGCCCGTACGGGGCGAAATACTTTCGACAGTTCCCGGTTTGAGGTAATCGACTCCGAGCGATCGCATCGGCTGGCCGGGCTCCCCGACTTGAAAACATTCGGCACGCTCGCCACCCCTGAGCAAACCGATCAGCGCCCAGACCGTGTGGTTATGGATCGGAGTCTTCTGGCCCGGGCCCCAGACAAAGCTGACAACCGAAAACCGATCGGCCGGATCGGCGTGCAGCAGGTACTGCTGGTAGTACTGGGGATGTGGCTGCGCATACGCCTCGGGGAGCCAGTCATCGCGACGAACGATCCCGGCAAGGAGATCGTGGCCTTTGCCCAGGATTTGCGCTTCATCATCCGGGAATGTGTCAACTAGCAGCGTAAATTCGTGCACGAACTGTCTGAAGAGCGTAGCCGGAACGCGCATCACATGCCTCCTTGGCGGGGTGTCGTTGTAGGCGGCGGTTCGCACTCTTGATCGGTCGATGGTGGCGAACCCTATAGCGATATCGATTGTCGACTCATGTCCTTTCCTGAGCAATTGAATCTGATTTCAAGTTGCGGACGGATTCTGGAGTCATCGAAACCATCCCGTACGCGTTATCGCACAGCACCCTTGAGCTCAGCGTGATATCGGCGAGCTTCCTGCCAGAACGCGTGAGCCGCGGGGGACAGCCGGTTCTGATTCAGGCACACCAATCCGATACGTCGGGACGTGCCAGGGGGAAGAGGACGGAATACCGTGCCAGGATACCGATCCGGCAGCGCCAGCTTGGCCAGAATCGAGATGCCCTTCCCACTCGCGACCAGCTCCAGTATCGACATCAGTTGCAGGAGCTCATACGTCACCCTGGGGCGCAGCGCATTTCTTGAGATGAACCGCCATCAGCCGCCCGGTCGCGTCATCGATGAACACCAGCAACGTACAGGCGGGCGCCCGGTCCTTCTATGAGCATCAAATTGTCAAGGGTTTGGCTTCAATTGACGTGTGGCTGGCGAACGGTTGCAAGACTGCCCTTGCCTGCATACGGAAGACGTACCTGGCTGAGGGACGGGCCACGCGCCCCGGAAGCAAGGCACGCGCCGTGAACTGCGGCGCAGGAGTTATCCACGGCCGGCCGGCGGGTCGCCTGTTACGCCATGACGCCGGCCGGCGGTGGATAACTCCTGATCATCACGAGGGCTGGGACTGCTCTCCTTGGCAACTTTGCTGCCGATCATGTTTCGTGTCTGAAGCCGATCATCGCGCACATAAGACTCCAACGTCTTACTCACCTTCTATCCGCTGGCACCTGGCCAGCCTTATCCTGCATGCGCATTGCGCCGGAATCGTGTCCGGGAACACGCCCAATCTCGAAAAATCGGTTGCTGCGGCAACCCAGGACCGGGCCGGGCGTGTTCACTTCAAGCCATGTTGGTAGCAAGCAGCTGTGTGAGGGGGCGTCACTTGTCGCACGGCACGGGCTGGCCAGGCTTCAGTTGCGCGCCTTCGGGAATCAGGCCGTCCTTGAGGTAACGCCACAGGGCAATCGCAAGGCGTCGTGCGACGGCGACGATGGCAATGCGTCGGGCACGGCGGTTGGGATCGGTGCCCTGCGTGCGCCGGTTGAACCACTGGGTGAGTGCGCTGCCGGGCTGGTAGCGCAGCCAGGTCCAAGCCATCTCCACCAGTAACGCGCGTACCCGCCGGTTGCCCTGCTTGCTAATGCCCTGGTCGGTCTGGCTCTCGCCGCTGTCATACGGTTGGGGCACGAGTCCGACACAGGCCCCAACCTGACGCCGGTTGTGGAAATCGCGCCAGTAGAGTTCGAGCGCGAGGCGTGAGGCGCTGACTTCCCCAATGCCTTTCAGGCGTGCCAGGGCATCGCTGCGCGCGCGCGAGGGTGCCGGCACGCTGGCCTGGCGGGTCTTCTCGAGTGCGGCGAGCTGCTGGGTGGCGAGGGCGAGCCGTTCGCACTCGTGCAGCAGTCGCTCGCGGAGTTCGGGCGGCAGGGACGTGCCGTCGTGACACCGCACCTCGTCGCGCGCGAGCCGGTCGGCGAAGGCGCGATGAGCGGTGTCTTCCCAGCAGCCGAGAGTGGCTAGCAGCTTGCGCATGCGATCGAGGTGCTGCAGCACTTCCTTCTGCAGCTGCCCGCGTTCGCGCATCAGGTGGCGCGACGCTTCATCCTGCGCGGAGGGCACGTGAACCACGTGCATGCGGTCGCGCTCGCCACGCAGCCACGCGCGCAGGTTGATGACGAGCTTGATCGCATCAAGCCGGTCGGTCTTGGCAAGCCGCTTGTGACGCTGGACGGGGATGCTCGCCGCATCCACGACGTAACATTCAATGCCGTGGGCCTGCAGCGCACGCCAGATCCAGAACGCGTCCTGGCCAGCTTCATAGCACACGACGATGCGCACGCCCGCCGGCAGCGACCACCTGGCCCTGTGCCCGTCGATCAGGGCCAGCACGGCCTGTAGGCGCGCAGCGGCCTGCGGCTGCTCGACCGTATGGACGGCGGGCCGCTCGCGCCGGCCATCGTGGAGCGCGACCTTCCACTTCTTGGCCGCGAGTTCGAGCGAGACAGCCAGCACGACTTCTTCAGTATCCGACTGATATCTCTGGTCGTTGCCCATGATCATCTCCTTGTCAGCGTCGGATAAATACTCCCCACTTTCGTCGAAGTAATTTTCCCCAGTTGTCGCTGGTGTTGCGTAGCGCGGC
>NZ_JAGIPX010000161.1 GCF_017814945.1 Paraburkholderia sp. LEh10
TTGCCGGGCTTCATTTCGTGGTCTTCGCCATGCTTATGCTCGTGCATGCAGTGCCAGTACTTCAAAGTTCATAACACGGTCTAACGCGGGTGTCGACCCAGTCGCGAGCCCAACGTGTCGAGTGCTGCAGCGCCTGCTCCTCATTCATGAAGTAATCGAGCGAATAGAAGCGGTATCGGCGATTACCATGCTCGCTATCGGTACGTTCGAGCAGCAGATTGGATGAAAAACTACCGTCGGGCAAGCGATGCGCCGAGGGTTGGACGGCATAGCCGTTGTAATGCTGAATAGGTTCGTTTTTCATTGTAATTTTGATGGTGTCGGAGTCCGCGAATGTCGCGCGGAGTGGACGTGCTGTTGTAGCCGTGGAAAACTACGGCAAAGCAGCCCGAGCGCGAAAAAGTGCGTTGACGCTATCTGGGCAGACCAGGATGCAACGACGTGTATGGCGATTGCGACTGGCAGGCTGCCGAACAGACAGACTCAGATCGGAAGGCTCGCACCATTGAGGAGGCAAAGCTTCGCGAGTTGTCGTGGCCACCCGACGTCCATCAACGGACGCCGGGCGCTTCAGGCAACGTTACAGCGGCTTGATATTAGCCGCTTGCAGACCCTTCGGCCCCTTCTTGGTTTCGAAGCTCACCTTCTGGTTTTCAGCCAGTGTCTTGAAGCCGTCGCCCGTGATTTCGGAAAAGTGAGCGAACAGGTCGTCGCCGCCCTTGTCCGGTGTGATAAAGCCAAAGCCTTTGCTGTCGTTGAACCACTTAACGATACCGGTTTCCATGAAGAATAATCCTTGAATTAAAAATACGGAGATGTGCCCAGTTAACGAGCGGGTGAAGCGTCAAGGAGGGAGAGGACAACGAATATCGCTGAGTAGCGAACAATTGATGAACAGCAATCGAACTTCTTGAACTTCAGACCGTAGACTAACTGCCGCACATCGACAGCGTCAATCGTTATCTTGTAACTGTTTCAGCAGGCTTCGACCAGCCGACACATTCCCAACCGCGAACCAGAACAAGGCGCGCGCGATACTGCGCACGTCTCTCTACGCTGAGTCACTGAGGGTGCTCAGCTTGGTAGATGACAACGTCCCACAACGACGCGACACAGGTCCGGGGAAGGTAGCCTCGCCCCCACTGCGACTGGTGCCTCGCTGGATGCGCGAAAGACGCTGGGACCATCATCCGAAACATACGCACAGCCACTCCTGCGCCCAGTTCTTTGCATGGGCGATCGCGTCTTCGCGCGCATCGAAGCCTGCAAGGTCAC
This sequence comes from Paraburkholderia sp. LEh10, assembly GCF_017814945.1. Lineage (GTDB taxonomy): Bacteria > Pseudomonadota > Gammaproteobacteria > Burkholderiales > Burkholderiaceae > Paraburkholderia. The sequence goes on from NZ_JAGIPX010000161.1 coordinate 1,276, forward strand.
CGCTCAGATGAATGTCGTACTCACTGCCGTCCGCGCGGCTTGTGCTGATCCGGGCATGCGCCACGTATTCGCCGTCGGCTCGACGCGGCGTGGGATCGATGGTGAAGCGTGTGGAGTTAAAGCGCATCTGTTTATATCTCTCGCGAGGTTGCCGCGACCATCTGGAAGCGGCGGCATACTAATAATAAAAGGTCCATCATGCGTTCAGAAGCGCCATGATCTGGCTCGCCTCGCCGTCAGACTCGCAGCTCGCCATGCCGTCTTCGCGTAGCAGAGCCCGGATGGACATGAACATCATCAACGCATCCGCATTCACCTCATGACGGCCGTCGCGGACGACGCTTTCCAGTTCGGCACATACGTCGACCGGCAAGAACCGCTCAACAATGCCAGAACGATCGCGCCTGATCCGATCCAGCAGGTCACTCCTGGTCACTACAATCCTCCTGGGCGACCGGCAGTCGAGGCCGCAAAGGGCGTCCGTCCGGTGCGAGAAGAGTGCTGCCCTTCGTCAAGACGTCAAATCGAAGACGTTCGTGCCTATGGGCAGGTTTCGATAAGGTGTTCCGCATACGCAATTGATGCACGCCACGCATCGCCGGCGTTCCGGAAGGGCGCGCACAGAGATCCTGGATATGTGGCTTCGCGATGCCTCCCCTGCGCCGCCCGGCTCCTGAATACACACGGCAGCATCGAACCCTTCGTCGTAGTTGCGTGCACGCCCCGGCTCGGTGGCGGGATGCGGAAAGACCAGCGGATAAATTTCCGGCCCTCGACAGAGGCGAAGAGCCGTTGACATGGATACCTTTGAGGCCGCATATACGCGGCAGAACACGGAAAGAGAGGTGCGAGCATCTGAAGCATGTCTCGCAGGAGTGGGAGCATTCTCGCAGGAGTGGGAGCATTCGGCCGCGATAAAAGTCAGCAGTCCCGGTTTCAATTCCAGAGCTGACCCAGCATTCTCATCGGGGAACGACCGTATCGCCATCAGTGCTCGCCATGCTACGCCCTTCGTACGATTTGTACAGCGAAAGTTCCTGTTTTCACCCACGCCATCCAACGTTCTCAACAACGTCGGTGCGCAAAGAAACCCGAGGGCCAGGCTCCTGACGTCGACTCAGCTCTTTCACCCGTCGCATTCACGTCGCACGGTCGCCGGGTAAGCCTGCCAATATCAGCCAATGCGAAGGTAGGCGGCGTGCTGTATCTCAAGCCCGAGCGCTCCAGGAAACGGATTGCGGGGGCCGATCTTCCAACGCTTCGAAAAATCCGGCTGATTCCGTTAGCGCCGACCGGCGCCAAGGGATCGTTGAGAGTCGGGCCGGCCGGGCTTCGAATACATGACAGATATCGATAACCGCGGCAAACAGACAGCAGTAATGCGCGTATAGTGGGATTCTGCGTCGTTAGCGGCGTGAACAGGGAGTAAAGATGGAAACCCAATCATGCGCGCCCTATCGTGGTTTCAGCATCGATCTGACGGTCACTTCCAATAACGTGATATCGATCGACGGGAAGGAGTACCGGTATTCCGTTTCCTGGTCTGTCCGTTCGTCTGGCACACACTCAACACCGATTGCGAGCCTCCCGGCCGAGGTGGACTTCATGACGCCTGACGAGGCTTTTTCATACGGCGAGACGCGCGCGCAAGTCTTCATTGACGGTTGCCTGGTCTCGGAGCGTCACTGATGACTGATGAGCCGCACTCGCGTTATCTGAGCTTCGATACTGCACCTACGCACAGCCAAAGCCGCTCAGGCCAGCCATTTCTGTAACAGCCAGCAAGCTTGCAAATCCGGTTCAATAGGTCCTGCTGCCTGAATTGGATAACTTGTGTTCTGTTCTTGGCCGGCAGCAACGGCCGTTACGTGTCGGCAGAAGTTCCGCCGGCACACGGTGCAATAAAAGGGGCTGTGTCGCAGTAAGCGTCGGGTATCATGCGCCCTGACAATGCGAACGATCGGACGCTTGATGACGACTCTGAATCCAGCCTTGGCACGGGTGCTCAAGCGGTTGCACTATCCGCTCGACGTGATGCTGACGTCGTGCGCTGGTATGTGGCCTATCCGCTGAGCCTTCGACACCTGGAAGAGATGATGGCGGAGCGCGGAATCTCGGTCGACCATTCAACAGTGCACCGTTGGGCCATCAAGGTGTTGCCGGTCCTGGAGAAGGCCTTTCGCCGCCACAAGAAAGCCGTCGGTCGGAGCTGGCGAATGGATGAAACGCATATCAAGGTCCGAGGCCAGTGGAAATATTTGTACCGCGCAATCGACAAGGAGGGTAACACGGTTGATTTTCTACTACGTGCCCATCGTGACAAGGCCGCGGCGCGGCGTTACTTCGAAAAGTCAATCGAGCAAAACGGCGAACCCGAGACGGTGACAATCGATAAAAGCGGTGCGAACCTGGCCGCGCTGGATGCTCTCAACGCGGAACGGGAAACACCGATCAAGATTCGCCAGAACAAGTATCTGAACAATGTCGTCGAGCAGGATCATCGGGCGATCAAGCGACGCACGCGGGCTATGCTCGGCTTCAAGAATTTTAGTTGCGCCCGGATCCTGTTGAGCGGCATCGAGCTCATGCACATGATCGCCAAGGGCCAAATGCAAGACCGTGGCATCGGATACACCCGCGCCCAGCAGTTTTACTCACTGGCAACATAAGCCGTCCTACTTATACTGCCGTTTGTTCGCCATCTTGCCCTTACCGCGACAAAACCGGAGTTCCTGCCCTTCGGGCAGGGGCGCGCCCCTTCGGATGTTTTTTAGCAGGTCACGCTCCAGTTTCACTTCGGCCAGTTCCTTTCGGACGCAGGCAAGCTCGGCTTCCAGTTCCGTCTTTGGCTTCTGGTCTTGACCGACGTTCTCAAGCTTGCCGGCCTTTGCAGCACGCACCCAGTTCGCCTGCGTCTTCAGCGGAATCGACAACCGCCGTGCCGCCTCCGATGGCCCCACACCTTCCGTCAACGCGAGCTTGACGGCCTCATCACGAAAGTCCTTCGTATAGACCGCGCTTGGAATTCGATTCATCTATGCCTCCGTTTCCCTATTTTACGAAACGTTGGCATCCATTTTTTTCAGCCGACCTCATAGGTTCCCACGGCCCCGATAGCACGGGCAGGATTGGGCTATGACATGGTGGGCCAACCTATGTGCATTATGCGATGGGAGCGGATCGACTGGCGACGGTGTCGGCGCGCCGGCGCCAGGCCGACGGGCCGACAGGTGGCCCATC
>NZ_JAGIPX010000162.1 GCF_017814945.1 Paraburkholderia sp. LEh10
CGACCATCTCCCCTACGGTACTGAAGTTTCGGCGAAATCGAGAGCACTCGCTACTACGGGGATTCTCGGGCGGATACCGTGCGACGACGGTAGCTTTCGACATTCATCTCGAAGATCGTCGAATGATGGACGAGCCGGTCGATTGCAGCGACGGTCATGCCGGGATCAGGAAACACGTCATTCCAGCCCGAGAACGGCTGGTTGGCGGTGATTATCAGAAGGCTACGGCGCTCATATCTTTCGGCAATCAGCTCGAATAGCACGCTGGTTTCGGCCTGATCCTTCCGGGCTGTTTCACTTTGTGCTTCCGATGTTTCATGGGCCGGCTTGTGCCAACACTCATATACCGATGGCGCGCCGGAACTCACGCGCGGCCGCTCTCTCGCGCGCGCTGGCATCCGGTGCGTCGGGGAGGGCGGCACACCAGGCCGCGATAGCTTCGTCGGCGAGCGGTTCCCACTTGCTCACCCAGGCCGTCAGCACGGCGCGGTTGCCTTCCTGCTCGAGCGCCATGCGAACGAGTTCGGCGGCCCAACGCCGATGCCGCTGGGCGTCAATCAGTTGCGCATCGGTGATGAGGCCAAGCAGCGTATCGCCGTTGTGCCGCGCCGCCACGCCGAGGCTTCGCAAGACGGTTTCTTCCACCGCCGGGCGGGCAACGAGGTTCAGCGCGACGAAGCTCTCCGCCCAGTCCCATGCAGTGAGTGCGTGTTCGACGAGCTTGCGCCAGCCCTGCCATGCGGGATCCTGCTCCCAGTAGTGCCGCTCGTCGGTGCCGAAGCCGAGGTCGCCGAATGTCTGCGACAGCTCCTTGGTGCGATACGCCGTGTGCGTGAGCCAGCGCAGTGAGTCTGCCGTCTGGTAAGCGGCGCAGTTCGAGATCGTGGAGGCGGGCGCCATCTGGGTCAGATAAGCCGAGCCCATTTGCAGTGCATGGAACAGGAAGCGCGCGGGCGTGTAATGGCGCGCGAGCGTACCGGCCCACGTCCGTGCCAGCATGGTGTCGTGCCCGCGTGCCGAGAACTGGTCCAGCAGCCCGAAGACATACGTTTCCTGCCCGTCCTGGAGCAGGTTGTAGGTGCGGTAGACGAGTTCGTCCGGATCGCGGAACGCATTCCAGTCCGGATGAGTCAGCGGCGACGCATTGCGGTTTCGCTTGAACCATTGCGCCATGTCGAAGTTCGGGTCGAGCTCGAACGGCGCATCGGGATTGTCGGTCGTGTAGTGCAGGTTGGTCGAGACGATCTCGTACTCGCTTGGCTTGCGCCGTCGGGCCGCCAGATGGCTCCACGTCTTGAGTGGCTTGAGGACTTCGGGTTGCGTCATGCTCGTCTCCAGTTAAAGCGTTTTTTCGTAGTAAAAGCGCACATAGTCGTCGGTCGTCTCGATGCGGCCCGCAAACGAGCTGAGGTTCACTTCGAACTCGGACATCCTGAACGGCCGACCCAGTGTATCCTCCAGCGTCGCGCGACGCAGGATCAGCTCGCCGTCCGCGTCAATGCGCACATAGGCGAGCTTGTCGTCTACGCGAATCGCCTTGCCGGGGTTGTCCTCGCGCGCGGCTTCGATGACGCTGGCCGTGATGCTGCTCGCGCGCAGCACGGGGCCCACACGGTTGTTGCGGTACGCTTCTGCGGTGTTGTCGATGGTCATGTTGTGTTCCCCCCTGCGGACTCAGGAATGCGTAAAGAGCGGTTCGACGCCTTCGACGGCAATCAGAACATCGTCGCCTTCGAGTCTCACGGCGTATTCGGCGAGACGGCAGTCACCCGGATTGATGCCTTTGCCGGTGCTTGCGTCAAAGGTCCACTGATGCGCGCGGCACATCAGCACGCGGCCGTCGAATTTTCCTTCGACGAGTGGAATGTCCTGGTGCGGGCAAATGCCCTGAAAGGCGCGCGGCTCGCCGCCTTCGGGACGTACCAGCACGATCACGTGGCCATCCACTTCCACTTCGGTCATCTCGCCTTCCCACAGGTCGTCGAGGGTGCAAACTTTCTGGAACAACATGCTGGCCTCAGTCGTCGCAAAAGATGAATTCGAGCGTTTCCATCGGCTTGATGTCGGTCTCGGCGAGTTTCGCGTCGCGCGGATAGAACTGTTCGCCGTCTTGGCGGCGCACGCGGATCACCTTGTCCGGTCGAGGCGCTACTCGCCGGCCCACCGAATGGTGAGCCGCTGCGGCGGCGACCTCGTCCATCGAGTTGTCCGTATCCACGGCCACGAGCTGCAATACGAAGTCGTACTGAAAATTGGAAATCACAGGGAAAAGAGCCATGTCGTCCTCCATTGAATCGCCGCTTCACGGCTTTTTTTCGTAACGCTTGTCGCGGTACGTTTCGACCCACGCGTAGTGGTGCGCGTCGTCGCCGATTTCGCCCGGTGCGAGCCCCATGTACTTCAACGCGCCCGTCAGGTCAGGCGGCTGGATCTGCCCGGCCAGGAAGCGATCGACGAGCGTGAGGTGATCGCGGTAGCGAACGGGGTCCTGCTGGAACACCCAGCGATCGATTTCCGAGTTGAAGTGATATGTGCGGCCGTTGTAGTCGAGTGGATAGTCCTTCACATTCCAGCCATTGCCAGGGATCGCGCAAATGGGCAGCTGGCTCATGTTGCAGATGATCGGCAGCGTCTCCGGAACAGTGAGTTCGGGCTTGCCGGCGAGCAGGTTATCGATGATGACGTCCCACGCCTTGCCGAACGTGTCGTTCCAGCCGGGATATTTTTCTTCGAGCCAGTCGCGGCACTCAGGCGTCATGCCGGCAGCAGGATTCCACCAGACAGTAGGCCGCCAGAACCAGATACTCAATTGATAGGCGTGGTGCTGGTAGTCGACCTCGTTGATCATCTGCGCCCAGTACCACGGCAGGTCGAGTCCGAGGTCGATCAGCGTGCGTTCGAACTGGCCTACGATCCACTCCCGCATGAATTCCTTGAACGACTGCTTGCGGTGCACGGGCGGCGTGGCGTAATCCATCGACGAGCCCGTGAGCAGGCAGAACAGACGCCAAGCGCGCGCGATGGCGATGTCAACGAGCTTTTGGGCCTGCTCTTTGCGGCCGTTGGCGATCAGGATCTGCAATGCGGGGCCGCCGATTTGCGCATGGCGCGACTCGTCAGTCTGAATGCTGGAGATCAGGCTTGCAAAGGTGAAGTCGCCCGCTTCGGCAGCATCGGCCGCGAGGCCGAGAAACTGCATGTTGGTAAAACCCGTTTCGAACGCGAAGGTGAGCATGACCGCGATTTCGATTGCACTGCGCGACATGAACAGATCATCGAACGCGCTGCGCGCGGCAATCGCACCCCACTCGTTAGTGTGGTACGCCTTGTGGGCCCAATCGAACTGGCGATCCTTGGGGCAGTAGTCGTGAGGAAAGTAGAGCTGCAACTGGCCATGACGGTTCTCGTCGAGCATGCCGAAGGTGGCCATGTTGCGCATGCCGGGCGCACGGCCGAAACGTGCCATTCGAGCCTCCGCGCTCATCGCCGCATATTCGCCGAGCGCAATTGCACCGTAGTGCGCCTTCAGAATGGACAGCCAGCCCGGATCGGCGTCCTCGAACATGCGGCTGCGCTCAAGCGCGCCCTTCACCGAGTAGGCGCCGGCGTCTTTCTCGCGCTGCACGCGCACATACTCGGGATATGAAGTCTTGTATGGCTCGTCGTAGGTTTCCCAGCTCGCCATGGGAATGCCTTGTGCCCCAGACATGAGATCGGGAAAGATCTCCGACTCCGCCACATAGCTTGAAGTCCAGTTGGTGGCACGTGCAATGTCATACCATCCCGCTCGTTCCAGTAACGCCATCGTGATGTCCCCCTGCTGGAATGGACAATGTGTCGCCCGGCACGATATGCACTGCGCCGGGCGACCCTTGAAAGCAAGGTCAATGCCAATGCGCGGTGTTTCTTTCTTGGCGGCTGCGGCGAAAAATCTATGAATCGCGGCGAAGCGAACGTGGAACACAAGATTGCGCAGGCTTGGCGAGTAGGACGCGCACGCCCCACGCACAGCAGGGCCGCATCCGCTGGGTGATGACAGCGTTTGAGCACCGTAGCGACGCTCGGAGGCAGTATCTTCTTCGGTTTCGCCGCTGTTTCATCGTCAAATGCGGGTGTGAATCTTACCGCAGCGCCTTACTGCGACACGAGCTTCGAGATGGTAAGCTGGATAGTTTTTGCCGTTTCACGAAATGAGTGACTTCGGCCGTAAAGGCCGTTAATCGTTTCGCCGAGCGCGGCCCCACGCTGCCCGCCAAGTGACTCAATGAGCATCGAGTTGATATGCGTTGGGCGGAGTTAGGCGGCTTGCAGCATAAGCTAAATCCGCCTCCTTAATTCGCCTTGTCACGGCAACTGCAGTGTTGCATATCCGACATTGTCGGATATGCAACATTTCCCCAGCGCAGCACGGCAGCGAAATTTTACCGGCGAGCACTTTTGGGCCCGAGGCTACTTCGTTTCTACGGTGGGGCTGGACGAGC
>NZ_JAGIPX010000163.1 GCF_017814945.1 Paraburkholderia sp. LEh10
ACGATCGTCACGTGGTAACCATCCTTGACCAGGATGTCGTGGACGGCCCGCCAGCCGGAGCCATCCACCAGTGCGCCGTGCACAATGACCACATCTTTCGCAGCCGCCTTCGCCTCGGCGCGAAGCATCGTAGCGCCCATGGCAATCAGGGCGGTAATGGCCCCCGCTGTGCCCGCTCGACGGCAAACATGAGCGTATAGCTCCATCGACACCGAGGTCCACATGTACTCGCATATTCTCGTTCCGATTGACGATAGCCAGACCGCCGTGCGAGCGTTCGACGCCGCACGGAAACTTGCCGGTGAGACTGGCGCGCAATTGCAACCGCTCTATGTTGTCGCGGCTCCGTTGATGGCTTACGACGCGCCCGGCCGTGACCATGGCATCTTACGCGACGCTTTCCTGCATGAAGGGAGGACCCTGACGAAGGAAGCGCTTACGTTAATGGACCGCGATGGGGTGCAAGGCAGTCCGCGGATCATTGAGCCCGAAAAGCCCGGCGATGACATTCCGCACTGCATCCAGCGCGCGGCCCATGACTTTAAAGCCGACCTCGTCGTTATGCGCACGCATGGCCGCAGTGGAGCAAGCCGGTTCATGCTCGGCAGCGTGGCAGAACGCTTCCTACGTATCGCCAGGTGTCCTGCACTGCTGATTTCCGCGCATATTGCCGAGAAAGGCAAGGACGACAAAGAGGCCGCCGAACTGGCCAGACCCGTATCATAAGCTGCCTGACTCAGCGCGTAACTGGTTTGATTGCGGCATGTCACGGGGCTGTCCCGGTGTCGCTTCGTCGGTTAACACTGATCGTGAGATCGATGATGGTCATCCGGGTCGACAGCGGGTGTGCCGCGCGAGATATCCGGCAGAATGTCGATGAACCCGTCGCCGACGTGAAACCACCAAGGCTGCGTATTGTGGCTGTTGGCGGCAAGCGTCGCATAGCGGATGAGGTCACTAAAGTTCGGCGGCATTGTCAGAGCGGCAGGCAGGCGCGTTCGTATTCGGCCATCGCAGGCAGTCGTGCCGCCTGCCAGCAAGGCGCCGCCGGCGCCGACGAAAAAAGTTCGCCTGTTTATGCCAAATTCTCGTACGTTGTCGCGGCAGCGGGCAACGGAAAATTCGCAATGCAAATTTGGACTGCGAGTCCGATGGCCCCCGGCACGGACCCATCCCGCACAGTGCTCGACCAAAGACTTGCTGAAAACGTGCACGATGACACGCAACTCGGCACGCATCAATCTGAGTCAATTGCGGTCGGCTTGAGTTCGGGCCCTTGAAGCAGGTCCGTGCAGGCGGGCCGCTCACTCTTGCGCGCTGTACATTTCGAAGTCGGTCATCTTCGGTATTTGATTTGTATCAAGCGCCGGATGACCCGGTGGTACAGGATGGGATTTTCACGAACCGGAAGGTGATCCATGGACGAACAGATCAAGGAAAAGATCCTGTCATTGCTGGATCAGCACCGAATCATGACGATTGCCACGCTAAGGCCGGACGGCTGGCCGCAGGCGACCACCGTTGGGTATGTGAGCCAGGGACTGACGCTTTACTTCCTTTGCGGTCTGGAAAGCCAGAAGGCCGCCAATCTGGCCCGCGACGACCGGGTATCGCTCACGATCGACCACGACACGTCAGATCTGATGGCGATTACCGGTTTGTCGATGGCGGCGCACGCACAACCAGTGACCGATCGCGCCGAAGCAGAGAAGGTCTTGCGCATGCTTCCACTGAAGTATCCGGACATGCACGCGCTGCCAATGCCAATGCCGTCTCCTGACGAAGTCCGGATATTTCGCGTGACTCCGACAGTCATTTCGGTGCTCGATTATTCGCAAGGCTTCGGGCACACCGATCTTTGCACTTGCTAATCTCCTTCCATATCACAAACGCAAAATCAATGACGCGGTGCTCACATCGTAGCCCCAGGTGGGCAGCCTGCGCCGAAGCGGGCTGCCTTTATGCATTGATCGTTTTTGTGATCGGCTTCGCCTTCGGAGCGATTCCCGTCCTGCTGCTTGTGCCGCTCCTGGGAGAGACGGCAGCCGTATCGCTCGAAGCGCCATTCATGCTCGCCGCGAGTTGGAACGTGTCGCACCGGAGCGCGAAAAAACACGACATGCTGACGGATACCAACGAGGCGTTGCTGATGGGCGCAATCGCCCTGGTCATATTGACGCTTGCGGAGTTGTGCATTGCCGTACTCCTGTTTAGAAGGACTGTGCTCGAGTACTTTGTCGGCTTTTGGGATCAGTGCCCGGCGCGATCGGCCTCGCAGGCCAACTTTGCTTTGCAAGCTTTCCATTTCTGCAGGCGAGCGGTAACCGAATCGGATCGAGCAGGTGAACGCGATTGCAGCCGGCCAGGATCGCAACGCCGAATTGGCCGAACCGCTGAACTGCCATGCTCACGATTACTGGTCAGCCTAAAGAACATATGCAGTTGACACGTACATGTCCGTTCTCGGAGTAGATGCGCCACTCAGACGTCCGCGGCGATCTACCTACGAATGGCCGTAGCTGGCCGATCAAGTGAGGTCGCCAACGGGCGCTAATCGGCACTCCAACCGACCCCGTCCAGGGATCGACCGCCGCCGTGCTCCCGAGTTAATCAGTCTCTTGACGGACATCCTCCCTGCGGAGAACGGTCAAGGCGATGGTGTCGAACGATGCAAAAATCAACACTTCTCTCGAAGCCGTGATGCAAATCTGGCGGCGGCAGAGTGCCGGGGCGGCTGTGTTGATCGTCGATAAGGCGAGCGTTAGAAGATCGAACGCCCCGTGTACGTGGTGAGCCACTCCAACGCCATCACCCCCGCCAGCGAATTGCCATTGGTATCCAGCCCCGGCGACCACACGCACACGGCCATTTCGCCCGGCAACAACGCGACGATCCCACCGCCGACGCCGCTCTTCGCAGGCAAGCCGACACGATAGACGAAGTCGCCCGCTGCATCGTAGGTGCCGCATGTCAGCATCAGCGCCGACAATCGCTTGGCCGAACTCGCATCGAGAATGCGTTCGCCCGTCGACGGCACGACGCCGCCGTTGCTCAGATAAAGCGCTGCTTGTGCAAGCTCGACGCAACTCATCGAAATCGCGCACTGACGGCAATACGCATCGACGACGACTTCGGGCGGCATCTCCATGTTGCCGAAGCTCGCCATGAAATGCGCCATCGCGCGATTGCGATGCGCGTGCTGCAATTCGGACTCCGCGACGCGCATGTCATAGTCGATCGACGCTTCGCCCGTGACGCGCCGCATGAACTCGACGAGCGCCGTCTCCGCCTTCACGAAGCGGCGGCTCAACACATCGGTGATGACGAGCGCGCCTGCATTGATGAAAGGATTGCGCGGCTTGCCTCGCTCCGATTCCAGTTGCACCAGCGAATTGAATGCCGTACCCGACGGCTCACGGCCGACGCGGTGCCACAAGTCGTCGCCGAGCAGCCTGAAGGCCATGGTGCACGCAAACAGCTTGGAGATGCTCTGAATCGAAAAGCGCGTGTCGGCCTGTCCCACGCGATAGACCTCGCCAGACGTCGTGACGACGGCCATGCCGAAGCTGTTCGCGGGCACATTCGCCAGTTCGGGAATGTAATCGGCAATACGCCCCTTATCGAGCCAGGGCTGCAAGTCGGCGTGAATCTGTTCGAGGATGCGGAAATAGTCCATCGAGGCTGTCGGTGAGTGAAATCCATACGATGTCGTACGCATCGATGGCTCGACAAACGCAAAGCGGATTACGGCACGCGTGATCCGCTTTCACGGTCTGCGCACAGAGCGGCGATACGAAGCGAGCCCTATTCTGCACTGAAAATATTTCAGCCGTGCGCTTTAGCGCGCCGACATCCACTCCTCGCCGTGCAAACCGCTCGTCGCGTATTCGGACGCTTCGCTGACTCGGGTCGCATTGCGCTCGTCGAGATACGCCGAGCGATAGCCCGTATGCACGCCCCAGTAATAGAAAATCAGCGAGAACACGATCACCACCAGCATGTCCCAGCCGTACGGCAGCATGCCCAGCCCGCCGAACTGCTTGCTGCCGATCAGCGACAGGATCGCCATCACGGGCAGGTAAGCCACCAGCCACCACGCCGCCTTGAGGTCCTGGTTGAAGCCACCAAAGCCCGACTTCGCCTGGAAGTAGAAGAACACGGGAAGCGCGACGATCATCAACAGAATGATCTCGCCCGTCAGCGGCCACTTCGCCCAGTACAGGATCAGCGAAGCGCACACGAATGCGAACGGCGCGATCAC
>NZ_JAGIPX010000164.1 GCF_017814945.1 Paraburkholderia sp. LEh10
CACAGGCGTTAGGGCATGCCGATCGCTATGCCGGTCTCAAGGGCTACTGTTCGGGCCTGGTATTGCCGTTGTCACGTAAGAGCGTCGAGCCGATGGCCGCGCATATTGACCCACTTCACGCGAGTGCGAAGCACCAGTCACTCCACCACTTTGTGGCCAAGGCAGACTGGTCTGATCCTGCGGTCTTGCAGCGGGTACGCGAATGGGTGATGCCCGCGTTAGACGCACACGCTGCTGAAGAGGCCGGCTACTACTGGATTATTGACGACACCGGCTTTCCAAAGAAGGGACGTCATTCGGTCGGGGTGGCACGTCAGTACTGTGGGCAACTCGGCAAACAGGACAACTGCCAGATCGCCGTGAGCCTGTCGATCGCGACGCAACGCGGCAGCCTGCCAATTGCCTGGCAATTGTATGTCCCCAAGGAATGGATTGACGACCGGGAACGTGCCCGTCGCGCTGGCATTCCCGACGAACTGGATTTTCAGACCAAGCCACAGATTGCGCTGGCCCAGCTTCGCGAGGCTATAGCATCCGGCGTTGCGCCGGGCATCGTGCTGGCCGACGCTGGGTATGGCGACGAAACCGCATTCCGTGAGGGCATAACTGAACTGGGTCTGTTGTACGCGGTAGGGATCCGGCCGGGCACCTCTGTGTGGGCGCCAGGTACAGCGCCGCTTCCGCCCAAGCCCTGGAGCGGACGCGGCAAGCCACCGACATTGCTGCGCCGTGCGCCCGGCCACGAGCCGATCGTGGTGAAGGAATTGGCCATGCAATTGCCCGCAACCGCCTGGCAGGCCGTAACCTGGCGGGAAGGCAGCAACGCGGCACTTTCCTCACGCTTTGCCGCCGTGCGGGTTCGCCCCGCACATCGCGACACGTGGCGAAGTACTGTTCGCGAAGAAGAATGGCTGCTCATTGAATGGCCTGATGGCGATACGGAGCCGCTCAAATACTTTCTCACTACCGCCCCCGAAGAGGCGACCCTCGAGCAGCTTGTGTTCGTGACCAAAATGCGCTGGCGCATCGAGCGCGACTATCAGGACCTGAAGCAGGAGTTCGGGCTCGGTCATTATGAAGGACGAGGGTGGCGGGGCTTTCACCATCACGCCACGCTGAGTATCGCTGCGTATGGGTTTCTGATGGCTCAGCGACTCAGGATGCGTTCAGATGAGCGCGATAAAAAAAACTTCCCCGAACGCGCGCTGCCTGCCCTTCCCCCGGATTACATCCCACGGGGCAGTCCAGCGCGCTCAACGCCACGTTCCTGATTCCATTACCACGTTGCGCATCCTGCTTGGCTTACGGCTCATGCAACGATGGCATAGCCCGGTAATAGACCGCGCAACTGATTATGTGACACAGTAAGACTTCTATGGGGCATTGGAAGTCAAGCCCTTTCGCGATCCATTTTTCCGTCAGTTATCTCCCATTCGAGAGCGCGACAGGTTATTCACGGCCGGCCGGCGGGTCGCCTGTTATGCGTATTCCACGCCAAACCGAACGCTGATTCCACAGCAAACCGAGCACGGATTCCACAGCAAAGCGAGCGCCGATTCCACGGCAAACCGAGCAGGGATTCCACGACTGCCCGAGCGCGAATTCCACGCGTAACCGAGCAGTAAGGTGGAGGGACGGCGACGCGGATAACCATGGCACGCTTGACGATTTTGTCGGGCGGCCGAATGTCGAATAGAAGGTTATCCATGCGCCAAATCAGGGAAGTGCTGCGCCTGCGTTTCCTATGTGAACGTAGCCAGCGCGAGATCGCGACGACGATCGGCGCTTCGAGCGCGACGGTCTGGGACTACCTGGACCGTGCCCGGCGTGCGCAACTGGACTTCGGGAAGGCCATGTCGATGGACGACGCGGCACTCGAGGCGCTGCTGTTTCCGCCGCCACCGTCGTTGAGCCGGACACGCCCTCTGCCCAACTGGGCGCTCGTGCATCGCGAGCTTGGCAGGCGAGGCGTAACGCTGGACCTGCTCTGGAACGAGTACAAGGCCCAGGAGCCCGAAGGTTACGGCTACAGTTGGTTCTGCAAGCACTACGAGCGCTGGGCGGCGGCCCTGCCGGTCACGCTGCGCCAGACACACACTCCGGGCGAGAAGCTGTTCATCGACTACTCGGGTAACAGGCTGGGCATCGTTGATCCGTACACCGGCGAGATCCGCGAGGCGGAACTGTTCGTCGCGACGCTCGGCGCATCGAACTACACATATGCCGAGGTCACCTGGACCCAGCAGCTTGAGGACTGGATCGGTTCGCATGTGCGCGCACTGAACTTCATCGGCGGTTGTGTCGAGATCCTGGTGCCCGACAACCTGAAGTCCGGCGTACACAAGGCCGACTTCTACGATCCGGTTCTGAACCGCACCTACGGCGAGATGGCTGCCCATTACTCGATGGCGATCATCCCGGCACGCAAACGTCGGCCCCGCGACAAGGCGAAGGTCGAGCAGTCGGTGCTCCTGGCACAGCGATGGATTCTGGCCCGGTTGCGCAACCAGCGGCTATTCAGCCTGGACGAAGCCAATCGCGCAATAGCCGCGCTGCTCGTCGAACTGAACAACAGGCCGTTCAAGAAGCTGCCCGGCTGCCGCCGCAGCGCCTTCGAGGAACTTGATCGCCCAGCACTTCGGCCGCTGCCAGAAAGGCCTTATCAGTATGCACAGTGGAAGGTTGCGCGTGTGGGCATCGATTACCACGTCGAACTCGACGAACACTATTACTCGGTCTCGTACTGCCACGCGCGCGAGCAGGTCGACGTGCGCCATACAAAGACAACGGTCGAGATCTTCCTGCGCGGTCAGCGTATAGCCGCGCATGCGAAGAGCGAGCGCCGCGGCCATCACACCACGATCGCTGCCCATATGCCGCCGAATCATCGGGCTGCCACCACGGAGTGGAATCCGCAACGGCTGATCAACTGGGCCACCGACATCGGTCCGCACACCGCTGCGGTCATCGAACACCTGCTTGGCGGTCGCCAGCATCCGCAGCAGGCTTACCGCGCCTGCCTGGGCGTGCTGCGCATGGGCAAGGACTACGGCCGTGCGCGGCTGGAAGCCGCCTGCCAGCGCGCCATTGATCTGAAGGCGCCGAGCTACCGGTTCATCGCCTCAACGTTGAAGAATGGTCTGGAGAGCAAGGCCGATGCGCCCGTCGCCCAGACCGAACTGCCGCTCGTGCACGCCAACGTGCGCGGGCCGTCCTACTTCCATTAAAAGGAGCGTATTGACATGCTGCATCACCCGACCGTTGAACGGCTGCACGAGCTGCGCCTGTTCGGCATGGCCGCCGCGCTGGCCGACCAGCACTCCCAGAACAGCATCGATCAGCTCGGCTTCGAGGAGCGCCTCGGACTGCTCGTCGAACGCGAAGCAAGCGAACGTCAGTCGCGACTTCTGACGGCGCGGCTGCGCCGCGCGAAGCTGCGCTTCCCTGACGCGGTACCGGAGGACATCAACTACCGCGAGCCCCGCGGACTCGACCGCGTATTACTCGCCCGGCTGCTTGCCGGCGAATGGATACGGGCGCATCAGAACGTGATTCTGGTCGCGCCAACCGGGCTTGGCAAAAGCTGGCTTGCATGCGCGATGGTCAACCAGGCATGCCGTCAGGGCTTCTCGGCCTGCTATCTGCGCATGCCGAAGTTCAACGAGGAGATGGCCATCGCGCACGGTGGCGGCGGCTATGCGAAGCTGCTCGCACAATGGGCAAAGACCGACATCCTCGTCATGGATGATCTCGCCATGGCGCCGCTGTCGGATCCGGCGCGGCGCGATCTGCTCGAGGTGCTCGACGACCGGCACGGCCGGTGTTCGACGATCGTCACCAGCCAGATCCCGGTCAATAGCTGGCACGCCGCCATCGGTGATCCAACGCTTGCTGACGCGATTCTCGACCGGCTGGTTCACAACGCACATCGACTCACGCTATCAGGCGAATCGATGCGCAAGCGCCGAAATGGTTTGACCACCGAAGACGAGAAGGAGTAAAAGAACTCACCCCGCGTCGCTACGTCCGCAGCGCTCGCTTTGCTGTGGAATATCCGTTCGGCTTCGCGTGGAATGCCTGCTCGCTTTGCCGTGGAACGGCTGCTCGATTTGCGTGGAATACGCACCTGTTACGACCACGACGCTGGCCGGCGGTGGATAACCTGCTCGATCAGATGTTTTGCAATCCTCCATATCAGACAA
>NZ_JAGIPX010000165.1 GCF_017814945.1 Paraburkholderia sp. LEh10
CTCAAGGGTTCGCTACGCCGGGCTCACGCCCGCCCTTGACCCGCAAAACCACCCACTCGGATTTCAAAAGAGGCATAAAACACAGTACCGTTGGCATAACCTGGTTGCGGTTGTGCTTCGCAGCGATAGCGCTCGCGGCCATCGCGAGACCGCCGCTGCACAAGTATTCTCGCCAGCACTGGGGTGCCGCGGTCGCGCTTGGCAGTGCGGCGGCGTGTATGACACTATGCTTCTTCGAGGCAGTGCGGCGTGTGCCGCTTGGGTTTGCAGTGGCCGTCAGCTTCCTTGGGCCGGTCGCGGTCGCGACATTCGGCGAGCGCAGACTCAGAAGATTGATGTGGCCGGTGTTCGCAGTCGCGGGCGTGCTATTGCTAGCTCGGCAGGACGGCATGTGGGTGGTCAGCCCTATTGACTTGGTCTTCCCGATTGGATCGGCACTCGGCTGGGTCGCGCACATCGTGTTGAAGAAGCGCGTCGGCATGATGTTTGAGGGGCCGGAAGGGCTTTCTGTGTCCCTGATCGCAGCCGCTGTCATTACCGGACCATTCGGTATTCTGCTGAGCGGCGGCCATTTGCCTGTGGGGCAACTCGTCAACGCCGCATATATTGCAGTCTTGGTGCCGATCGTCCCATACATACTTAAACTGATCGCCCTGCGTCGGATGAACGCATCCGCATTCGGTGTCGTGATGTGCACCGAGCCTGCGATCGCGGCGGCGATCGGCTGCCTCGTACTTGCACAGCCGATAAGCAGATCCCAGTTCGTTGGAACGCTGTGCGTTGTTTGCGCATGCATCGGTGCAGTGGTAGGCGGTATGCGTGCTCACTCATCTCCACGGGGTCGCGTGTGACTGTGAATCGCCTGATGGACGGTCTGCGTGGCGAGCCGTACGTGCTGTGGCGTGCCATGGCGTCCAGTTGGGTGTTCGTCCGTGTTGCTGCAAAAGCGGTGCGACAACACTACGGCCGCGCCTTTCTTCAAGCACGTGTCTCGCTACAGTTCGGCCCCGCGCAAGATCGTCATCGCAGGTGCCCTGCGGCCAACGCAGACACTCCAACGTTGCAAGATCGGACGGGAGTGAAAACGTCGCTTGAGAATTCGTCTTTTGAGTCGAAAGGCGAGACGATCTGCAAGAACTCGTTAATCAATATTTCAAAGGAGTACAAATGAGGAATAAGAAAGGTTTTTTGATTTTTATACTTGCGCTTGGCGTATCAGCTCATACGCTGGCTGCAACGGTAGAAAGCTGCCCTTCTCCAGCCCAGATCAAGAGGACAGTGAGCGTGTACTCGGCGCGAACCGGTGATAACGAAGGTGAATGGCTGGGTATTGCGCCTGCAGGTAGCGGAGGCAATATCAGGCAGTTTAACGCCGCCACGTTTTATCCAGCGCAGGATGATGACATATCGCGAGGATCGTTAGCCAAGTGCTCTTATGAAGTTGACAAAGGTACCGTAGACTTACGATATAAACCTAATTCGCTTCCGGAGCCGGTTGTCGCGTTGGAGGGTAGTACAGTGTGGCATCGGAAAGAAGGCCCGTTTGGCGTTATCTACTATGAATGCACTGATCCGACCGCTTCGGGTTGTAAATTCACCATCGTTCGATAGTCGGGATGATGCCTTTCCTTCTAGAAAGGCGTCGTAAGAGACGAACCATCTCGGTGCTCTCATGTTCTTCCTCCCGAATTTGGCCTGTCCGTCTCGTGCTAGGTCAGGGGCGCATTGACGGAGATTTCCCCGGTCGCTCGACCGGTATCGGGCGACGAGGTGTCTCCAGTCGCTATGCCGCTGGCAAGTATCGACCAATAGGAGTAGCAGTATTGGAAATGAAGAAGAAGGTTGGGCCCGTTGGGACTCGGCATGCCGTGACACTTGCACTAGCTTTATGGTTCGTGGCAGGCTGCTCGCCCGGCATTGGAGCGCAGCAGGATGCGTTCGTGCCGCTTGTGCGTAGCATGGCGGATCGCCTTAACACCGCTGACCAGGTCGCTCTTAGCAAGTGGGACACTGGTCAACCCGTCTACGACCGTCAGCGGGAAGCGCAAGTCATTGCAAATGCGGCGACGATGGCGTCTGAGTACGGGCTAACTGCGGAGGATGCGATAAACATTTTCTCGGACCAGGTTGAAGCCAACAAAGAAGTTCAGTACGCGCTGCTTAACAACTGGAGACGTCAGGGCGATGCCCCTGCCACGCCGCGCCAGAGCTTAGCGGGTGTCATCCGACCAATTCTAGATAAGCTACAGGCCTCTATCATGCAGAATCTGCAGAGCGTGGCACCTCTGCGCAGCATTGCAGATTGCCATGCACTGGTTGCATCGGCAGTGGGGCAAGTAGCTCAACAAGCGTCGCTTGATGTCCTTCATCGCGCGGCGCTCGATCGTGCGGTCGCACGGATATGTGTCAAATCTTGACTTTCCGACGAGTCTGAAGACGCGCAAACGTCCATTTGAGGGGCACCCTATCCGAGGGTCGGCTCGGAATACCCACATCGGCAAATTTGGGCGAAACGACGGCCGCTGAACCGTCTGAAACACGGCAGCCCGATCGTCGCGGTGCGCATAATCAGAGAGTTTCGAGGATAGCCATGAACTTGTCGGCTGCGTGAAAACACGGCGTCCGCGGCCCGATAGGCTACAAGCGTCCTCCGTGTGCGCAAGGTGGGACTCTTGGTCGATGCGTCGTGTCGATGCTTTCATTGTCCAGCAACAATGCGATGACACTGATGTCGATGTCGGCCTGCAACAGATGCGTCGCCGTCGCGTGCCTTATGACCGGGGCGATTTGTGCTTTTTCGACAGACTCGGATAGGTATGCACCACTTCGACGATCGCCTTTTCAGGATGCAATCGACGCTATTGCGGGTCGACGTCTCGCTGCAGTAGTTGGTGAACAATAGCGAAGGTCGGCATCGCGTCTCGTTCGCGCATCCATTTCCCGATCGCGTCAGCCGTCCTGGTTCAGAGTGGCACACACCGCTCCTTACGTTCTTGCCGTGAAGATGCAGAAGCTGCTGCGACTGACGAACTCAACCTGGCTGCAAGAGGTTATCGTAATCGCCGCAACTCGTGCGCCGGTGTTATACATCGGTAGCTGCATCGCGTGATGACGTGCTTCGAACGGGGTCGAGAGGTCAGGAGCAGCAAAAATCGCTTGAATTTCGGCTCGCGGCGCGAATCGGACGTCGATCGGCACGTTTGGTTTGGATCGACAGTACGGACATGGCCAAGGCCGATTGTCGCTTGATTGCTGCACAGAATAATTTATATGAGCGCCCGTGCGCTAGGTTTTCTTGCGTATTGATCTGGTCATTGAAGTCTAAGTTTGAAGTCAGGATCGAGGTGGCCGCTCGTAGTTCGTGGCGTAGGTCATAGAGATCTTCGTCATGAGCCGCGAGAGATGCAACCACCACCGTTTGTTTCCGCTACGACGCCAATCGAATCAAAGAGCAACGTTTCATCGCGTTCCAACTTCAACGAGGACACGTCGCAAAGGCACTACTGTGACCGCAAAACGTTTGTTCGTTCAGGCTATCGATCACGAAGCACGGGTGGGGTGCTCGCTCATCATA
The DNA here is from genome assembly GCF_017814945.1 of Paraburkholderia sp. LEh10. GTDB lineage: Bacteria > Pseudomonadota > Gammaproteobacteria > Burkholderiales > Burkholderiaceae > Paraburkholderia. The sequence continues at coordinate 3,575 of NZ_JAGIPX010000165.1, forward strand.
GTCGATCTGGGCGCCCGCGAGATACTTCAAGCTGGCGTTATCAATAAATATCGCAACGCCCTGCGTTTTTACCTTAATGTCGGAATGACCGACTGAATCATCTAGCACGATAAAATATCTTATATCGTCGAAGCCACGCACTTCGGCGCGCAGACGAATGTAAATCTGCGTCTCGTCTTGCAGTTTGACCAGTTCTGCGATTTTTTCTGCTGCTCGAGGCGTGAGCGTCGCGATATCATGCGCAAGTTCTGCTAAAAGGGATGTTCGTTGAACAACCATAGAAGTTTTTCTCAATAATTGGTTGGGAAGACAGACCGCGTTGATCGCTACATCGATAAGCGAAAACGCAAGGTTCGTACCATGCTGAATTTGTGAGGCATGCACTGAATTATTGCGTCAGTTTTGTCAAGTTCGTCGGCATTGTCGACCGATATCGATAGCTTGTTCTTGAAAATTGACATCCTTCAGATGCGTGTACATCCGTCTCAAAACACATGTCATGGAAACTTTGCCTCTTTTGAAATCCGAGTGGGTGGTTTTGCGGGTCAAGGGCGGGCGTGAGCCCGGCGTAGCGAACCCTTGAGGC
>NZ_JAGIPX010000166.1:0-160 GCF_017814945.1 Paraburkholderia sp. LEh10
CTTTGCGGCGGCAAAGAAAGTAAGTGCCGCCCCGCACAGGGGCGACGCCCGCGCCGCGAGGCGCTATCGCGGATGCCCGCGCAGGGCAAGGCGAACCCCATAGCGGCATGCCCGCGAAAGGACAAGGCGAACCGCATCGCGGATGCCCACGCAGGGCAAG
>NZ_JAGIPX010000166.1:260-3984 GCF_017814945.1 Paraburkholderia sp. LEh10
GCGAACCGCATCGCGGATGCCCACGCAGGGCAAGGCGAACCCCATAGCGGCATGCCCGCGAAAGGGCAAGGCGAACCGCATCGCGGATGCCCACGCAGGACAAGGCGAACCGCATCGCGGATGCCCACGCAGGGCAAGGCGAACCCCATAGCGGCATGCCCGCGAAAGGGCAAGGCGAACCACCTCACACCATGCCCCCGGCAAGGCCCCTACCAGGAGACCCCATTCTGATTCCGCGCAATATCCGCATCGACCATCATCTTGCACAACTGCTCGAGCGACGTCTGCGGATTCCAGTTGAGCTTTTCACGCGCCTTGTCCGCGCAGCCGATCAGCAGATCGACCTCGGCGGGCCGGTAGAATTTCGGGTTCACGCGAATCAGCGTCTTGCCTGTCCTCACGTCGATACCCGTTTCGCGCTCGTTGCGGCCCGACCATTCGAGCTGGTAGCCGGCAGCCGCAAAGGCCATCTTCACGAAATCGCGCACCGTCTCCGTGCGGTTAGTCGCTAGCACGTAGGTGTCGGGCTCCTGCGCCTGCAGCATGCGCCACATGCCTTCGACGTATTCGAGCGCGAAACCCCAGTCACGCTTCGCATCGAGGTTGCCCAGCTCGAGTACGTCGGCCTTGCCGAGCTTGATCTTCGCGACGGTGTCCGTGATCTTGCGCGTGACGAACTCGCGGCCGCGCAGCGGCGACTCGTGATTGAACAGAATGCCGCTGGTCGCGAACATGCCGTACGACTCGCGGTAGTTGATCGTCGACCAGTGCGCGAACAGCTTCGCGACGCCATACGGGCTGCGCGGATAGAACGGCGTGTCCTCGCGCTGTGGCACGGCCTGCACCTTGCCGAACATCTCCGAGGTGGACGCCTGGTAGAAGCGCATCTTCGGGTTCACGGTGCGGATGCCTTCGAGCAAGTTCAGCACGCCGACGCCCGTCACCTGTGCCGTCGTCGACGGCTGGTCGAACGACACGCCGACGAAGCTCTGTGCAGCGAGGTTATACAGCTCGTCGGCCTGCACCGTGTCGAGCAGACGCAGCGTCGAGCCCGCGTCGGTGAGATCGTGCTCGACGAGTTGCAGGTTCGGATCGTTCATGACGCCGAGCTCTTCCATCCGCCAGAAGTTGACGGAACTGGTGCGGCGATAGGTGCCCGTGACCTGATAGCCCTTGCCGAGCAGCAGTTTCGTCAGATAGGCGCCGTCCTGGCCGGATACGCCGGTGATGATGGCCTTGCGTTGTGTGGTCATGAGTTGCCTTTCGTCGGGTTGTCGGAAATTGAATGAAGAGGGGATGCAGCATCGCCGTCGACGAGACGCCGCACGAGCGGCTCGATCACCTGAAAGTCCTGCTGCGCTTTCACGCGATACAACTCCGGCTTCGGGTGCGCGCCGTCGGACATGTGCGTCTTCCAGTCGGCCATCGCGGAGATCGCCGCGTAGTGATCGACGAGGGGCACCTGCTGTTCGGACGCTACGCGCCGCGTCATCGCGGCCATGGCCGCAAGACGCGCGTTCAGACGCGCATCCGGCATCGGATTCGAGGTCTGCAGCACAGGCAGCTTGCCGAGCGCACGCGCGGTGTTGACGAGGTCGGTCTCGGCCTCGTAGAACTGCTCGGGCGTCTGGTTGTGCATCACCTCGTTGATGCCGTAGTTGATCGTGACGATCTGCGCATTCGATGCGGCGAGGCGCGCTTTCCAGGGCCTATTGCCGCCGGGACCCGTGCCGTCGCGCAGTTGCGAGGCCATCGTGCCGCCAACGCCATGGTTGGCCACCGACACGCGCGCGCCATACTTCGCGCGCAGCTCGTCTTGCAGGTACGCCACCACGTTGTCGGCGCGCGGCCCGCAGCGGCCGTCGCTGCACGAGATGCCAAGCGTCGTCGAATCACCGTATGCCTCGATCAGCACCTGCCGGCTCGCGCTGTCCTGCGCATGGGCGAGGGCGGCGCACAGGACGGCGGCACACGCGGCGGCCCGCAGCGGCAACGACGGCTTCATGCGCTCGTCCTCGACGCTTCGCGCGCTGTGTGCAAAGCCTGCTCGTGTTGTACGTCGCGCGTTGCGCTGCCGTGAATCAGGCGACGCTCGAAGCCGAACCACGACGCGCTCGCATAGAGCAGCGTGATTGCGAGCGCGAGCGCGGCCGTCACGTAGCGGTTGTAATGCAGCGGCCACAGCGCGTAGAGGATCGTCAGGTGGATCAGATAGATCGTGTAGCTGATCGTGCCGATATGGACGAGCAACGGATTGCACAGCACACGCTTCACGATGCCGTTGCTGCGCAGCGCGATGATGACGACGGACGTGCACAGCACGAGCGACACGCTGTACAGACCCGCATTCGACAGCGGCGTGTTGGCCGCGCGAAAGCGCGGGTAGTGCAGATGCAGCCACGCGAGCACCGCGAGCGCCACGCACACGCCGGCCACGGCGAGCCACTTGAACGGCTCCAGCGCGTTCGCGTCGCGCCGCACGGCGACGGCGAGCAGCGCCCCTGCCGCGAGCAGATCCATGCGAAACGGCGTCAGGTAATAGATCGGCCAGAACGAATCGAACCACGGCGTCGCGACGGCACGCAGCGCAGGCACCAGCAGGATCAGCGCGCCCGCCGCCAGCCCGAGCGCGCGCTCGGGCACGAGCAGGATCACGAACGGCCAGACGATATAGAACTGCTCTTCGACTGCAAGCGACCACAGCACGTTCAGGCTGTCATGTCCGCTTTGTCCGAGCGCGTCGCCGATATTGGTCGCGAAGAACGCATACCACGCCCAATGCTGCGCCCAGCCGAAACCGAACAGCAGCGACGACACGGCCATCAGCAGCAGATAAGGCGGCAGGATGCGCCGTGCGCGTCTCGCGTAGAAGTAGCTGAAGTACGACTGCCCGCGCGCCTTGCGTTCGAGCAGGATGCCCGTGATCAGAAAGCCGCTCAGCACGAAAAACAGATCGACGCCCATCCACAACGGCGCCTTCAATGCGTGCTGCGCGAATACCGCGAGCACGGCAATCGCGCGCAGTCCGTCGAGCTGGACGATGCGTCCGTTGTGCGAGGGCGAAGCGGGCGGGGTGCTGGCTGTCATGAGCGTCCGTGTATGCGCCTGATGCGGTATTCGTTGGGCCATGCACGGTGTCGCGAGGCGATCACCATGAAGACGGCAAAGTGGCTTCGATTCTAGGCAAATAAAATCGACCAAAAAATCTCAACGAAATAAACGAATTGATTCGAATAAAACGAAGGGAATTTTATTTATCGAAATAGACCGTTGCAGCTTGATACGTGGCGCGCCGCTATCGCTGGCAAGAGATCCGGATACGGCATCCGGCGCGGTAGGAACGTTTTTTTGCGTACAAAAAATTGCCTGAAATGCATGCGCGGCCAATTTTTTTCGCTTTTCTTTTCGCATGTTCCGTCCGCCGAATAATTTTGAATTATTTGCGAATTTCCTTTGTCATTCTTTGCACGTACCGTTAGGCGCTGATTGGATCATTGCGCATTACCGCGATTGCGCGCATTGCGCTTTTCGCTTTGCAGACTTCCCGATTGCGCGTCTTTCGTTTCGTCTCGACTGGAGAACTCACGTTGTCCCGACTCACGCTTGCCCGCGCGATGTGCGCGTTTGCCTTGCTCGCGACCCTGCACGCACTCGCGGAACCCGCGCTGAACGTGCAGACGTCGTGGCTCGGCAACACATTCGGCTACGGCGACGGCACATGGAC
>NZ_JAGIPX010000167.1 GCF_017814945.1 Paraburkholderia sp. LEh10
GAGCGGCTTTCTTTGCCTACTTTCTTTGCCGCGGCAAAGAAAGTAGGTGCCGCCCCGCACAGGGGCAACACCTGCGCTGCGAGGCGCTAACGCGGATGCCAGCGATAGTGGCAAAACAAATCGCATCGCGGATGCCAGCGATAGTGGCAAAGCACACCGCAGCGACAGCGGCAAAACAAGCCGCCCGCGATAGCGCCAAAACAAACCGCATTCTCGGAAACACGCGCAAATAAAAGCTAAGCAAACGCACGCAAAACAAATAGCGCTCGCAGACAGAAAATCCCATTCCCGCCCTCAATCTTCCCGCCGCGAAGCCGATATACAAAGTGTTCAGTCAACCCGGCGGTGCGACATGCTCCGCCCCTTCAGGATGACGCATGTCCAGCAACCTTTTTAGCATCGGCCTAAGTGGACTCAACGCAGCCCAGTGGGGGCTGACGACGACGGGTCAGAACATCAGCAACCAGGCGACGCCAGGCTATTCCGTCGAGCGTCCTGTCTATGCGGAATCGAGTGGGCAGTACACGGGCTCGGGCTATCTCGGCAGCGGTGTGTCGACGACGACCGTCCAGCGCCAGTACAGCCAGTACCTGACCACGGAACTGAACAACGCACAGTCGCAATCAGGCTCGCTCAACACGTACTACAACCTGATCGCGCAGCTCAACAACATGGTCGGCAATCCGACCACGGGCATTTCGAGCGCGATCACCGGCTACTTCACGAGCCTGCAGAACGTCGCAAACGATGCGTCGAATCCGGCGATGCGCCAAAGCGCCATCAGCAGCGCGCAATCGTTGGCGGACCAGATCAACGCAGCAGGCGAGCAGTACGACCAGCTGCGCGCGAGCGTCAATACGCAGATCGGCGATACCGTCAAGCAGATCAACGGCTACAGCGCCCAGATCGCGCAACTGAATTCGCAGATCCAGGCGCTGAGCGCGCAAGGCCAGCCGCCGAATCAACTGCTCGACCAGCGCGACCTCGCCATATCGAACCTGTCGCAGCTGGTCGGCGTGCAGGTCGTGCAAGGCAGCACGGGATACAGCGTGTTCATGGGCAACGGCCAGCCGCTCGTCGTTGCCGACAAGAGCTTCAATCTCACGACGGTCACTTCGCCGTCTGACCCGACGGAAACCGCCGTTGCCTTCGCTGGTCTCGCCAGCCAGGCCGGGACGACGACGCCGCAAATCCTGCCCGATAGCGCCGCGCTGGGAGGGCAGATCGGTGGGCTGATGACGTTCCGCAGCCAGACACTCGATCCCGCCGAAGCGCAACTCGGCGCGATCGCGACCAGCTTTGCGTCGCAGGTGAACGCGCAGAACGCGCTCGGTATCGACCTGAATGGCAACAAGGGCGGCGCGCTTTTCACGGTCGGCAATCCGACCATCTACGCGAACGCGAACAACACGGGCGGCGCGACGCTGGGCGTGTCGTTCGCGAATCCCGCGCAGCCGACGACGGGCGACTACACGCTGTCGTTCGACGGCGCCAGCTACACGCTCACCGATCGCGAAACGGGCCAGGTCGTCGGCCAGTCGCCCAACCTGGCGGCGCCGATCGGCGGCATGAATTTTTCCCTGGGCGGGTCGGGCACGATGAACCCTGGCGATTCGTTCACCGTCGAGCCGACGCGCGGCGCGCTGAACGGCTTCGCGCTGACGACGAGCGACGGCTCGGCCATCGCGGCTTCGTCGCCCGTGCTGGTGACGGCGGGCAACGCGAATACGGGCGCCGCCACGGTGACGCAAGGCACGGTGACGGCGGGCTATACGCTGCCTCCGCCGCCCTCGACGGCGCTTGTGTACAACTCGGGGACAGGCACGCTGTCGGGCTTCCCGGTCGGCTCGACTGTGACAGTCGCCGGCACGCCTCCCGCCACCTACAACATCACGGCTGCGACGCCCAACGTGCCGTACAACCCTGTCACGGGCGCATCGTTGACGATAACGGGCCCCACGATCAATAACGTCTCGCTGCAGATCACGGGCACGCCGGCCAACGGCGACACGTTCACGATCGCGTCGAACCCGGCGGGTGGCAAGGACGGCCGCAACGCACAGCTGATCTCGAATCTCGTGACCGCGAAGGCGATGGGCAGCGGCACGCTCACGCTGACCAACGCGTATGCGAACTACGTGAACGACATCGGCAACCAGACGAATCAGGTCCAGACGTCGAGCAAGGCACAGACGGCGCTCGTGACGCAGATCACGACGGCCCAGCAGTCGATCTCGGGCGTGAACATCAACGAGGAAGCGGCGAACCTGCTGCAGTACCAGCAGCTGTATCAGGCGAACAGCAAGGTCATCCAGACGGCCTCCACGCTGTTCCAGACGATCCTCGGCATCTTCCAGTGAGGCGTTGAACGCATATGCGCATTTCTACCACGCAATATTTCGGCATGAACGTCCAGACGATGGACGATCAGCAGGCCACGTTGGCGCAGCTGTATCAGCAGCTGTCGAGCGGCGTGAGCCTCGCGACGCCGTCGGATAACCCGGTCGGCGCCGCGCAGGCCGTGCAGCTCAGCATGCAGGGCGCGACGCTGTCGCAGTACTCGGACAATCAGAACACGGCGCTGGCCTCACTGCAGTCGGAAGACAGCTCGCTGTCGAGTATCGCCAACGTGCTGACCTCGATCAATACGCAGCTCGTCCGCGCGGGCGACGGCACGCTCAACAACGGCGATCGGGGCGCGATCGCGACGCAGCTGAAGGGGCTGCGCGATCAGTTGATGGGTCTTGCGAACGGCACCGATGGCTCGGGCAACTATCTGTACGCTGGGTATCAGGCAGCGACACCGCCGTTCGCGATCAACGCGAGCGGCGCTGTGCAATATTACGGCGACAACGGCGTGCAGCACGTGCAGGTGTCGGGCACGCGCGACATTGCGACCGGCGATACGGGCCGCGCCGTGTTCCAGAGCATCTCGCCAGCGGGCAGCACGCCCGTGACGACCGGCAACCCGGCCAATACGGGCACGGGCACGATCGGCAACGTGTCTGTCATCAATCCGGCCGACCCGACGAACCAGCATCAGTACCAGATCCAGTTCACTTCGCCGACGACGTACAACCTCACCGACATTACGGCTGGCACGCCACCCACGGCGGGGGCTTATACGTCCGGCCAGGCGATTTTGCTCGGCGCCGGCGGTCAGAGCGTGACAATCTCGGGTACACCGAACCTAAATGACACTTTTGCGGTGATGCCCGCTGTACAGTCGAGTACCGACGTGTTCGCGAACCTCGACAGCGTGATAGCCGCGCTGCAAACGCCCGTTTTGGGCTCGGGCGGCCAGGCAAACTTGACGAACGCGCTGGGTACGGCGCTCACCCAGATGCACAACACGCTGAACAACGTGACGACGATTCAGACCTCGGTGGGCGGCCGTGAGCAGGAGATCGAGGCGCTGCAGGCCGTCACGCAGACCAACTCGCTGCAGACGCAGAGTAACCTCGCCGATCTGACGACGACGAACCTGACGCAGGTCATCAGCAAGTACACGATGACGCAGTTCTCGCTGCAGGCTGCGCAGCAGGGTTTCTCGATGATTCAGAAGCTGTCGTTGTTCGATTACATCGGGAATTGATGGCGGGGCCTTTCGGCCCGCCGGTTTTGGTTTTGTTTTGGTTTTGCCTTTGCTTTTGCTTTTGCTTTTGCTTGCAGCCGCTATGAGGTTTGTTTTGCTGCTGTCGCTGGCATCCGCGAATGCGGTTTGTTTTTTGCTGCTGTCGCTGGCATCCGCGAATGCGGTTTGTTTTTTGCTGCTTTCGCTGGCATCCGCGATGCGCCTCGCGGCGCGGGCGTTGCCCCTGTGCGGGGCGGCACTTACT
>NZ_JAGIPX010000168.1 GCF_017814945.1 Paraburkholderia sp. LEh10
CAGGTCCCCGTTTTACTTTGCCAGCCGTCCCTCATTTACGCTGCAAAACAGTCCATCGACTTCCGTGCTCACGCTCAACCGGAAAAGCTGCTGCACCGATGCCCAGCCGGATCTCCGCATGGGCGGTCTATGACGTGTTTTCAGTCAGGAACGGCGAACAGATCTTCCTGGCGGTCGTGTCCGACACACAATGGGCGATCTTCTGTGACGCGTTCGGCCTGACTGAGCTGAAGGCCGACGAGCGCATCGTGACCAACAATCAGCGGGTGCAGGCACGCGACTGGTTGTTGCCGCAGCTTCGCAAGCACATGGAAGCATTCACGGCGTCCGAGATCAGCGCGATCTTCGAACGCTGCGGATTGCCATATGCGCCGATCACCAAGCCCCAGGATATGTTTGACGATCCCCATCTGCTTGCAACGGGGGGGCTTGCCGATGTTACATTGCCGTCGGACGCTAGTGGTGCTGGTCAACCTGTATCCACGAAGACCGCGTTGCTGCCTCTGACGCTTGGCGGGGAGCGGCTGCAACTCCGCGCAGCGCCGCCTTCACTCGGACAGGATACGCGAGCGCTTCTGATGCAACTCGGTTACACGCCGGAAGACCTCAGACAGCTGATCGAAGCGGGCATCGTCAGGTGTCGGGACCAGCAGCCTGGCGATCCGGCGAGCCCGTCGGCTAACGAACTCGCCAGCGCCTGACACCCTGGCAGCACGCAAGGAATCACTGCCGCGCACGTGCAGCATGGTTCAGGTCGGCCGTGATTCCACAGGAGACGGAACATGACATCGATATCACCGGAAATGACGGCCGACAGGTCCGTCGATTCCACACTGGAACAACAGGCGGTTAAGAAAGCGGCGTGGCGCTTTATCCCGCTTCTCGCGCTCGCGTACTTTTTCAATTACCTGGATCGGACAAGCGTTGGCTTTGCCGCGCTGACGATGAACCACGACCTCGGGTTGACTGCGACGCAGTTCGGCTGGGGTGCCGGCATCATGTTCGCGGGTTACTGCGTATGCGAGGTTCCAAGTAACCTTGCGCTGTACCGATTCGGCGCGCGACGCTGGCTGGCGCGCATCATGATCACGTGGGGCTTCTTCGCGGCTGCCACGGCGCTTGCGGTGGGACCGACCAGTTTCTACGTGCTCCGGCTCCTGCTGGGTATCGGCGAAGCGGGTTTCTTCCCGGGCGTGATCTTCTTCCTCGCAGTCTGGTTTCCGGCAAGCTATCGCACTCGCGTGCTCGCGTGGTTCACCGTCTCCACGCCGATCTCGTCACTCGTCGGCGGTCCGCTTTCGACGTGGCTGCTCAAGATGGACGGCTTCCTCGGGCTGGCTGGCTGGAAATGGATGTTCATTGTGGAGGGCTTGCCCGCGTGCTTGCTCGGCTTCCTCGTGCTGCAGATGCTTGCGGACAAGCCCGCCGATGCCTCGTGGCTGTCGCCGCAGGAGCCGCACGCGCTGCAGAGCGCCTTCGACCGCGAGGGCGCCGCCAGACAGAAAAAGAAGGATTTCGCCGCCGCGTTGAAGGATGTGCGCACGTACATCCTTGCGATGATCTCGTTCGGCTTCACGATGGGTTCCTACGGTATTGGCATCTGGCTGCCGCAGATGCTCAAGGCTCACGGCATGAGCGTGACGCAGACCGGCTGGATGTCGGCGGTGCCGTATTTCTTTGCAACCATCGCATTGCTGTGGTGGGCCAAGCGGGTCGATCGGCGCGGCGGCCCCATCGCGAGCCGGGCCGCGGGTCTTTTGATCGGAGCCGTGGCGCTCGGCGTATCGACCAATTTCCATCAACTGGTGCCTGCCATGACCGGCATCACACTGGCGCTCATCGGAACGATTGCGGGCCGCACGATTTTCTATACGTTGCCGAACAGGTTCCTCTCCGGGCAGGCCGCTGCCGGCGGCCTCGCGCTGATCAATTCGATTGGCGCGCTTGGTGGCTTTGCGGGACCGTATCTCGTGGGCTATCTCAAGGACAGCTTCGGTACATTCACGGCGGGAATGATCGGTCTGTCGTTCGTGCTGCTCATCACGACCCTGCTGACCCTCTCGCTCTACGCTTTCAACACGGAGAAGAAGTGAACATGGTACCGCTTCGTTCGCCCTTGCGACGCCGGCTCCTTGGCGCGGCGGCAGCATCGATCATGATCCCGGCCGTCTCTGCGCGGCAAGGATTCGCAAAAGAGGAAACCCGCAGCATGAGCACGACCAGCAATTATCTTCCCGTTCGCGCCGCGTGGCTCGCCTCGGGCACTGAATCCGCGCTCGAACCGGCCATGCCGATCGTTGACGCGCATCATCATTTCTATGAGCGCACGGGATGGACTTACCTGCTCGATGAATATCTCGAAGACGCCAGATCCGGGCACAACATCACCGCGTCCGTGTACATGCAGGCACTGACGCGTTATCGAAAAGATGGTTCCGAACCGATGCGCCCGGTCGGCGAAATCGAATATGTGGTCGGGGCCACCGCACCGTTGCAGAAAGGCAGGCCGCAGGTCGCGAAAGGTATCGTCGGTTACGCGGATCTGCGTCGCGGTACGGCAGTGCGAGAAGTGCTCGAAGCCGAGCTTCAGGCGGGCGCTGGCCGCTTGCGCGGCGTGCGGCATCTCGTAACGTGGGACGCAGACCAGACGCTCATGAATCCCTTGTCGGCAGCGCCGCAGGGATTGCTGCTGGACCCGACCTATCGGTCAGGCGTCGCACAACTTGGGACGCTCGGCCTCTCCTACGACGCGTGGCTCTTCTTCCCGCAATTGCCCGAACTCTTCGATCTGGCGAAGGCGTATCCCGACACGCCGTTCATCATCAATCATTGCGGCGGGATCGTGCGCATCGCCAGGTACACAGACAAACGCAAGGAAGTGTTCGACGCATGGTCGAGCTCGATGCGCGAGCTGGCGCAGTTGCCCAACGTGTATGTGAAAGTCGGTGGCTTGGGTATGCGGATCAACGGCTTCGACTTCGAAAAAGGAGAGCTTCCGCCTTCATCGATCGAGCTGGCGGCAACATGGAAGCCGTGGATGCATACCTGCATCGAGACGTTCGGCGCGAACCGCTGCATGTTCGAAAGCAATTTTCCGGTCGATAAGGGCTCGTATCCCTATAGCAACGGCTGGAATGCGTTCAAGCGCTTAACCGCGCAGGCGAGTACGCAGGAACGGGAGGCGCTGTTCCGAGGAACCGTGACCAAGGTGTACCATCTCAGCTAACTCAATCGATAACCATCGGGCTGTGGGCGAATCATCGCGGGCGTCGAAGGGCGGCTTGGGTCGGTCAAACTCAGGAGACGGGGCTTGACTCGCATAGGAGTCCCGTAAGCTAATTTGATCAGAATTCTGGAAGCGAATTATGACTGGAAGGTATCTAGTTGGTCGATGGGGGTCGCCGTGGGCCAGCGATCCGTTTCTGAAAATCCGCATTGCCGTTGAGGTTGATACACAATCCGTCGTGACACTGCACCATTTCGTTGACGGCGCATGGCGCCGGTTTCGCCCGGACGAGGACGCATACGTGCGCGACCTCATCAATGACGAGATTGGCGCGATCATTGAGTGTCCGAAGGAGTACGGGTTGAACGAAACCGATGCCATACCGACTGCGTGGTCGAATGACGAAGCGAACCTGGTGCCGGAACTGCCGGAGGATGATGAGGACACGAGTACCGACCAGTTTGAACAGGAGGGCTGTAGCTGCTGCGAACGATGGTATCGCGAGGGTTCAGTGCATCTCGTTATACAGAAGTGGCGCAGTAGCAGACGTTTGTCCGAAAGCGCATTGCGCGATGCACCGGCGTGACGGG